>JAJYPO010000151.1 GCA_021795275.1 Nitrospirota bacterium | reverse complement strand
TCGGGCCTATGTCTGGATGCCTGCCGATGTCTCCCCCCTGATCCGGAGAGGTCAGAAGGTGGAGGTCCACCTTGCGGGGCTTCCCAATCGAACCTTCTGGGGACGGGTCACTCGTTTTGCCACGGCGGAAAACCCGACGACCCGGACGATGCGGACCGAAGTCGACATGGAGAACCCCGACCTCGTGATCCATCCGGGCATGTACGGGAAGTTTACCTTCTATCTCGAAAAGTACAGGAATTCGATCCTGATTCCCGGGGCCGCCGTCATGGCCCGCCGGGACAAGCCTTACTCTGTCATGGTGGTTAAAGACGGGAAGGCCCTCGAAGTTCCTATAACCATTGGAATCGACAATGCGAAATGGGTCCAGGTCCTTTCCGGGCTGAATGCCGGCGACCGACTTGTTATCGCAGGAAAATGGCATGTTCACAGCGGTGAGCTTGTCCACGCCGTTCCGCTGAAACCCGTGCCCTTCCGCCCGGCGCGCCAGCTGTGACCGGGTCAGGAGTGACACGCGTCAAGGAAGGACGATTCATGAAGCAGACAATATGCGGCCGGGAAAATCTCCCGGCCAGGCGTTCAGGATTGATGAAGGCGATTGCCTTCGTTGGAGCCCTGGCGGGGACCCTTCATCCGGGAGGGACGCAAAGCGCCTGGGCCGGGAATATGACAGCCATCTCCGACAACGGCATCCCGCCGGAGATTCTCTCTGTCGACCAGGCGGTCGACTTTGCCCTGAAGCACCATCCGAAGCTCGGCTGGTTCCGCCATCGGGTAGGACGCAAGAATGCCCATGTGAAGGTCTCCCAGTCCCACTTTTTTCCTCATGTCGGAGTGGGGGCTCTCTATGGCGAAAGCAATCCGGGTCTGGGCAACCAGTCGTTCAACAACATGAATTTCATGACCCCGATCTTTCCGATGGACTACGCCAAGATGGGGTCTATTTCATCCTCCAACGAGCCGTTGGGTGCGGCCTCGATCGGAGTCAACCAGCTTCTTCTCGACTTCGGAAAGTTCGAGCATCGGGTGAAAGAGCGCCTGGCCGGAAAAAAAGCTTCCGAATACTGGCTTTACAGCAAGGATGCCTGGGTGATCCTTCAGGTCAAGGAGGCCTACTACCGGGTTCTCCTCGACAAGAAGCTCATCGAGGTCTACCAGAAGAACCTCGACCAGCGAAAGCTTGTCATGGATCTGACACGATCGCTTTACAAGGCGGACTACCGTTCCCGACTCGACTTCGATCTGGCTCGCGTCGATTATGAAAAGGCCAGGGCACTCCTTGAGTTCGAGAAGGAGGACCTTGAAGCCCGGATCTCTCACCTGAACGATGTGATGGGTCTTGGGCAAGCGGGACGCTCAGACTACACGTTGACAACCCCGCTTCCATCGGAGCCTTCCATGGAGCCGGTTTCCAGGGATCTGGCCATTACGCGGGGACTGACTTACCGGCCCGAAATCAACGCCTATCGCATGCTCTTTCGACAGGAACGGGAAAAGACGAGCTATGAAAAGGCCCAGCACTATCCTCTGATTTCGGCGTTCGGGAGTTATGGATTCATGGGGAATATGACGACCGGGCAAAGCTACGCTCCGGGAGGCGGATGGTGGTCGGGAGGAGGATCGCTCACCATTCCGATCTACACCGGCGGAATGATCCGGGGCCTGACGGAAGCCGCCCGGGAAAAGTCCCGGGAACGAAAATACGGAATCTCCGACTGGTCCCACAACATTCGGGATCAGGTCGTGCAGGCCCGTGCCCATGTTCTCGCGGATCAGGCCTCTGTCCGGGCCTATGTGGAGGCTGTGAAAGAGGCGGACCTTGCCCTTGTCCTTGCCACCAAACGCTATACCGCCAACCTTGTCTCCATTGTGGACCTGACCCTGGCGGAAGTGTACCTCCTCGATACCGAGGCCGCCCTTGCGACCTGGCAGTATCGGGAACAGGCCGACCTGGCAACACTTCGCTTTGCGGAAGGAGTCGACTATCTGGGGTATTTGCCGGAGGTGAAGAAAAAGGTAGAGGGAAGGCTTTCGGCAAAACAGACAGGAGATTGAGCCGGTCGGGCTCCGGTTGACCCACTTTTTCGCTCCTTGGTATTGTTAGAAGGGAGGTCCTCGGCGGCAATCTTGCCAGAGGGACGTGGGTCAATCTTTCCGTATTGAGAGCCATGAGGCTCTCTGAAGGGGTGGGTGGTTTGGAAAAGGTGGTGATTCTGGGAACGGGCCCGGCAGGGCTGACAGCCGCTCTCTATACGGCGCGGGCCTTTTTGTCTCCTCTGGTGATCGAAGGCCCTCAGGCCGGAGGACAGCTGACGATCACGACGGAGGTCGAGAACTTCCCGGGATTTCCCGAGGGGATCACGGGCCCCGAGCTCATCGAGAAGATGCGGGCCCAGGTCACCCGCTTCGGTGCCCGCATTGAAACGGCCATCGTGGAAAAGATCGAGAGGTCGTCCGAGGGGAACTTTTTGATCATGACCGACGACGGTCGGGAGATCCGTTCCTGGACGGTGATCGTGGCCACGGGAGCCTCGGCCAAATTCCTCGGGCTTTCCTCGGAAAAGGCCCTCATGGGAGCCGGCGTGTCGGCCTGCGCCACCTGTGACGGATTCTTCTTCAAGGGGCGAGAGATCGTGGTGGCGGGAGGAGGGGACACCGCTCTGGAGGAGGCCCTCTTTCTTACCCGATTTGCCAGCAAGGTCACGGTCATCCACCGGCGGGACACTCTCCGGGCCTCCAAGATCATGCAGGAAAAGGCCTTCGAGAATCCCAAGATCGCCTTTGCCTGGAACAAGGAGATTCTCGAGGTTCTCGATGTTTCCCAGGGGATGGTGACGGGAGTGCGTGTCCGGGACGTCACCACCGGGGCCGACTCGATCATTCCCTGCTCGGGATTTTTCGTGGCCATCGGCCACCGCCCCAATACCGATTTTCTCGGAGGGCTGGCCGAAACCGATCCGACGGGATATCTGAAGACGCATTCCGGGACAAAGACCTCTGTTCCGGGGCTCTTTGCGGCAGGAGACGTGGCCGATCCGGTGTACCGTCAGGCCATCTCCGCCGCGGGATCGGGATGCATGGCCGCCATTGACGCCGAACGCTACCTTGAGGCCTCCGGCGTGGAAAAAGCCGGCGTCGAAAGGACGTGATCCGTTGAAGGCCTTCAAGATTGCCGGACTCGTCATTTTTGCCGTTTTTGTTTACCTCGGGGGGGATCTGATCGCCAACAACGCGGCCTTCATCAATCCCCCGGGGCCGGTTCGTCGGATCGCCGTCTATTTCACCCTCAACCGGGCCTGGACGACCGGTGGCTATCCCCTTCCCGAGGTCGCCCCCCGGACCTTCTATGGGGATCCCGCCAAGCTGGCCGTCAACATCACCCGTTCCATCAAGGGCTTTTCCGGATGGCATATCGAGCAACAGTCTCCGGAAAAGATTGTCATTCGGGTGGAGCCCTCATTCTGGCACCATGCCACCCACCTGCTTCTGACCGTCTCTCCGGTGGCGGGAGGGGTTCGTCTCAATGCGGAGGCGACCTCGTCATCAGGCTTGCCCGATCTGGGGGCCGGCCGGAATGATATTCTGAACCTGTTTCATGCGATCGGAGAAGAAAATGCCATTCATCCGCCGGTCTGACCGGTCGGCCTTCGTGCGTCGACTTCTCTCGGGGGTGCTCCTTCCCGGGATACTCTCGTTGTCGAGTCTCCCCGCTCTGGCGGGAGAAGGCGCTCCTCCGGGGGCTTCGACGGCCTCTCCCGAGTCCGAATATTCCTCCCTGACTCTTCCTGTCTCGAACTTCGGGTTCCGGGGGGTCGCCAGAGACCGGTTCGGAAGCCTCTACCTCTCTTCCACGCTGAAAAATGGCCTTTTTGTCCTTCCTCCTTCCTGCCGGAGCGAAGATTGCGCGACCCTGATTCCCCTGACCCCGGGACTGTCCGATCCGGGCGATGTGGTGGCCGACCCGGTCCGCGGAGGCGCCTATGTCCTTTTGCGTCTCGGGGACAAGGTCGACTATCTTCCCCGGGGGTGTCTCGCGGCGGGCTGTCTCGAGGTTCATCCGCTTCCCGAGCGGCCAGCCTATCCCTTCCGTGCCGTTTACGACCGGGGAAGGCAGAGGCTGGCCGTCCTGGATCGTCTCTCCAACAAGATCGTCTTGATCTCCTCCGGGTGCCAGGGGCGCCATTGTCTCTCCTTTCTTCCCCTTCCCCCCAAGTCCGGAATCCCCTCGGGGCTGGCCTATGATTCCCGCCGGAAGGATCTGTGGGTCAGCTATCGGCAAGGGACGCTTGTCCGTATTTCCCCTGTCTGCCGCCGCCTCTCCTGCGAGACGACCTATCCACCGGGGAAAACGGGTCTGACCCTCACCTCGCCGGTTGTGTCGGACAAGGACGATGCACTCTATCTGGCGGCAAGGAAGGGAGACGCCATCGGCTGGGTCAATCTCGCTGAAAATCCCCCAAAGCTCCGCCTGGCCTCTCTTGAGACCACCTCGGGAATGATCTCCCATCTCGTCCCTCTCCCTTCCGGAGGGGTCTATCTGGTGACCGGGCTCGTGAGCGGACGTCCGCCGGGAGAGACCCACCCCCATGGCGGCTTCTTTTCCCGCCCGCAAGGGAGCGCGGGAGGCTTTGATCTCCGCCTCTTCCCCCTTCCCGGAGGAACGCCTTCGGCCCTCTCCCCGGGGGGGCATAACGACCTCTGGATGACCGTCGACGACCAGGATGCCCTTTTCCGCCTGTCGCTCACCTGCAAAAGGAGATCTCCGGTCCTTTCGAAGGTCTGCGTGACCCGAATTCCCTTCGAAAAAATCGAAACCCTCTACCACTCCCGGTACCACCAGGAGATCCAGGTGCCACAGGAGCCCTCTCCCGACCTCTCCCGTCCTTCGGACTAAAGGCTGGCGGGAGCCAATCCGGAGAGTTCTCCCTTGCCCGGGACCGGGATCGATTCGAATGAACCCGAACCGAAAGGAGATTCTCCCATGCTCTCGAAAAAACGCTCCCTCGCCACCCTGACCCCCGAAGAACGCCTTCTCTCCGTCACCTATGGCGGCCGCTCCTTTTCCCGGGAAATCCCCCGCTATGAAATGCCCGGAGAGGGGATCCCGGCGGAGGCCGCCTATCGTCTGATCACCGACGAGCTGAACCTCGACGGAAATCCCTCCCTGAACCTGGCCACCTTCGTCACCACATGGATGGAGCCCGAAGCCGAAAGGCTGGTGAACTGTACCCTGAACAAGAATCTCGTGGACCAGGAAGAGTATCCCCAGACCGGCGTGATCCAGGAGCGGGTGGTCAACATGCTTTCCCGCCTCTTTCATGCCCCGAAGGGAGAAGGAGGAATCGGCACGGCCACGGTCGGGTCCTCCGAGGCCATCATGCTGGCCCTTCTGGCCCACAAGACCCGCTGGAAAAAGGAGCGTCTGGCCCGGGGGCTGTCCGCCGACCGTCCGAACATCGTGGCGTCGAGCGGCGTCCATGTGGTCTGGGAGAAGTTCGCCCGCTATTTCGAGGTGGAGCTCCGGCTCCTTCCCATGGCGGGGGATCGCTACACCCTTGATCCCGAGGCGGTGGAGAGGGCGGTCGACGAGCGGACCATCTGCGTGGGGGCGATTCTGGGGACGACCTACACCGGCCATCTCGATCCGGTGGAGGAGCTCGACCTGGTCCTCACAAAGCTTCGGGACACCAAG
>JAJYPO010000150.1 GCA_021795275.1 Nitrospirota bacterium | reverse complement strand
GGCCTGCTCGTAGGCCCGGGCGGAGGGGTGGTGCCGGTTGAAAAAAAGGGGATGCGTCAGGGCCGACATCCGGATCCGGTCCGACCGCTTGACGAAACCTATACGCCGGGAGGCTCCGCTTGCCACCTGTAAAAAGAGGGAGGTCTTTCTCATGGTCTCAAGCTGGAGATCGACAAAGAGGAAGGGCGCGAGGGCCCGGATGGCGAGCGCCAGGGAGGCGACCCCGGGAAGGGAACGGGGACCTGAAGAAAAGGAGGCCCCTTCGAGGTAAAGGATCTTGTCGGGCCAGGGAAAGCGGGAGGCGACGGGAGCGTTCCTTCGCTGTGTGACAAGAACCAGCCGGCACCCCGGAGCCCTTCGGCGAAGGCCGGAAAGGACGGGGGCGATCCCGAGAAGGCTTCCCCAGCCGGAAAGCTTGAGGATCAGCACTGTCTTTCCGTCGAGATGAGACAACCCGGAGGCAGATTCCAATTCCGGTTCCTCCCCCTCCGGGGATATTCTGTCGTGGGCAAGGGAGCGGGCCCGGATCATGGTCTCTCCATAAAAACAGGAGTCTGGTCTCTCGCCGGAGAGTCCGGACCTCTGTTTTCTCCTGTAGAAGGTTGGTGCCGGCGCGGACCCCGGAGGGTCAGAGCCAGCCTTTTTTGAGGGCCTTGACAGCGGCATCCGCCCGGGTGGAGGCCGACAGCTTGACCAGGATGCTCTGGATATGGGCCTTGACGGTGCTCAGGCTGATCATAAGAGTGCCGGCAATCTCCCTGTTGGACTTCCCTTCCGCCAGACGTTTCAGAACCTCCGTTTCGCGCTGGGAGAGAGGGGACTCCGTTTCGCGCGCGGGAGAGGACAGGATCCGCCGGATGGCCAGGTGGGCAATGCGGGGATCCACATACAGGGATCCCAGGGAGACGGCCTGGATCCCCAGAAGAAGGCTTCCCACATCG
Source organism: Nitrospirota bacterium (assembly GCA_021795275.1). The sequence goes on along the minus strand of JAJYPO010000150.1, from coordinate 4,852 downwards.
CTGTCCTTCAGGCAGTACCCGTCGGCCCCGGAGGAGAAGGCCGAAAAGATCTCGTCCTCCAGCTGGTGGACGGTGAACATGAGGATCCGGAGGGAGGGATGCCCCTCCTTGAGCCGGCGGGTGGTCTCGATCCCCGAGAGTCCCGGAAGGCCGATGTCCATGACCACGACATCCGGAAGGCGTCCCTCGGCGCCCAGGGGGAGAAGCTCCGCCAGCGCCGCCTCCCCGCTTTCGGCCTCGCCTGCGATCTCGAGGGAGGGTTCGCGTCCGAGGGCGGCCAGAAGACCCTTTCGCATCAGGAGATGGTCTTCGACAAGAAAGACCCGCGTCACGGGAGACTCCCTTCCGGGAGTTCCACGGTAAAAAGGCTTCCTGGATCTCCCTTCTGATAGTGGATCCGCCCTCCATGGAGCCTTGCGATCTGCTGGGCCAGATAGAGACCCAGACCAAAACCCGAACCGGGGGAGAGCCCCCCGAAGCGCCGGAAAAGACGGGGAATCATCTCCGGCGGTATGCCGGGCCCGGAGTCCGAAATCGTGACCAAAAATCCGGAGGGCTCCTTACAACAGGATACACCAACAGTTCCCCCGGGGGGAGACCATTTGATCGCATTGTCCACCAGATTGAGGAAAAGACGCTTCAGGGCCTGCCGGTCGCCCAGGAGGGCGTCCGGCAGGAGATGGGTCGAGAGGGTGAGCCCCCTTTGGCGGGAGATCGGCTCAAGCTCGGTCAGAACCTCTGAGAGGAGCGCGTCCAGAGGGAAGGCCTGCCGTTCGAGAGGGAGGGCGTCGAGTTCGTAACGGGAGAGGAGGAGAAGGCGGTTCGAGAGCTCCAGAAGGGAGCTGTTCGACTGGATCATCTGCCCCATGAGGGAGGCGACCCCTTCCGGGGGAGCTCCCCAGACCCCCTCGAGCGCGAGGGTCATGTTCATGTTCTGGGCCAGGAGAGGGGTGCGGATGTCATGGGAGAGGCCGGAGATGAGGTCCCGGATCAGGACGTTTTTCCGGAGCAGCAGGGCGTTCGTCTCCTTGAGATGGCGAAGGAGCTCGAGGCGCCTTAAAAGCTCCTCGAGAACCGGAAGGATCTCTTCGAGGAGGAGGGCCGCTTCCGGCTCCCGGGGATCCAGGAGAAAGAGAAGGATCCCGGAGGTCTCCTCCGGCGCTTTGGAGCCTGCCGACAGACGGGCGACGATTCCCTCGCGGACGTGGTTGGATTCGAGCACGAAGGCCAGGCTCAGCTCTGAGATGGGACGCGGGGGAAAAGGCCGGGGCATGAGAAGGGAGAGAGCCCCTGGCAGGGGCTCCCCCTCTTTCCAGAAGGAGAGGTCTGAGGGATCGGAAAGGATCGGGGAGTGCCACCGGTTCTCCCGGGCGGCGGCGAAAATGATGCCGCTGGCCCCGAACAGGGACCGGAAATGGGTGGCGATCCGGGAGAGGAGGTTCTGGAGATCTTCTTCCCGGGAAAGCTCCTCCAGAAGGGAGCGGATTTTTCGATCACGGTCGGATCGGAGCTGTTCAGAGATGGCCTTTCCGGTTTCGAGGGCATTGTCCTGGATCCTCAAGGCCAGATAGCCAACCAGAAGAAAGGAGACGACGGAAAAAAGGCGGTTGGCGATGGCGACTGGGCTGACGAAGCCTTCCGTGCGGGCATTGATCGCTTCCGCAAGGACATTCGAGAGGATGCCGAAGAGCACCATGGCGAAGGTGAGGCGCCGGTCCCGGGTGAGCCCCGTCAGGGCGATGGGAACGTCCTGGAGGATGGAGACGACCAGGCGCTGGGGGGTCAGGGCATCGAGAAGAAAGAGGACAAGGGAGAGAAAGACCGACAGGAACATGATCCGCCGGGAGCGCCGAGTGGCGTGAGAGGAGACCTCCGGGATCTTTTGTTCAGGCCAAAGCGGCGTTTTCACGGGGAGCCTCCAGGCCCAACCGGCGGAATTTCCAGAGGGTCACGGGAATTCCGGAACGAAGGATGGCCGCTTCGATTTCCCGGCAGACCAGCGAGTCGGTATCGTTGATGACGAGGGTGTCCACCTGCTCCCGCCTCAGGGTCCGAACCAGGACCTCGCCCGCACTGCGGCCTCGGAGGAGGCGGGTATCGACCAGGACGTCCCGATCCACCCCGATCGCCTGGCAGACCGAGAGGGTGTGTCGGGCGACCTGCTCTTCTGTGGGAAGGGGGGCCTTAAGAGGCAGGGCCAAGGGAACCTCGAGGACTGTCACGACGAGAACCTTGGCCCCGTCGGTTTTGGCGATTTTCAGGATGTCCGGAAGGACCGGAGAGGGCGCGGTGGGGGATGTGGCCACCATGATCGTCGTGTGGGGAATGTCGAGCGGGGTGGGGGGTTCGGGAATTTCCGTCACCGAAAGGCGCTCCATGAGGGGCATTCTGGCGGTTTTCCTGAAGGTGTAGTAGTAGGCGATCCCGGCCGCCATCCAGAGGGTTCCGAAGACCCGCCCGTATTTGTGGAAGATCAGGACCATCGCGAAGACGCTCCCGGTTCCGAGAAGGCCAAAGAGGGCGGGAAGCGGGATCTCCCGGCCGCCTATCCGGAGCGAGAGGGGGACACGGTACGGGCGGGGAAGGTTTGGCTCAACGTGCCTGAGGCGGATGAGGGCCAGGTGGGTCATCGTAAAGGAGATCATGGCGCCGTAGTTGTAAAGGTCGGCCAGGACCTCGAGGTAGGGGAAGAAGGCCACGATGGTGGCGCCCAGGCTTCCGAAGAAGAGGATGGAATAGACCGGCGTCCGGAAGCGCTTCGTGGTATGGCGGAAGATCGGATGGATCAGGAAGTTGTGGGACATGGAGAAGGCCAGGCGGGAGACGCCGATCAGTCCCGCGTTGGCGGCGACTGTCAGGATTGTGGCTCCAAGAAGGGCGACCCAGGGGCCCAGGTAGGTGTTCACGTGGGGGATGAAATGGGCAATGCCCGCAATCGGATCGTTGACCCAGACGGTGGACAGAAGCTTGGGGCTCATGGCCGAGACCGCGACCAGGCTGATCCCCGAGTAGAGAAGGACGGTGGTGCCCATGGTCATGAACATGGCCCGGGGGACCGATTTGCCCGGATCCCGGGCTTCGGCCGACATCTGGCTGATCGCCTCGATTCCGATATAGGCGACCATGGCCACGGAGATTCCGTAGAGGAAGTGCGGCCAGGTCGGATTGGTGCCCAGGGAGAACTGGGAGAGGATTTTGGGAAGGTCGAAGAGGAAGATGAGCCCCAGGATCATGAGGGAGAGCTGGGTGAAGATGTCGAAGGCGGCCAGGAGCAGGCTGAAGCGGGAAGACTCGCGCAGGCCGAAGATGTTCATGAGCATGAGGAGGATGATCAGTCCTCCGGTGAAGGTCACATTGGCCTGGACGTTGTTCTTGAGGAGCGGGAAGAAGTATCCCAGGTAGGGTCCGACCGAAAAGGCGCTGATGGCCAGGGTGACGATATAGTCGAGCAGGAGGGCCCATCCGGCAAAAAAGGCCCAGCCGTCCCCGAAGGCCCGCTGGGCGAAGAGGGAGGACCCCCCGGCCTCGGGGATGGCAGAGGAGAGCTCGGCGTAGGAGAGAACGGTGGCGACGAAGAAGAGTCCGGCGATGAAGATGGCGAGGAAGGAGGCGCCCCCCGCGTAAATGGTGGTAACCCCCAGGGCGAAATAGATGGAGGAGCCCACGTCGCCGTACCCCGAGGAAAAAAGGGCCCCGACGCCGATCACGCGTCCGAGGACGGCCTCCCGGAATCTGACGACGCTCTTTCTGGTTTCATGGTAGAGATGAAAAAGGGCCATGAGAAATCTCCGGATGTGAACAGTGGGGAGCTTTCTTTATAGCGGATGGAGCGGACCGGTTCAATTGGCCGGATGGCCAGAGGAGAGCCAGGGATGGGGGGAGAGGGGGTTCCATCCTCCCGTGGACAGACGTTTTTGGCCGCTCCTCGTCGGGAAGATGAATATGCCGCCAGACCATGAGGCCAAAAAGGATCCCCGCAAGCAGAAGAAACAGCACCATATCCGGGGGTGACCCCTCTTTGGTGGGTTTTTCCTCTTTTCTGGCCATGGATCCCTTCTCCTTCTTTTTGAAAGACTCCCTTTCCTCATTCTTTTCATGCGGCCCTTCGTGGGTCTTTCTCCCGAAGGTGCCGGGAGTCGTGCCGCTTTCGCCTGTTTCGGCCGGAAGTCTCCTCCTGCAAAGGGGGCCCGGGCCAGATTGTGACGATTCCGGCCCCGACCCGGTCGTCACTTTTGCCGGGTCCCGGAGCCGCGACGATGGCAATTTTGGTTCCGGGGAGCTTCTCCCGGGAACCCCGGGTGTCGGGCGAAACGGTGATGCACATCCCTCTCTCAATCTTCGCCATCGGAGGATCCGGGGGATCTCCCATGACCACGAAGGCACTTTTGAGCCGACTTGATGGCTTTCCAACGACCGCGGTCACCGATTCGACATGAAGAAGGCGGCCGGTCGGAGCGTCACAGAGGGGGTGCCCGTTCTTGCTGGTCCGGGTTTCCCGAACGGACAGGGAAATCCGAGGGGTTCCCGTCTTTTGTCGGACCCTGATGACTGAGCCGGCTATGAGGGTTTTTCCCGGAATCTCAAGATCCGCGTCTTCCGCAAGGAGGAGCGGTTCGGCCGTCGGCTCGCAGGCCGGAAGGGCCATGCCAAAGGCCAACCAAACGGCCAGGAAGATCTTTTTCATCACTGTCTTCACTTTCATCTTCATCTGATTCGTGAGTCTCCTAGAAGGTGTAGACCAGCTCGAGGTCGACGGTATCCTGGGAATAGAGGGCCGGACCCCGGTTGGCCGCGCTGTAGAGACTGTTGTTGAAGAGCGCGCTGTTCGAGTTGTCGTGGCGGTACTCGATCC
>JAJYPO010000149.1 GCA_021795275.1 Nitrospirota bacterium | reverse complement strand
GTTTGTCCGGGATCGTCCCCATGGCTTCACCGACGGGCCTTTCTGAGAGCGGACGTTGTCATGCTGATTCGGGGGAGGCCAACCCTGTTTCGGGAACAAAGAGATCCTGCTCCGGGGATCGCTCCTCCTGGGTGCGGACGCAGTTTTTTCCGCCCCTTTTGGCGGAATACATCAGGTTGTCGGCCCGCCTCAGGAGCTCCGCCATCGGTTCTCCCGTCCGGTACTGGGTCAGGCCGATACTGACCGTCACCCGCGTTCCGTTGGAGCGAAAAACGCCCTCTTCGATCCGACGGCGGAGGTTCTCCGCCAGCGGATCGGCCTCTTTGAGGGAGCGGCCCGGCAGAAGCAGCAGAAACTCTTCCCCTCCGAGACGGACGAAAATGTCCCCTTTGCGTATGACACTTCGAATGGATTCCCCGATCATTGCCAGGACCCGATCCCCCGACTGATGGCCGTCCTGGTCATTGATGCTCTTGAAGTCATCGATGTCGAGAAGGGCGATGGACAGGGTCATTCCGGAAATGCGCTCGGCCTGGGCCATCAGCCTCGAGAGGTGGTCCAGGCCGGCTTTGCGGAGGAAGGCTCCCGTGAGCCCGTCGAGTGTCGCTTCGCGCATCAACCGGAGCTGGTAGGCATGAATGACTCCGTAATGATACCAAGCGAGGACCACGGCGACTCCGTAGGCGAGGAGCGCGGTCAGAAACATGGCGGGGGGGACGGGCGGAATGCGGGCCAGAACGGGAAAGAGGACATATCCCACAGTGATGCCGACCATGGCGACCGCGTTCCAAACAAGTGCCCTCCTGACTCCCAGAAGAAAAAAATAGGTGAGGGGAAAGACCGGGTACCAGATCAGCATCAGGATTTCGTTTGCTGAGAGAACGGCCCCCGAGATCTGCTGAATGAGAATGAGGCCGGCGAAAGCGGCGAGGATCCTGTCGAGGTCTTGAGGACGTTGACGAAGCCAGAGCAGGAGTAGGGGGGCGACGACCGAAAAAAGGAACGACGGGAGAAGCCGGACAAGGTCGTTTCGGGAGAATTCGATTCCCGTCATCACGAGCGAGGACAGGATGCCGATGACCCCTGCCACCTTGAGGAAGCGGATGCGGTCTCGTAGGAAACTCTTGTCTTCGGGGATGTTCTGAATGTCGGCTCGTTCCCTGTTCGTCGCCATTGATCAACTCCATAGCACAACCATGCAACAATGAGGAACCCGAGACGTGGATGCGGACCGGGAAGGCATGAAAAGAAAAGGCAGAGAAGATCCTAATGGGTCCGTTGGGGATATGAAGACCACACCCTGGTGATTGTGACAAGATGATTCTAGGAGTTGGGGGACAAAATGGCAAATGGCAACTTCTCCTCCCCCTCAGGATTCCCGGAGCTTTTTGAGCGTGGCGAGAGTGTGTTCGGTCCCGGCGATCGCCCGTCCCTTCCCGATGACGCTGTCGATCCCGTTCGTTCCCGTGTAGGGGCGGCCGTTCAGCGCGAAGAGCACCTTCCCGGACTTTTCGTGGATCCTCACGAGGCGAATCTTCAGCCGTCCCCCATAAAGCGTCATCTCGTGGTCGGTGTCGAGAAGGATCGGAACGTCGTTGTAACCCATGAGCCCGATGTGGTGGCCGATGGGACACGAGATGGGGACGATCCGGAAGTGAGGGAACCACTCCGAGTTGGCGGCGACAGTCTTCGTTTTCCCGTCGATCGTCCAGGTCTCCCCCACCATCATGGGGGCGGAAAAGGATGCATACTCCGCAATCTGCCCGGCGTGGGTGTAGACCCCGAAAATCCGCGTCGAGGTCTTTTGCGGCACCTGACCCACCGGATATTCATCGAGCGGGTGGGGGCGGATCGAGACTCCGTCCAGTGTCCGCCAGAGAAGGGCCGGATCTCCCTTCGGTCCCGGCATCAGGTAGGTGAGGACACTGTCCCCCACATCGAAGCTCCGGCCGGCCAGCACGGAGAAGTTCCGGCAGGTCTCCTCCTGGAGATTTTTTTTGACGAGAACGGCCCGGTGGCCGAGGATCACCCCCCGCTCCCCCACGGGAAGATGGATCTCCAGGGGAGTGGCGTCGTAGACGAGCCCCCCGGCCGGGATCAGGACCAGGGGCGGGCCGATGGGGTTTCCGTTCTTGTCTTTTTGTGGACGATCTCCGACCCCTTGATGACGAGGCTCTCGACCGTCCGGTTCTTCCCGTCCTTCATGGGAACCTCCCGCCATCCGGGGAGGACCGTGGGATCGATGACAGGATCGTGGGGCAGAAGCTCCGCTCCCGGGATCAAAAGATGGCTTGCACCCGAAGGACTCCGGGACCAGGAAGGGGTCGAAGGGAAGGGGATAGGGGGCGGCCCGGGCCGCTTCTCATCCCCCGGCAAACAGGATCCCCGCGACAAGGATCATCGGAACGGGAAGAGTCCAAAACCTCATTGTTTCAGCTCCTGGGTGAAGAGGATCGCATCTCCCGTCGTATCGCCTCCTCCCATCTTACCCCCTCCCAATGTTCTTTATTGGACATAATTGTTCAATGCTTGAGTCCTGGTGTCTCGAATGTTTCCTTTATTGGTGTGTATTTAATTTTTTGGCATTGCCATTGCTTAACTGGCAGTGAAATCTTCCTTGCTGGCTGACGCAAGCCAGCACTCTTCTTCTCCGGAGTCGCCTGACTCCGATCGATACATTCCGAGTCTCCGTCTGATGGATCCCCGACAATTATGAGCGAAGGAGCGAAATCACCCCCTCGGGGGCGATCTCTGTCATGGCCAAGGTGGGAAATTTGCGAAAACTGGTGAGTCTTCCGGAACTGGTCCGGAGCCATGAACTCTGGGGAAGTTTTTTCGATCTCTGGTTTCTGATTCCCCTGGTGGGTCTCATGGTCAACGCGGAACAGGGCGGGACCCCCAAGAATATGGCAGTTGACCTTCTTGTCATGGGGGGGGCCTGGTTCCTTTCGGCCCTCATTTTCCGGACAGCGATTCCGCTTCAGCCCCTTAAGGTCTGGGCCTTCCTCTTCCTGATTTTGCATCCGACCCCATTTATTGCCTCACTTTCGTCGGTGATTCTGGGCCTTCTCCTTTTCCTGTCTGGCAAGGTGGGCCTCTCGGCTTTCCTCGAGAAGAACATGTCGGAAGGTTCCCTGCTCCGGGTTCGTCGATCGGTCGGTCTCTATGTTCGTGCAGTCGCAATCATTTCGCTGGGAATCACATTCTTCAAACATCTCCCTTTCTTGTTCCCCTCCGGATTGCACTTCGCTCCCAGCCCCTTTCTCGGTGTCTTTCTTCTCGTACTTCCCCAGCTTCCGGTCACCCTGGTCAACGGGATCCTGGCGACAGTTCGGGAGAGAAGAGAAAGCGGAGCCCTGACACCTGAGGCCCAAAGGCAACTTACGGGGAGGAACCTCTCCCTCTGGCTGGGTTTCGCGGATTCTTTCGCCGGACTCCTGGGGGTTCTGCCGTTCTGTCATGGGTCCGGCAATCTCTGGATCTACCGACGCCATGGTGTCAGGTCGGTTCTGCCCTCCCTTGTGTCGTCTTTCGTCCTGATAGGAATAGGGACGATGCTGTGGAGGGAGGCGATTTTGCCGTCACCGATAATGTGCGGGAGCTTTCTGGCAGGCTTCCTGATCTTCGAGTTCTTCTTGAAAAAGAGGGAGAAAAATCAGGCAGGATGTGATTCTGGGCCGAGCGGAACGTTGTCCGGATCGATCGAGATCTGGGCCGCTACCGGCGGCATGATCTCTGGAAGCTTTCTCATTGGAGGGCTGCCGATTTTGCTGGCATTTCTTTTGGGAGTCAACGCGGCGATCATCGTTTCGCTTGAGGATGCAGGGGACACTTATCGCTACCAACACAGCAATCCTAGGGGATGGAGTCAGGGGATCTTTCTCGAGGGAGCCTCAGCGATCTCTTTCAATTCTGTGCTGGTTCCCCGATCGAATGGCCCTGATTATCCGCTCGCATCGCTGCTTGTCATATTGCATTCGGAAGCTCCTGAGCCAGTCAAGACTGATGTTCAAAGAAAATCCATCGAGATTCCTTTCATTCAATCTGAAAGGTTTTTTCGAAGACCTCGGGAAATCCCCCTTGAACTGGTTATTCTGTTCATCCTCTTTACTTTTTCCCTTTCGTCATCCACCCTCCGCTCGCCTCTCCTTCATCGTATCTTTCCAAGAATCTTAACCTTTCGCTGTCTCCCCATTCGGGCTCCCTGAAGGCTCGCTCGACTTCTCTTGTATCGCGGGAAAATACGTCGGGTCAACTATTTTGCAGGGAGTCCTTCATGAAACGCATATATTCTAGGAATTCTGTGTTCTGCTGCTTTGTTATTATGGTTTTCTTGCTTCTCTCCCCGTCCAAGGGGGAGGCGGGAAGTCCTCCCGCATCTTCGTCACCGGCATCGACGGCGTCGGGGAATGCTTTGTCCTGGAATGGTCCGGATGCCATCTCAGCCTACAGAAAAATATGGAACCCGCTGTCAGCCGGCCCAGAGCTCATCCCGATGGCGGATACCGCTCCTCCAGGTGAGTTTTATATCCGTCCATTTTTTTATGGCCAGTTCGTCCAGGCGCAGTATGGTCCAGGCGGGCAGGTTAACTCGCTGGCCAATGGTTTTAGCGAGACCCAGTTGCTGTCGCTGGCTGAAATCGGAGTGGGGCTCACGGACAATTCTCAGTTCACCATTTTCCCCTCCATGGCATCTGTCTGGTCTTCGTACGGAGGGGCCTATACCCAGGGATCCGGCTTCTCGGATTTGACCATGGAACTCAAATACCGATTCTATGTTCAGCATTCGGAGAGAAAAATCCCTTCGATGGCCGTGGCACTCCATGTGACTCTCCCCACTTCCACATGGGCCGATGCGCCCGTCGTGAAGGGCGGCCTTCCTCCACTGGCCCGGATTCCTTCAACGCACTATGGCTCACCGGCGCTGACGCCGGCGCTCCTGACGAGATACATTGCCAAGCCTTTCAGGTTTTATGCTGATTTTTTCTACACTTACGACTTACCAAACAATGCGAGCCTCCCCGGCGTTTCCGGTAAGCCTCTTGTCCAGTTCGGAGACATCCTCCAATACCGATTTGGTCTCGAGGACATCGTGAATGATCGGACGGGAACGGGGTATATTCTCGAATTCGTCGGTATGTCCGGCCTCCCGTTTTCCATCGACGGTCAACCGATCAACGGGCTCCCGGTCGCAGCCGACGGCCTCCATGTTGGAGCCTTCAATCTCTGGGGTCTTCAACCAACCTTCGAAACGAACATCACCCGGAATCTGATTTTTTCCGTGGGCGTTCTGCTTCCAGTCGCGGGAACAAACCAGTATCAGTCAATTAGCCCAAATTTCTCCCTCTATTGGTACTGGGGGCCTGGAGGGGGAGATGTTATTGCCCGTTAAGGGGCAAGAGGGGGGTGCGCCCCCCCCCGGCCCCCCTTTTTTTGTCCGATCTTTGTTCATTTGCTTACAAAATGAGACAGCGTTCCTCATTGGCTAAAATGGGCAATATTTATTAAGTTGCTTTATTTAAATGATTTATTGTTTTGGCACGTGTTTTGCTTAATTTTTGGCAAGCCCGCTATCCGGAGCCTTCGACGAAGGACGCTCCGCAAGAGTGGGATGAGCTAAGTGACTTCAAAAGAGAGATTGGGCCGAGGAATCGTATACCGGCCAGGCGCTGAAGCCGAATGGGGGATTGCCTTCGTTCGGCTTTTTTCATTCCGGAGATTGCCCAAGGCAGATTCCGGACAACCAGGAGGAGAACACTATGCGTCAGATTGCTTTTTACGGTAAAGGCGGCATCGGAAAGTCCACGACCTCCCA
>JAJYPO010000148.1 GCA_021795275.1 Nitrospirota bacterium | reverse complement strand
TGATTCCCTCGGAAGGCACTCGGGAAATGCCTGCGAACGATGGCGGGATGACCCGGATTCCCGCCCCTCCTCCGCATGTGTTGTCCGCTCTGGAAGCCCAGCTCGAGTCCGGGGCAGACGATGATGCCCTCCGGTTTCTCCTGGGGCGGCAGGCGGAATTTCCTTTTTGGCTCGACCTTTCCTTCCGGGCGGGGAAGATTCTTGAATGCCGCGGTCCACACGGATCGGGGGGAGCAGAGGCCCTTCGTGGGGCGCTTCGGACCCTTGTCGCCCGGCTTCCCGGAATCGAGCGCCTTTCATTTTCCGGAGGGGAGGTTCCGTTTCTGTCGGAAGAGGGTCGCGCATGGATTGCCCAAGGGAAGGTGTCGGCGGCGGAGGCGGACGAGGCAGGCGATGGATCCCCAAGATCGAACCCGGCACTTTCGGAAGTCCGCTCCGCCATTTCAGCCGGAAAGATTTTCGAGGCGTGCGACCTTTTCGAGGAGATTCGCCGGAAAGAGCTTTCGCCTCGAGGACGATTTCTCCTGAACCTCGAGTTTCTCTCGGCCGTCGAACAGATGGGGAGGGAATTCCCTGTCCTTTCCCTAGCGAATGTTCTTTTTGAGGAGATCGAGAGATTCGAGCTTGCTCTCTGGGAGCCTGCGCTGGCCGCTCGGGCGCTTCCTGTCTTGTGTCGGATTTTTCAGTCGAGCGGGGACGAGACCATGAGAGGGAGGGCAGAGGGATTGGCGGTGCGCCTTTCCGCCCTCGACATCTCCGGGGCGACGAGGCTTTTTCAGAATACCCGATGAGGATGAGCGTGGAGGCCGTTCTCCGGAGAATCGGGAATTCGTTGTGCACCACCAGTCCGGGGGGATGAGGAGGAGGGGATGGCAATCAAGTCCTATACGGTCCGTCGCGAGCCTGTCTCCGACAAGAATTCCGAATCGGAATCCCGAGAAAGATTTCTTGCGCTCCGGACCTCCTTCTATCAGGAGCTGGCGAGGCTCCTTCAGATGCGAACGGATATGAGCCTTCCCGAGCTTATTTCCGTTCTTGAGTATACGGAAAAATACCCCCGCTGCATTCTGCAGAGCATGGCAAAGAAGCTGCGGGAGGGCGAGGCTTCCTTTTCCGTGGCGATCCGGGATTATGTTCCCGTCAGGGATTCGGTCATTCTGAATCTGGCGGAAAAACGGGTTTGTCCTCTGGAGAGTGCCCTGGGGTTTCTTGTGGACTTTCCTGAATGAGATTACGTCAAGTCAGGGGCATTAAAGGGAAGGGCAGAGAGTGTGTTGGGGAGGAGCTAGATTCGGGTTTCTTGCCCAGCTCCTGACTCAATCCGGCCGAATGGTCTGGTCTGACCACGATGTCTCACCCATTTCGGAAGGGTGGGGCAAGAACTTTTCTCGAAAAACAACACCGGAGATCGATCCAGGCACCTTGCACCTTACCCGGAAGGGGAACGTCTTCTGTGACAATGAGGGATGGGACCCTTCTGCAATCAGGCCGCTGCCTCTCTCGTGTTTCGGTCTGTTTTCCCGACATGAAAAAATGGTGGAAGAGAATCCCGACCGTCCATGACGGGTTCGACGACCGATGGCAATGTTTTGGCCGAAAGGACCGGATGGTACTCCTGGGAGGGAGTTTTTTTGCTTCCAGGGTAGGCTCGCCGGGAGAAAGGCCCGGGCTTCCTCATAACATATATGATGGCCGGAGGATGCTGCGGGCACCGGAGGCGATGAAATGACAAAGACGCGGGGATTGTTATTGTCTGTCCTCAAGGCCTTGAAGCAGGGTGGCAAATGTCAGGTTCCGATGACATGATGACATTTTGTCTCTCCCCCTTCGAATGCTTTTTTAAGGACAGGCCGGGAGGGTTTTCCCTGAGCACGAAGGTCAGAAATATAAAAATGGTCCGGCATGCGTCCTGGTGGGTGTTCGTGGTCCTTATGGCGGTCTTTGTTCCGGATCGGGTTTGGGCCAGCGACTGCATTTCGACAGGATCTCTCTCGGTCATCATGATGGATTGTACCCCTGCGGTTGCCGGTCCCGAAAGGCCCGGAGCGACCAAGGAGGAACCCGATCGATTCGACAGGGACTGGACCTTGAAGATTCGCGCCCCTCAGGTCGACTGGCATTCTTCCATTCGGGCCAGTGTCGCATTGTGGGTGGAGAAAAGACTCTATCCCAACGCGACGAAGGAGGAACAGGCCCTCATGAATGTGGCGATTCAGCATCTTGCGCACATGGGATTTCCGCTCAAGGCGGTGAAGGAATCGGACCTGATCATCAGGGTGAATGTGACGGCCAAGACACTCAATAAAATCGCAGCAACCCTCGACGAAGCGCTGCGCAGGGGGCATCTGACCTATCATGTGTCCCGGGTGATTGTCGCAGGTGGGTCGGAAAAAGAGAATCAGTTTGCGGCCGCCCAACTCCCGGTTCCCGAAAGCGGGATTGTCGATTCTGAGGGCATGTCCGCGAAGCTCTTTGCCCTCTCTCAGATCCCTGGATTGACTCGGGCCGACGGCATGATGGTGCCGGCAATCGCGACCCGGAATGTGAGCTTTTCCCTGCCTCACATCCTGATCATCCATAGCGACCGGAAAGACTGGGCGCGGGACATTCGGCGACAGGTGTTTTTTCTTGTGGCCAATCTGGTGATCGACATGAAGAACCCGCTGGCCAAGAAGATTGTGAAAACACTCTCCGGTCGGCTTTCTCGGCTGGACTGGCCCCTTCTCAAGATTCAAAAGGAAACAAAAGACACCTATCGGGTTGAGGCCCCTTCCCTTCTTCTGAACACCCTCAAGAACATTCTTCTTCAGGCCGCGACCCTGGGGAGCGTCTCCAAGGACTCTTTCATCGAGAATCCGAAGGGGCAGCTGTCCACCGGCAACATCTTCGCCCCGCTTCCGCAGGCATTGGAGTATGACAACTTTCTCGTGCACCTCACGCCGACTCCGACCTTCTCCGGATCCAAGGTCGAGATTGACAATTACGGCTATGCTCCAACCGGTGCCGTCACCTTGAATGCGATCGGAAACGTCAACAATGCTCTTCTGGCGGGAGGACTCTTTACCGTCGGGGCCTCGACGACGTTCGGGGGCATGAATTCGGGAAGTTTGGGCTACTCCTTTCCAATAGGCTTGTATATGCGTGCAGGAATGGATTTTTTTGCCATGAACTATAAAATCGGGCTCGGCCTGTCCCCCTGGGGAAGCGGAGTCAACACCCAAGCACTCACCGCTCTGGGGGTCAGCGGCAGCAATTATTCCGGAGATTTGTGGATCAACCAGGCGATCGTCGGGAAGGAAGACCAAAAGCTTGTCCTCAAGGAAACGGTTTTTCTCAAAGAATTCCAGGACTCCTACTCTCCCACGGTCCAGAACGACCGAAGCCTCGTTGGCGGGATACTGGATCTGTCGGGGTCCAGGGCTTTGGGCCGGCTGAATCTTTCGTTCGACCTGTCCGACACCGAATATGATCTCTCCCAGGGAAGCGGTTCCAGTCCCGTCAATCCCTTCTATAACGATACCCAAGGCTTTCAGAATTATGTCATGGGCAACGGACAGGTCGGGTTTGCCTTTACCCCCAAATATTCGATGGCTCTGGGAACGGTGGACCAGCAATATATCGGTGGAGGAACCCTTGATCCCATGCTTCAGGCCACGCTCGGAGGCATGGCGAATGTGATGGCCCTTCCCACGGCCTCCCTTTTCGGAAACAATCTTTACGTCGGAACACTCACCTTTACCCGGACGGACTCCGTCGATGCCGGAGCGTTCTATACATCGGGATTTTTTGATGCGGGACAGATCTCGGGAATTGGAATCAGCTTAAGCGCCATGGGACCCGGGGTGGAGGAATCCTTTTCTTCCAAACATTTTTTTGCGAGGATCGATGCGGCAGTTCCGATCGGGGCTCTTCCTGTCCAGGGGTTGGGAAACTCGATTACGGCACTGACCGGCGGAAACATCGGTCAAGGGGGGATTCCCATTCAGTTTTGGTTGTCGATCGGCCTTCAGGAGTAGCCTGAAGTTTACGCCATTGAAGGCTGTTCCGAATCTTTCGACCAAAGAAACCTTCCTGACGGTTCTCCACAAAACACCGACAAGAGACACTGTGAGGCACTGAGTCATGGGGACACTCCCCATCGGATACGGGATTGAGGTTTCTATGATCCGAAAGTCGCCCTTTTCTCCCCGGGAGTTTAGGACCAAAGCCGGGAGGCTGATGGTGGAGCCAGGACTGACGCGACAGGAGCCATCGCACCGAATATCAGTTCTCAGGGCATACTGGCGGGAACGGTCAGGGTGTGTGTGAAAAGCCGCCCCCTCCACAGTGACAGGAGAGCCTGTCCCCCATCCGCCACCTCGTCTCGCAACGAGGGAAGCGACGATGTCCCGCTTCCGATCGGATCCACCCACTCCAAGGACGACACGGTTATGGCCGAAATCTCCGGGTCGGGGTCGTCGATCTTGACATCCGAGACGATAACGTCCTCCCGGATTGCTGCGGTGGTCCAGATGGTTCAGGGATTTCACAATGTGGTAACTCCTCGGGAAGCCCGTGCCCCATGGTCTCTTCAGGCGGATTCTTCCCGGTGGCAATTTTCTTGCCGGCAGAGGAAGCCGTGACGGGAAAAGGAGGCGTTTTCGTTTGGGAACTGCAGCCATGAGACTCGGGATTGTGCTTGTTTGGGCTTTGGTCGCGGGGGTTCTGGGATCCGGGCAAGGGGAAGTGGCCCGGGCGGCTTCCTATCCTCTCCCGTTCGACCCCTTCATGGCGGGAGAGTCCTTCGGGTGCAAGCATCTTCTGATCCCGGGAGCGGAGATTCTTCCCCATGCCCCCGTCATGGATTCCCGTGTTCTTCCCGGATGGAAGGAGGTCCCGATGAGGGGAGGAAAGAACAAGACCATCGAAAGTCTCGTCATCAAGGGCTCGGCGGTGGTCCACAAGAAGGGCAAGGACGGAAATCCTGTCGGTCCTCCCCTGATCCTGATTCCCGCGGGCGGGCTGGTCTATGATGCCACCCCACTTGAGACCCATCTTCCCGTGGGAGACCGGGGGGTGATTTTCGGCCAAGGGGCCGTTCTTCTCAAGAAGGATCTTCAGGAGGAAACCTGCCGGAACTTCTCCGTTTTGGCGGGTCGAAGCTTCGACGTGGGGAACAGCGTCATCACTTACCTGATGCCAGGGCCCAAAGGGGGTCCGCTTGTCCTCTGGAGAACTCTCGACGGCGTTTCGATCCGGCCCCATCCCCTTGACGAATATCCGGTGGGCCAGGTTCCCGAAAAGACTCCGACACGGATCTTCGGGGTCTATACCCATGCGGGCCAGATCGCGGAGTATGTCTCCTTTTCCGCCCCCCTGATGGCGGGGGAGATATGGAAAATCAAAGGAAAAAAGAAGACGGTCGCGGCCAACTCGGAGTGGTTCCCGCACTTCCGGATGGTTCCCATCTCGTGTCCGATCGGCCACCATATCGGACTCATGGTGTATAACGATGTCCCGATCCTTCTCGACACCGACCACGAAATGACGCTCTATGGGGGATATCTGAAGATTCGTCTGGTGAAAATCGATGAAAAGGCCGGGAAGGTGATCTTTGCTCTGAACGGCCGTCCCTACGTCGGAACGCAGGGGATCGACAGTCTGATCGGGTCGGGTCGGGCGATCATCGGAATCAAAAATACCCTTGCGGGAACCATTCGGAACGGGAACTCTCCCGGGATGCGGTGATCCTGAACCTGGCCGACAAGCGCACCTGCCCCCTGGAGTGCACCCTGGACTTTCTTGTGGACTTTCCCGAGTAAGACGGAGTCGGGCCCTCACGCCAGAAGGGAGGAGGTTCCCATGCGGCCGACCGTGAGATTTCTTTTTTTTCTCCTTGTT
>JAJYPO010000147.1 GCA_021795275.1 Nitrospirota bacterium | reverse complement strand
CCCGGGATCGACGAGACCCACCGGCCGCATGGGTCCATAGGCCAGGGTCTCCGGCCCCGACTCGGCCAGTGATTCCACCGGCTGGCAGGCCTCGAAGGCCCGGAGCACCTCCGGGCGGTCTTCCACACCTTCGTGGGGAGGAACCCGCTCTCCCCGAAGAAGGTCCTCGACCAGCGTCCGGTAGCCCTCGGAATCAAGCGGAACATTGAGGTAATCCCCGACACCCGGGGATCCGTACCGGTCTCCCCGGAAGAGCTTCGACAAATCCAGGGACTCGGCCTCAACCACAGGACTGATGGCGTCGTAGAAGGACAGCCGGTCGCTCCCGATCCTTTCCAGGAGGTCCTGGGTGAGGGCGGGGTGGGTCAGGGGTCCGGTGGCCAGGATCAGGGGCCTGTCCGGAGGGATCAGGTCCAACCTCTCCCGGCGGAGAGTGATGTGCGGATCGGCCCCGACCCTGGCGGTCAGATGACGGGAGAAGCGCTCCCGGTCGACCACCAGGGCCCCTCCTCCCGGAATCCTGGCCTCCATCGCCGCCTCCAGAACAAAGGATCCCATGGCTTGAAGTTCCTCCTTGAGAAGACCGTGGGCCGTCTCCGGGTCAAGGGACTTGAGGGAGTTCGAACAGACGAGTTCGGCGAGGTTGCCGGTCCGGTGGGCGCCGGTCTGACTCTCCGGACGCATTTCGAGGAGGAGAACCCTGACGCCCTCTCGGGAGAGGGAAAGGG
This sequence comes from Nitrospirota bacterium, assembly GCA_021795275.1. Next base: position 5,162 of record JAJYPO010000147.1, on the reverse strand, counting down.
CGGCCTCCGTTCCGGCCAGCCCCCCGCCGACAATGGTGACAGACCCGGGCCCATTCACGCCGTGATCCCGGGCTCCTCGCCCTCTTCGCTCTCGTATCCGCACCCCTTTTCCGGGCAGGAGAGAACGGTCGCCTTTCCCCTCTTCCTTTCGATCAGGAAGGCATGGCCGCACAGGGGGCAGGGCCTGGCCACCGGACGTCCCGGATAGGTCCGGTCACACTCCGGATAGCGGCTGCATCCATAAAAAGTTCCCCTTTTTCCCTTGCGGGGAGTGATTTCCCCCCCGCACCCAGGACGGGTGCAGGCAATGCCGGTCGGAAGGGGACGGGTCGTCTTGCATTTGGGATAGTTCGCGCAGGACAGGAAGCTTCCGAACCGGCCGGTCTTGATCACCATGGCTCCGCCGCAGGCGGGACAGGGAGGAATCTCCGCCGGAAGCGGGACAGCAGGAGTGGCCGCCTGACCCTTCGGGGGCCAGGGCCGCGTCGTCTTGCAGGTGGGATATCCGCTGCAGGCCAGGAAGGTCCCGAACCGTCCCTTCCGGACCACCATCGGCTTTCCGCAGACAGGACAGGTTTCTCCGGCCGCTTCGGGAAGGACCTCGGGAGCCGGTCCGTTTTCTGTCTCGACGATATTTCTGGTGGTCTTGCAGGCCGGATAGTTCCCGCAGGCCAGATAGGCGCCATGGCGCCCCCATTTTTTCACCATCAGCGTCCCGCAGAGCGGACAGGGAATCTCGGTCGGTTCGCTCTGGGCTTTCAGGTTGGCCATGCCGCCCCCGCGCGCCTTCGACAGTTCCTTCGAAAAAGGCCGGTAGAAGTCGTCCACCGCGTCGCGGTAGACCTTCTCGCCCTCCTCCACCGAGTCGAGCTCCTCTTCCATGCGGGCGGTGAAGGCCACATTCAAAAGGTCGGGAAAGGAATCCACCAGGAGGCGGTTGACCGTTTCACCCAGCTCGGTCGGGTGAAAGCGGTTCTCACGTTTTTCCACATATTCCCGGTCGAGGATCGTGGTCATGATGGTGGCATAGGTGCTGGGGCGGCCGATGCCTTTCTCCTCGAGCTCTTTGATGAGGGAGGCCTCGTTGTACCGGGAAGGGGGCTCGGTGAAGTGCTGCAGGGAGACCGGGGGAGCCACCGCCTCCACCGGTTCCCCTTCGTGAAGGAGCGGAAGCTCGTTCTCCTCCTCGGCCTTTTCCTCTCCCTCCTCCTCCCCGCCCTCGACTTTTTTCCGGGACCGTCCATCATCACCCCTCAAGACAAGAAAGCCCGGATCGAGCATGCGCCGGCCGGTGGCCCGGAAGGTATCCTCCCTGTCGCCCTCGATCGTGACGGTCGTGAGAAGGTAGCGGGCGGGGAGCATCTGGCTTTCGAGGAAGCTCTGCCAGATCAGCCGGTAGACCCGAAGGAGGTCCCGGTCGAGGATTCCCTCGAGGGAGTCGGGGGTCCGGACGACGTCGGTGGGCCGGATCGCCTCGTGGGCATCCTGAATCCCTTTCTTGTTCCGGTAGGCGGGACTCTTTGGCGGAAGGGCCCCGGGATAGTTCTTGGCGATGAAGCTCCGGGCCATCTCCTGGGCCTCCGGCGCAAGCCGGACGGAGTCGGTCCTCATGTAGGTGATGAGTCCCGTCTGCCCCTGGCCGGGGAGCTCGACCCCCTCATAGAGCTTCTGGGCAAGCTGCATGGTCTTCTTGGCCGAGAACCTGAAGCGGCGGGCTCCTTCCTGCTGGAGTCGGCTGGTCGTGAGCGGCGGGGAGGGCTGACGGCGTTTTTCGTCCGCGGAGAGAGAGGCGATCCGGAAACCCTCGGAGAGAATCCTGTCGACCGTCTCCTGGGCTTCTGCCGCTGTCCCGATCTGGACCTTCTTTCCTGAGATCCTGTCGAGACGGGCCGTGAAGATGCTTCCGGAACGCGCCGGATCGGACGGACGCATCTCGAGGGTGATGGTCCAGTACTCAACCGGGACAAAGGAGCGTATCTCGTTTTCACGATCGCAGACCAGACGCACAGCCACAGACTGAACGCGTCCGGCGGAGAGTCCCCGCCGCACCCGTTCCCAGAGAAGAGGGGAAATGGTGTAGCCCACAATGCGGTCGAGGGCCCGGCGGGCCTTCTGGGCGTCGACCTTGTGGAGGTCGATCTCACCGGGCTCGGCCAAGGCCGCCTCGATTCCCCGGGGAGTCAGCTCGTGGACCAGGACACGCCGGATCGGCTTCTTGAGTCCGGTCAGCTCGCTCGCAATATGGTAGGCGATGGCCTCCCCTTCCCGATCGGGGTCTGAGGCGAGGAAGATTTCCCGCGCCCCGCGGGCCGCCTGCCGGATTTCGTCGAGGACCTTCTTCTTCCCCTCCGAAACCACAAACTGAAGCTCATAATCGTTGTCGAGGTCCACCCCGATCCGAGAGGGGGGAAGATCCTTCAGATGGCCGACGCTGGCCTTGACCTTGTATCCGCTTCCCAGAATCCGGGTCAGCGTCCGGGCCTTCGTGGGAGACTCGACGATGATAAGGGTTCCCTTCGGGGAGGCCGCAGGACCCTTTTCGGCGGAGGCGGTCTCCCTGGAACGGGACTTTGGAGATTCCGCCGCCTTTTTCCGGGTCGCCCGGACCTTGGGTTCAGCGGAAGGAGCCGGGGCCGATTTCTTTCGAACACTCACTTTTCAGAAGCCTTTCGTATAAGACGTCATATCGCCTCTCCTCCGGACAGGATCGCAGAGAGGATTTCCTGGGCACTTCCGATTCTCCGGGAGCCTTCGGACTCAAGAAGATCCGGCCCCTCCCGTTCCCAACCGCGGGCCCCCCCGTCGAAGACCAGCACTTCCCGGCCTTCTTCGAGGGCGATTCTGGCGGTGATGTATGTTCCCGAACGGCGCCGGTGAGGACCGGCCACCACCGCCACCGACAGTCCGACGATCAGCCGGTTGCGGTGGGGGAAGTGCCAGGCCTCCGGCAAATCCCCCGGGGGAAATTCAGAGAGGACCAGCCCTCCCCCGGCAAGGATCTCCGTTTCAAGGAAACGGTGGGAAGCAGGGTAGACTCGGTCGAGGCCGGTCCCGACGACGGCGATCGTCCTGCCGGAAGCGGCCAGTGCTCCAAGGTGAGCGGCCCCGTCCACGCCCCTGGCCATCCCCGAGACCACACACAAACCAAGACGGGCGACCTCCCGGGACAGGGCGGTCACCGCCAAAAGGGAATCGGACCCGGCCTCGCGGGCTCCCACGATGGCGATCCCCGGAGGATGAAGGGCCGCGGGATCGCCCTTCATCCAGAGCATGAAGGGCGGGGCCGAAATGTCCGAGAGCAGGCCGGGCCACCCGAAAGATCCGGGATGACTCATCTTAAGCCCAAGGCGTTCGGAATTGTCAAGAAGGTCGAGAAAACGGGAGGTCAGGCGGTCCCGGTCCACCCGGGACAGGCTCTCGAGGACCCGGTCCCGTGCGGCACCCGGGTCGATCCCCGGCTCGGTCCTGAGACGGCGCCTGCGGGACAGGGCCTCAAGCTCCGCCAGATGGGCCACACCCCAAGGAAGCCAGGAGGTCAACGGCACTCTCCGGGGATTTTTTCTCCCCCGCATGTCGGGGTACAATAGGAAAATGCCACGGCATCTTGCGCCTTCCCCGTATGACGACAGGAAAAACCATGGACCAGTCTCTCTATCACCTTTTCCTTTACGCCACCATCATCCTGACCATCCTGACACTTTTGGGAACGGCCTTCTATCTTTCCGACCGCAAGCGCCGGCTCGCGGAAAGTCCTGACCGGCAGGTTCTCTCTCCGGTCGAGCGGCTCTCCGAGATCGAATCCCAGATCGCCGCCTTCCGGAGGCGGATTGCCGATCTTGAGGAGGAAAAGAGGAAACTCCTCTCTGCCCCGCGGGACTGACCGGCCCGGTCTCCTAGACCCCCCGGTCGACATAGAGCTCCTCGCGGGCCGCGTTGTACCCGAACAGCTCGGCGTAACGCCCCCAGTTGACGAGCATGGAGAAGGCCGTGTCCACGTCCTCGTTGGGAAAGGCCTCTCCGATCCGGCCCTTGAGCGTCTCCATGGAGAGGCTCTCTCCCTCCTCCCCTTCGAGCCATGCGAGAACCCTGGCAAACAGGGGAAGGGTCAGCAGCCGTTCCCGTATCAGGGTCTTCCTGCCATTGATGTCCTTTTCCAGGATTTCCTCTCCCAGGGGGGTGAGCGCGATGTCGCTTTCGGGGGTGATGACGAATCCCAGGGATTCGGCAGCCTTCACGATCTGAAGCTCCTCTCCGAGTTCGAGGTGAAGGTCCACTCCGAGCTGGTAGAGATCGGAGGCCCCTCCCTTCTCCTTCAGGATCTTGAGAAGACCGATAATCCGACTGATTCCCGTATAAGGCTCAGGTTCGCCTTCCATCACCCTTCCTCCTTGTCATATGACTCACCATGAGTCCTTGCCTGCCCCTAGGAAATGAGAGAAAAAATCTCGTCTGATAGACGTTCGAACTCGGGGTGTTTCCGGCTTCTCGGACGGGGAAGATCCACCGTGATCTCCTGGACCACATGGGTCGGACGCCGGGAGAGAACGGCCACCCTGTCGGCCATCAGAATGGCCTCTTCGATAATGTGTGTCACCATGATGATCGTCCGGACGGGCATCTCGGGATCCTTCCAGAGCATCAGCACTTCATCCCGGAGGGTCACCGAGGTCAGGGCGTCGAGGTTGGAGAACGGCTCGTCCATGAGAAGGATCCGGGGTTCAATGGCCAGGGCCCGGGCCAGCCCCACCCGCTGCTTCATCCCCCCTGACAGTTCCCGGGGATAGGCTTCCTCGTACCCTTCGAGCCCCACCTTGTCGATGTAAAAGGAGACGGTCCGGTCGACCTCCGCCGGCCTTCTCCCTCTGGCGACAAGCCCCAGAGCCACGTTGTCCCGTACGGAAAGCCAAGGAAGAAGGGCGAAACCCTGGAAAACCATGGCCATGTCCGAATTCACCCCCTCCTGGGGCTGTCCCTTGTACCAAAGCTCCCCCGAAGAGGGGGGAATCAGCCCCTGGAGAATTCGCAGAAGGGTGGATTTGCCGCAGCCGGAGGGCCCGACGATGGCCACGAACTCTCCCTCGTCCACCTCGAGTGACAGGTTGTCGATCGCCCGGTAGGAGCGGCTCTCCCGGGTGAAATCCCGGGCGATGTTGCGAAGGCTC
>JAJYPO010000146.1 GCA_021795275.1 Nitrospirota bacterium | reverse complement strand
CCTTCTTCTGAAGCCCACCTTTCTCGAAAAAAACCGGAAGGCCCTCTCGGACCTCCTGAATGTGGCGCCCGAGATCCTTCTCATCGTGGGTTTTGTCGAGCAGGCCGACGACATCTACAATGCGGCCGCCATGATCTACGGAGGAAGGGTCGTGGGGATCCAGCGAAAGCAATACCTTCCGAACTATGGTGTCTTCGACGAGAACCGGTACTTCCAGTCCGGGACCTCGAATACCATCCTCCGTTACCGGAACGTGGCGATCGGGGTGAACATCTGCGAAGATATCTGGTATCCGAAGGGTCCCCTCTACCACCAGACCCTCGATGGAGACGCGGAGGTGATCATCAACCTCTCCGCCTCCCCCTTTCATGCGGGAAAAAGGGAGGTCCGGGAGTCGATGCTCAAGACGAGGGCCGCCGACAACGGGACCTACATCGTTTACACCAATCTGGTGGGGGGCCAGGACGAACTGGTCTTCGACGGCCAGAGCCTCGTGATCGGCCCCGAAGGGGAGATCGAGTCGAGGGGAAAGGCCTTTGCGGAGGATGTGCTTATAAGCGAGATCGACGTGGACCGGGTCTTCGGGGTCCGTCTCCACGATCCCCGACGGCGGAAGGAGAAGCAGGCCCGCCTCTATGGCGGGGACTGGGGGACTTGCCCCATGACGGAGGTCAATCTCGACGGGGACGGTCCCGTCTCTCCCGGTGTCCCCCGCCCTCTCGTCAGGGGTCTGCTCACCGAGCCTCTTTCCCCCATCCGGGAGGTCTACGAGGCGCTGACCCTGGGAGTCCGGGACTATGTCGGAAAGAACGGACTCACCGATGTCCTGATCGGCATCTCCGGCGGAATCGATTCGGCCCTTGTGGCGGCGGTGGCCTGCGATGCCCTGGGTCCGTCCCATGTCCATGGCCTTTTCATGCCCTCGGTCTACACCTCCGAAGAAAGCCGGGAGGATGCCCATCGTCTTTCCGACTCCCTGGGATTTTCCCTGGAGACGATCCCGATCGATACCTTAGTCGGAGAGTTCCTGAACCGCCTCTCCCCCCTGTTCGGGAACCGAGGGCCGGACACGACCGAGGAGAATCTCCAGCCCCGGATCCGCGGGATGCTTCTGATGGCCCTCTCAAACAAGTTCGGCCACCTTGTGCTGACCACCGGGAACAAGTCGGAGATGAGCGTGGGCTACATGACCCTTTACGGAGACATGGCCGGAGGATTCGCCGTCCTGAAGGATGTTCCCAAGACGGTCGTCTACCAGCTTGCCCACATGCGGAACCTCCTTCATCCGGGGGGGATCCCGGAAAGGGTCCTGACACGAAAGCCCACGGCGGAACTGAAGGAAAACCAGTTCGACACGGACAGCCTTCCCCCTTACGAGGTCCTCGACCCGATCATGGAGGCCTACGTCGAGGAGGATCTGGGGTATGAGGAAATCGTGGGGCGGGGCTTCGCCCCCTCCGATGTGGCCCGGGTGATCCGCCTGATCGACAAAAGCGAATACAAGAGACGGCAGTCCCCGCCGGGCGTCAAGATCTCCATGAGGGCCTTCGGAAAGGACTGGAGGCTTCCCATGACCAACCGATTCAAGGGTGTCTGACCCAAAGAGCCCGACACGGCGGCAACGCCGGCAGAAAGAGAGACCCAGAGTGTCGACCATATCCATTGAAGAGGCCATCGAACGCATCAGAAACGGCAAGATGATCATCCTGTCCGACGACGAGGATCGGGAAAACGAGGGGGACTTTGTCATCGCCGCCCAGTTCGCCACCCCCGAAGCCATCAACTTCATGGCCAAATACGGCCGGGGGCTGATCTGCATCACCCTCACCCAGGAGAAGGCCGAGTCCCTCCATCTCGACCCCATGACCTCGGTCAACGAGGCCTCCTTCGGAACGGATTTCACCATCTCCGTCGATGCCAGGGAGGGGATCACAACGGGGATCTCCGCCTTCGATCGCGCCCACACGATCCAGCTGATGGTCCGTCCGGAAGCCAGTCCTTCCGATCTGGTCCGGCCCGGCCACATCTTCCCTATCCGCGCCAAGCCGGGCGGGGTGTTGAAGCGTGCCGGCCAGACGGAGGGATCGGTCGACCTGGCCCGTCTCGCCGGGCTGATCCCGATGGGGGTCATCTGTGAAATCCTGAACGAAGATGGTACAATGGCGCGTTTTCCCGATCTCAAGACAGTGTCCCAAGAACACGGCATTCCCATTGCCACCGTCCGGGACCTGATCGCCTACAGGAAGCGCGAAGAGAAGCTCGTGACCGAGGTGGCCTCGGCCGACCTGCCGACCGAACTTGGCCATTTCCGGGCAGTCGTCTTCGAGGATGTCGTGGGAACCGGTCCTCATATCGCTCTCGTGAAGGGGGAGATCAACCGGGAGATTCCGACCCTGGTGCGGGTCCATTCGAGTTGCGTCACCGGCGACATCTTCCATTCCCTTCGCTGCGATTGCGGAAGCCAGCTCGAGGAATCCCTCCGGATGATCGAGAAGGAGGGGCGCGGCATCCTGCTCTACATGAACCAGGAGGGCCGGGGGATCGGTCTGGCCAACAAGATAAAGGCCTATCGCCTTCAGGAGCAGGGATATGACACGGTGGAGGCCAACCTGAAGCTGGGATTCAAGGAGGATCTCCGGGATTACGGGCTGGGAGCCCAGATCCTTTGCCATCTCGGGGCCTCGAAGCTCCTTTTGATGACCAACAATCCCCGCAAGATCGTGGGGCTTGAAGGGTATGGACTTGAAATCGTCTCCCGGGTCCCCATCGAGATTCTCCCCCGGGAGTCCAACAAGCGCTACCTCGCGACCAAGCGGGACAAGCTCGGGCATATCCTCAACAAGCTTTGAGAGAAAGGAAGGACGGAGGGTGAAAATCGAGGAGATCGTTCCTGGGGAAGCTCCGGCGAGCGGATTCCGGTTTCTGGTGGCGGTGGCCCGTTACAACAGTCTGGTCACGGACCGCCTCCTGGAGGGGGCCCTCGGGGCCTTCCGGAGTGCGGGAACCAAGATCTCCGCAGTCTCCGTGGTTTGGGTCCCCGGGGCCCTGGAGCTCCCCTTTGTGGTCCGGAAGGCGGTCGACTCGGGTTCCTTTGATGGGGTTCTGGGCCTGGGGTGTGTCATCCGTGGCGAAACCGGCCATTACGAGGCCGTCGTATCCGGGGTCACCGCTGGCCTCGGACAGATCAATGCCGCCGGAACCATTCCGGTCGTCTTCGGGATCCTCACCACCGACACGCTACTCCAGGCCCTCGACCGCGTCGGGGGAAAGTCTGGGCACAAGGGGGTGGAAGGGGCGGAGACGCTGATTTCCATGGCCCGCCTCTCCCGCTCTCTTCCGGGAGGAGGGAGGAGGTGACAGGCGGGGAACGTCCCGCCCCCTCCCTGTCGCCGGGGCGGAGACGGGCTCTTCGTGCGGCACGGAGCAAGGTCCTCCAGCGCCTCTTTGCCGACGAATACGGATCCTATTCCCAGGACGATCCTGTCCTTAGGAAGCTCCTCAGGTGGGAGGGAGAAGACCCCACGGCCAATGCCTTCGGGGACCGACTCTATGCGGAGATCCTTTTCAGGAAGGGTGAGATCGACAGCCGGATCGAGGAGCTGGCGAGGGGCTGGAGCCTGGGGCGCCTGACCCGCATCGACCGGAACATTCTCCGTCTCGGTCTCTGCGAGATCCTGTTCGATCCCGGAATGCCCTTCCGGGTCTCCGTCGACGAAGCCCTGGATCTGGCCCACCAATTTTCGGAGCCTGAAGCGGTGGCCTTCATCAACGGCATTCTCCATGAAGCCGCAGTCCGGTATGCGCCCGAAAAGGGTCCCTTCTCTCCCGTCTCATCGCAGAGGCCGGGGAGAGCCGGGAGGACCGCGGAAGGGTCTCCGGCTTCCGGAGGGGAGGGGTCCTCTTGAGCCGTCTCCCCGATAGTCATTTCAATACGGGGCTGTCGGGACTGGTGCTTTTGTGGGGGGAGCCGGTCTTCGGTCCCACAAGGCCTCTCCGGATCTTTTTCCAGCGGACCGGAGGGCCCCTGGAGCCCTCCCTTCTCTGGCTCGACCACTGGTATTCGGGACTTGTGGTCCGGACGCTCTCCCCCTTCTGGCAGGGAGCCCGAAGGGAGATTCCGCCCTCCTTTCTCTTCATTCCGGGAGAGGGCCCCTTCCCGGAGGGCTTCGTCATCCTTCCCTTCAGGCCAGGGGAGACCAAAGATCTCGTCACGCGCCTCTACGACACGGTGGCCGGTCTTTCGGTCACGCCGGTGGTTCTTGACAGCGAATCCCTGGTTCCGGAGATCAAGCCCTTTGTCCAGGAGGTCTCCAGAAATCTTCTCGACCGGAAGGATCTCCGCCTCTATGTCTCCGATCCGGCGGCCCATCCCGCCACCTACGGGTGCATGGCTTTCGCAGGAGTCACAACGTGATTGACCGATATTGCCGCCCTCCCATGAAGGGGCTTTTTGAAACCGAGCACCGCCTCAAGACCTGGCTCAGAGTCGAACGGGAGGTGACCCGCATCCTTTCAATAAAGGGGTTCGTCGATTCCAAAGGAGCCCGGGTCGTCCTTGAGACCCCCGTCCGGATCGACATCCCCCGCATGGAGGAGATCGAGGCCGAAACCCGCCACGATGTCATTGCCTTTCTGACGATGATCTCCGAGCAGATGCCGGAGGCGGGACGGGCTGTCCTTCACTTTGGCCTGACCTCGACCGATCTCGTCGATACCGCCCAGAACCTCCTTGTCTCCGACGCCCTCCATATTGTGACCGACGAGCTCCACCGGTTTGTCGAAATCCTCGAACGACAGGCCCGGGCCCACCGAAACACCCTGATGGTGGGCCGGTCGCACGGGATCCACGGCGAGCCGATCGTCTTCGGGATGAAATTCCTCTCCTGGCTCTCCGAATTCCGCCGCCACCAGGACCGGCTCCGCCAGGCCTGGGAGTCGATCCGGGTCGGAAAGCTCTCCGGGGCCATGGGAACCGCCGTGACCATTCCCCCGGAGGTTGAGGAGGAGATCCTTCAGGGGCTGGGACTTTCCGTCGAGCCGGCGGCGACCCAGGTCGTCTCCCGCGATCGCCATGCCGAGCTTTTTTCCGTGCTTGCCGGAATCGGAGCCTCCCTTGAACGGGTGGCCGTCGAGATCCGGCATCTCCAGAGGACGGAGGTCCAGGAGGCGGAGGAGCCCTTCCGGCCGGGGCAGAAGGGATCCTCCGCCATGCCCCACAAAAGGAATCCCGTCGGATCGGAAAACATTACCGGCCTGGCCCGCCTCCTGCGGTCCTATGCCGGAGCGGCCCTCGAAAACGTGGCCCTCTGGCACGAACGGGACATCAGCCATTCTTCGGTGGAGCGGGTGATCCTTCCGGACGCCTTCTGCCTCGTCGACTACATGCTCGACCGGTTGGGGACGATTCTCCGGGATCTGGTGGTCTATCCGGAGCGCATGCGCAAAAATCTCGAAGCCACGGGAGGGCTCGTCTATTCCCAGAGTGTCCTTCTCGAACTCGTCCGAAACGGCCTTCCGCGGGAGGAGGCCTACCGGATCGTCCAGGAGGCGGCCATGGCCACCTATCAGGAGGGGGGGCAGTTCCGGGAGCGCCTTCTGGCTCACCCGGACTTCCCGAAAGGGGATGAATGGGCGGGATTTCTTGGGAAGGCGTTCGACCCCGTCCGGTTTACTCACAATATCGAGGGCATTTACCGTCGGGTCCTGGGGGAATCCCAAAGCTCCGATGGAGATCCCCGGTCAGGAAAGGTCTGACAGTGCTGCAGCAACCCGATGCGACGCTTTATGAAGGAAAGGCCAAGATCCTTTATGCCACCACCGATCCGAAGGTGGTCATCCAGGAGTTCAAGGACGACCTGACGGCCTTCAATGCCCAGAAGAAGGGGACCTTTTTCGGCAAGGGAGCCCTCAACTGCCAGATTTCCGCGA
>JAJYPO010000013.1 GCA_021795275.1 Nitrospirota bacterium | reverse complement strand
GCCAGAGCGGTAATCGGAGGACTCACCTTCGCCACACTCTTTACCCTGGTTCTTATTCCCCTTCTGTACTATACCCTTCACAAATGGCGCAATTCAAAGCCCAGGAAAGGACCGGCCTTTCCCGGACCTCGGGAGTGGGAGGAAATTACTCCCTCTCTCCCGGAATAGGGAATGCCGGAATCCTTACTTTCTTTCGTTGGCCCAGGTATCCGGCCAACCCGCCCCCAGGATCTGAAGGGCTACATAGTTGATCGATAGGGAATGGCGATCCTCGTCTTCCCGGGTGTAGGCCACAAGGGAGCAGGAATAGGAGACTTCGGGAATCGAAAGGCCGATCAGTTCCCCGCTTTCGATTTCCTGCCTGAAAAGGCTTGCGGGGAAGATTCCCACACCGAATCCCGAAAGAAGGGCCTTCCGGATAAAATCGGTGTCCGTCGTTTCGATTCCAGGCTTGATGTTCAGCTTGAGGGAGAGGAGCTTCTCGTCCAGCTCCTTGCGAAGAAGGCTCGTTTTCGGAGGGAGAAGGAGGGGAAAGGACTCCAGAAGACGGATATCCCGCCGCCACTTGTCTTTCGGGAGACCCGGAGAACCCAGAACAAGGGTGTTGGTCTTCTCGATGACCATCTCCAGGATTCCCGGTCCCCGGAATGGGGAAGGGTCCTTGTCCAGCTTGTAGAACATGACGATGTCCACCTGTTTCTTTTCGAATTCAGCGACAAGTTGTCCTTCGGCAGCCTGGAGAACCTTGATGGGAACCCGCTTCTGGAAGGTTCCGTGGAGATAGTGCTGAAGATATTTCTCCCTCTCCGGTCGGACTCCAAACCCGGTGCCCAGTCGAAGTGGGTCTGTCTTCGTGAGCGGTGTGAAGGAGTGAAGGAGTGTCTGAGAGCGGTCGACACGTGATATGATTTCAAGGGCAAGGTCCCGAAAACGAAAGCCGGCCTGACTCAGGTAGACCCGTCTTCCCAGCCGGTTGAAAAGGCTGACGCCAAGTTCTTTTTCAAGGAGCTGGATCTGAGTGCTGACGGCCGGCTGGGTGACAGAAAGAATTCGCGATGCCTTTGTGAAGTTCAGGGATTCACTGACAACGAGAAAGGTATGGATCTGGGAGAGGGTCATGCGGCGTCCTTCCACCTGCTTATGATTCCGTTTTTTATCGGGTGTATGCCTTGTCTAACATGGAACCGGTCCAGAGATTCAATCTTGGTTCAGTATAATATTCTTTACACTCGATATTCAATAATCTCTTTTTTTAATAATTTATTATTGATATCAAAATACCTGTCCGGAGAGCAGCGTTTGGTGTTTAATCCTGGACCGATTTTTTATATTTTTTTTCTATCCGTATCGATTGCTTCTTATAGTGTTTCATATCTTTTTCCCAGAGATGCAGCCTGGGCTCAGGATAACCAGACACAGATCGTTGGAGGAACTCCCGCCGACCATCCCTACGATCTTACCCTCCGGCAGGCTCTCGAGATCGCCCTCAGGACCTATCCGGGTCTCGGAGCGGCCCAGCAGGGAATCGTGGCCTCAAAGGCCGGTATCGGTGTGGCCCAGAGCCAGTACTACCCGACCCTTTCCGGTTCCACCACCTACACCCGGGAAACAGGAAACTTCGGACCTCAGCCGGGATTTCCCTTCACTATTCCTGAATCTCCGGTCAACTATGATTTTTACCAGGCCCAGCTCACCCTCTCCGAGACCATTTTCTCCTTCGGACGGAGACGTTCCCAGGTCAGCCAGAATCGCCATCTCTACAAGGCGAGCCGAAGCCAGTACAGCCGGTCCCTTCAGGACACGGTCCTCAATGTCGAAAAGGCCTTTTTCCTGGTTCTGAAGGACCAGAAGCTCATCCATGTGGACAATCTGACGATCGAGGATTACAAGCTCCAGGAAGATGTGGCCAAGATCCGGTACAAGGACGGGGTCGCGACCCCCTATGACGTGATGAATGCCCGTGTCAACCTTTCCAATGCCCTCCTGACCAAGGTCACTGACAGGAATCAACTCCGGGTGGACCGTCTTTCCCTGGACCGGGCGATGGGGGTCATTTCCAACCGCCCCTACCGGGTCGTTCCGCTCCTTTCGCTCCCGACTCCGGCCCTGGACTCCGATCAGGCGGTGGCCATGGCCCTTCACAACCGGCCGGATCTTGAACAGATCACACAGCAGGCCTTGGCCCAGAAGCAGGTCGTCAAGTTCAACCAGGCGCAGTTTTTTCCGACGGTCCAGACAGTCGGGGCCTACAGCCTCGACAGCGAATTCTTTCCTCTGGTCTACAACTGGTCTGTGGGAACCACACTGACCGTTCCGATTTTCAATGGATTCCAGTTTGTCAAGCAGACGGAGCAGGCCCGGGCCCAGATGAGGCAGACACTTTTCCAGCGCGAGGATCTTCGCCAGCAGACCATTGTCGAAGTCAAGACCGATATCTACAACATTCGGACGGACTACCAGAAAATTACCGCTGACAGGGAGCTTGTCCACCAGGCCGAACAGAATCTCTTTCTAGCGGAAAACCAGTTTCGTGTCGGAACAGGAACGTCGGTTGCGGTCACCCAGGCCGAACGGGACCTCGCCAGTGCCCGGGCTTCGCTTGTCCGGGACCAGTCCGACCTAGGCATCGCGATCGCCCAGCTCAAGCATGACCAGGGAACCAATCTCGATCCTGTGACCCACCATCTTCCGGCCAAGGATCTTCCATGAGAAAGAGAATTCCGGAAATTTTCCTCTTTCTCTCCCTCCTTCTCTTCTCCCCGCTTGGAGCCCTGGCGGACGAGATTCCTCCCATGGCCGTGCCTGCCTCCCCGGGCCTTCCTCCGGTCGAGAGGACCCATGCGGGGAAGAAGACCCTGAAGTGGTCCTTCTCGCCCACCTATACCTTTTACATGCTCCCGGGCGGGGGCCTCTCCCGCTACCTTGACCAGGCCTTCGGGGTCGGTGGGGAGATATCCCGGAGATTCGGCGACCTTCCCGAAAAGGGAGAAAAGGCCACCTGGCTCTCCCATCTCCGCTGGCTGGGAGACTTTTCCTATTTTCAGATGACGCCGGGACCGACGCTCGCCCCCTCGTTTTCCTCATCAAGTTCCATCGGCTTTAGCAATGTCTCCCCCCAGCCCCTCCCTCCGATTCCCGGTTCGGCCAGCATCACCGGGTTCATTCTCCGGACGGGTCTCGCCTGGGACATTCCCGAGGTCACCCCTGCACGATGGGGCTTCCGGAGGATCATCGTGCCGTATGTCAGGATTGATGCGGGAGGAGTCGATTGGGCCGTCTCAAACGTCCCCGGACTGGCGGGCCATCCTTACGGGGGGCTTCTGGATGCGGGTGTCGGTCTCTCCCTGTCGATTCCGGGATTCCCCCTGGGGGTTTTCGGGGAGGCGGATCCGACAGCCATCGACGCCGGGGGAAATGTCATGACAATTCTTCCCCTCGTGGCCGGAATCAGCTTCAGGTTCTGAGAGGGACATCCATCAATCAACCCATGAAACGGAGAAAGTCAATGGAAAAGAATGAAACTGACAAAAAGGATGGATCGACTTCCCCGGACGGCAAGCTCCACTTTCCTAAAAGCTTCCTGATCCTGGGAGGTGGATCGATCCTCGTCATGGCGGGGGTCGTTGTCTATACCATTTTTTTCTATCTGACCCTTCCCAGCCACCGGGCCCTCGACAAAAACGGGGAAGCCATCCGGCATGTCCCCCTTCCCGTACCTCCCAATACCTTTCTCCCGTCGGGGCAGGGAAAAACCGTCGACCTCTTCGAGAAGCCGGACTTTCGTCTGCGGGTCGATGGCATGAAGAAAACCCTAACGGGGTTTGACGCATCGGTCGAACTTCTGGCCAAGACCAATGGCACCGACGATTCGGGCCTCTCCTTTGCCGTGGTTGGAACCCCCCGCTGGGTGGATTCGAACCGGAACTCCGGCAAAGGGCTGGCCTCCCTTTCCACAGGAAGCGTCTTCCGGAAGGGGGCCCCCGGTCGCTTTACCATTCACTTCTCGAGAATGCCCACGAGTTCCTCTTTCGATCTCTATATCGGACTGGTGGGAACCCGGGGAATCAAGGGGGACCGTTACCTGATCCATTTTGCCAACCTGAAAACCCCTCTCGGGACTTCCTGATGGCTTTAGGGGAAACTCCGGAAGTTCTCGTTGCCCAAGAGGTCCGAAAGCGCTACACGAAGGATGGCCCCTGGGCCGTTGATGGTATCAGTCTTGTTCTCCGCCGGGGCGAAGTGGTCTCGATCGTAGGACCCAACGGTGCCGGGAAGTCCACGCTCATCCAGATGATGCTGGGACTTCTTGTTCCGGACTCTGGATCGATCCGGATTTTTGGAACCGAGATGGCCACGGGCCGGAGGAAGGTGGCCCACCGCATCAACTACGCCTCGACAGACCTGAGTCTCCCATACTCCCTGACAGTCCGGGAGAATCTGACGGCCTACGCCCTGATCTACAATATGTCAAACATCAGGGAACGCATCGAAAGGGTCCTTGTCGCCTTGAATCTCGAGCCATTCCGGGATGTCCGGGTCGGACGTCTCTCCACGGGACAGGTGGCCAGGATGGGGATCGCCAAAGCTCTGATCAATGATCCCGAGCTTCTTTTCCTCGACGAACCGACGGCGACGCTGGATCCGGAGGTTTCGGCCCAGCTTCGGGCCACTCTCCAGGGAATGGTCCGGGATCGGAACATGACCCTCCTGTATACATCCCACAACATGCGGGAGGTGGAACGATTTTCAGACCGGCTCTATCTCATGAATCGGGGCCGCCTCGTGGCGGAAGGGACGGTTCCGGCCCTTATGACCCGGTTCGACACTGAGGATCTCGAGGCTCTTTTCCTTCAAATGGTTCAACGGGAAAGGGAGTCGGATGAATAGCTCCCGGCCGGCCGTTCCGCTCCTTGCCTGGCGTCCCCTGGCCGGCATTCTGTTCCGGCAGATCGTCCTCTACCGACGCTCCGTTCCCCGGTGGATGGAGATTTTTTACTGGCCCCTTCTCGACCTCCTGGTCTGGGGCTTCCTGACCCTCTACCTTAAAAAGATTCCCTCATTCATGCCCTCCGCGGTGACATCCTTGCTGGGAGCTCTTCTTCTCTGGGACCTCCTCTATCGGGCCCAGCAGGGAATATCAGTGATGTTTCTGGAAGAGATCTGGTCGAAAAACCTGATTCACCTCCTTATCGCCCCGATCACACCCTTCCATGTTGTGGGAGGAGCCGTCCTCTCGAGTATCGTGAAGGTTCTCCTCTCTTCCTCGGTTGCGGCATTTCTGGCCTATTTTCTCTTTTCCTTCAAGATCTTTTCATTAGGCCTCCACCTTTTTTTCTTCATTCTGGCTCTCCTGATGATGGGTTGGGCCCTGGGGATCCTGACCACTGCGGTGATTCTTCGGTTTGGTCAGGAGGCGGAGGTTCTCGCATGGGGGGTGATTTTTCTTTTCCAGCCATTCTCGGCCGTCTTCAACCCGGTCTCGGTCCTTCCGCAAGTGGCGGCGGATATTTCACGGGCCGTCCCGGCCTCTTATGTCTTTGAAGGAATGCGAAGTGTGCTCGTCCAGGGCCGTCTCCCCATCGGAGACCTGTTCATGGCTTTTTCCCTGGACTTTCTCTATGTAGGGGTCGCCCTCTTCGTCTATTCCCGGGTGATTGCAAGAGCCCGGCAAAAAGGATTTCACCTGAAACTCGGGTCGTGACCAGGTCACCTGGGAGCGGCGGATGGTTTGACTCCCGAATCTCAGAGGAAGGATAATGAACCATGGCAAAACGCCCCGTCATTGAGACACACATTCACGCCATCATTTCGGAAACCCCCCGGGTTTCCACCTTCAGGCTCGGTCTTCCGAAGGATTCCGTCTTTACCTTCCGGGCAGGGCAATTCATCATGGCCTCAATTCCAGACTTCCAAAACGAGAAGGGCCGGCCGGTCCGGAGGGCCTATTCCATCTCCTCCTCTCCCCTTGATCTCGAAAAAGGATACCTTGAGCTTTCCATCACCCGAGTGGGGGAGGGGGGCTACTTTTCGAACAGGATCCATGCCGCGAGGAATGGGGACACCGTCTTGGTGGAAGGTCCATATGGAACCTCCTTCACTCTGGAAGAGGCAAATCCCGCCCCTCACCTTTTCATCGGCGCCGGAAGCGGGATCGCTCCGCTCCGGGCCATGATCCGGACACTTCTGGGGACGCAATCCCCTCCCGAGATCAAGGTGGTCTACGGATTCCGAAAGGGAGAGGATTTCATCTTCGAACGGGAGCTTGTGGGCTATGCCAAATCCGTTCCAGGATTCTCCCTGATCGTGATCCATTCTCGCCCTGAGTCCGGGTGGGAAGGGCTTTCCGGCCGCGTCCCTGATGTGCTTCCCGATCTCTTTCCAAAATATGACGGACAGGTGGTCTATATCTGCGGACATCCGGACATGGTTGCAGGCACGGTGGATTATCTTCAGCTGGCGGGCTTCCCCGAGGCAGCGGTCCGGAAAGAGCAATGGTAGGAATGGTCAGGAAAGGATCCGGAAGAGGCTGATGGAAGACAATCCCTTCATTCAGGTCGAGGATTCTCCCCCGGTGCCCCGCAAGGGCGGAGCGAAAGAAGGGTGGCGCTGGACCCTCGGAGCCGTCCTGGTATTGATCGCCCTGGTTCCGGCGCTGGTTCTCCTGGTTTTTTACTACCGGGAGGTGGCGGTCACATACTACATGACCCGCAATCCCCTGCAGCCTTCCTCCCTCCGGATGGCCCGGACAATCGAGGGAGTCCTGGTCGGAAACATGAGGGATCTCGCCGATACGGCGGGCCGCCTGCACTGGACAGGCCCGGTCCCGCCACCGGAAGACCGTCTTCGAAGACTTATCGGGAGTTCCCTCCGGGAAGGGGATCTTTCAAACTTTGCCGGCCTCGCGATCCTGGACCGGTCGGGGAAGGTGATCACCCGGGTCGACCGGAGGGATATCGATCCCTATCTCGATATTGCCCGGCAACTGGCGGTGAAGCTCTTTGCCACCGGGGGACTGGCGCGCTTCCAGCCAGTCTCAGTCCCGGGGCCTCATCCTCTGGTAGTTCTGATGGTTGCGGTCAGGACTGCCAGAACAGAGGACGGATCCGGGGGCGTGCTGGCGGGGCTCATGAATCTCTCGGAGCTTCTCCGCCATGCCATGCCCGCTCCCAGGTTCCATCAAGCCCCCGGGCGGTCCTATCTTCTTTCGGGAGACGGGCTGGTCCTGGCTTCCTCCGACCCCGGGCTTATAGGAAAAAACATTCTCGCGCTGGACCGGAAAAGTCTCCTGGATCGCTTTGCTTCCGGCCGTTCTGGCACATTTTCCCAAACAGTCACCGGGACCCCGATTCTGATCGGCTCCGCGCTTCTGGGTCAGATCACGGGACTCGCCCCGTCCCCCTGGATCGCCGTCCTCGAGGCCCCAAAAGCCGCCATCGACCGTGAAGTGGCCAGGACGAGGCTCAATATGGACCTGATCGTCTTCCTTCTTGTCCCCGCCTTCATGGCCCTCATTCTCTTCATTCTCTACAAGAGCCTTCGCTCTAACTGAAATTTTTGCCTGTTTTTCTGTCTCTCATTCTTCGAAAAACCTGACAGAAGAAAGAGAAAGGAAGTCTGCCGACCGTCTCGAGGGACCTTCATCACACAGTCCTCGGATCTACCGGCCTTCTTTTTCCACGGCATCGACAAGATCGGAGAAGTGAGCGTCCATTTGAGACAGAACCTCAGAGATTTCCGGATCGGATGGCCTCAATGTTCCAGAGCCCAACGAATCTTCCATTATTCCAAGAAGAGACACCAACTTCCTGTAGGCCTGAAAACCTCCAAAGCGCCTGAGTCCATTGTCCAACCATTCCCGCAGCCGACGAAGGGAGAGGACAAGTTTTCTGTGAGGCAGGTCTCCTGGGGAGATACGCTCAGAATGGAGGGAGGCCTCCTGCATGAATCCCCTGAGTTCGACGTGGGCGAGAAGAAGATCGACTCCCCGATAGAGAAAGTAGGAAGGGCGTCCTTTTTTCCAGAGATCGGGTGCTCGCCAGGAGGCTTTCCAGGAAGAAAACTCCTGGATCGGCATGGGACGGGCAATCCCGAAGCCCTGGGCATAATGGCAGCCGATTCTGAGAAGCGCAAGGCCGGTTTCATTCTTCTCCAGCCCTTCGGCCACGACCCTGATTTCCCGGAGACTGGCTGTCAGTAGGGTTCCGCTCACGATGGCAAAATCCCCCGTTCGATAGCTCATGTTCCGGATGAAGGACTGGTCGATCTTGATCTCCCCCAACGGAAGACTGTTTAAATAGGAAAGAGAGCCGAACCCGGTTCCGAAATCATCGAGAGCCACAGATATTCCGCGTTCGGACAAGGCCTTTATCGTCCGGGCAGAGAGATCGAGGTGGGAGAGGGCCACCGCCTCGGTAATCTCGATCGTCAGCCTGGAGCCGATCTCCGGTTGGGAGAGATGGAAGGCGTCCACATGGGAGAGAAAATTCTTGTGGAGAAAGTGGAGGGCTCCGATATTGATGGAAAGGTGTTCCATTTCCATGCCGGGCATTGAGAGAAGGCGGTAAGCCTCTTCAAGAACCCATTCCCCCAGGAGGGTTACCTGGGACAGATCGCTTTCGACAACAGGGAGAAAGGTTCCCGGAAGGCGTATCTCTCCCGTCCGGGGGTCCTTCCAGCGCACGAGAGCTTCGGCTCCCCGGACCTCTCCTGTTCCAAGGTCGACCTGGGGCTGGAGATAAAGGAACATCTCCCCCTTCTCGAGGCCGGTCCTGAAAGCCCTCCTGATCCCGAATGTTCTCTCGGCCCTTTCGTTCAGGGAAGGAGTATAGAGGGTCCAGGTGTTCCGTCCGCTTTCTTTCGAAAAATAAAGGGCCTGGTCCGCCTCTTTCAGGAGATCCCCTGACGACGGGGATCCGGAAAGGGCGGAGGCCACTCCCATGCTTGTCGTCAGGGAAAGGATTCCGGTCTCGAAGGCATCGATGAGAACGGGCCGGTCGAGAGCCCGGGAGAGTTCCTCCCAGAATGATTCGACCTCGGCGGGGTTCTGGCGACCGGAGAGGAGCAGCGCGAACTCGTCACCGCCCAGACGGGCCAGAATTTCTCCGGGACGCAGAAGGACGGAAATCCGGGAGGATGCCTCCACGAGGACACGGTCTCCGGCAGCGTGTCCCATGGAGTCGTTGATCTCCTTGAAGTTGTCGATGTCCAGGATCGCCACGAAAAAGGGAGCCCTTCGGGAAAGGGTCGACTCGAGGATCTCGAGGAATGATGTCCGGTTGGGAAGTCCGGTCAGGTCGTCGTGGAGACCCAGAAACTCGAGCCGTCTCTTCCTTCGGATATCAGAAATGGCGAAAGAAATGTTTTCGACCATGTTTTCCAGGAGCCCGACAATCTCCTCTGTAAAAAAATCTCCTTCCCTGGATCCGACCAGGAGAAGGCCGATGACCTGTCCCTCGACCACCAGCGGGAATCCCGCACCCGACTCGATCCCCTGTTCCCGCAAAAGGGATCGCCAGGGGATAAAGGCGGGAGACCAGGCAAAGCTGTCCACCACAACCGTCCGTCCTGTGGAAAGAACCCGGCTGATGATTCCGAAGGATTCCGGCGAATGATCGGAAGGCCCCCGGTACCCCGATCGTATTCTTTCGGGAAAAAGGAGAAGGGGTCCCTCCTGGGCGGCCAGAGCGAGTATTCCGTTCTCCTTCCGGAGAATGATGATGGCATTGGCGACCCCGACCTTTTCGACGGCCAGGGATGTGACATGTTCCAGAAGGGTTTTCTCGTCAGGCCTTTTTGCAATCTCTTCCGTAATTTCGAGGAGGGAGCGGAGGTGGGTCTGGAGCCTCTCGATCCGGGCGGAGCGGTCGAAGGATTCCAGGGCGAATTCCATGTCCTCGGAAAGGCGGTTCAAAAGGGCCACCAGGGGAGGGGCGAAATAATGGGGATCCTCCGAATAGACCCCCATCAGCCCCTCGATCCGGCCGTTTCTCCGGAAGGGGAAGCTGGCGCTCGCATGAAGTCCGAACCGATGGGCCTTCTTCCGCCAGACTTCGAAATCCGGATCGGAGTCGATTTCCGTCACGATGATCCGTCCTTCACGGATCGCCCGGCCGGCCGGCCCCCTCCCGAAGGGAGAATTCGCATCGATCGTGAAAAAAAGACCGTCTGCATAGGCTCTTGCCGGTCCGTAAACGGAGAGAAAGCGAGATGTCCCTTCCTTGCGGTCAACCGTCGCGACCCAGGCCAGGCGAAGTCCTGCATAGGTTACAGCTATCCGGCAGACTTCGGCATAAAGAAAATCCGGATCGGGATGGCGTGCGATCAGATGGTTGATCTCATGGAGGGCCTTGTAAAACCTGACGAGGTTGTCGAGATCCGAGGGAAGCGTCGGCAAAGGAAATGAAAGGAGAGAGAAGGCCTTCAGGCCGAGGGATTCGAAAGAAGGATCCCCGGACTTTTCCCCCCGGACGAAGAGTGCCACTGCCCCCTTCTTCCCCTCTGAGTTTCCGGGAGCGAAAAGGGGAATAAAAAGGGCCTGCCCGAATCCGTGGGAGCGACAAAACTCAGATACCTGGGGTGGGAGACCCTCGGGAGATTCCGGGGATTTTACGACGACTGGAAGAGGCCCCATATTTTCCAGAAATTCAGACAGGGTTTTCCGTTCAGAAGGAGTTGAAGCGGGGAAAACTCCTGACAGAAAAGTCCGGGAATTTCTGGAAAAAGATCCCTCGAGGTGAACTATGACGGCATCGACGAATGGCAGTTTTCCAAAAAGGTCCAGAATCTCCTTTCCGGAGGAGACGCGGGGCTTCTGCTCCGATAGAATCCCGGACAATTTATGAAAAAGCCGTTCGATCATTTCTGGAGGTGTTACCGGGTCTTTCAAAACGTCTCTCCGTCCCATTGATTTTCACCAATACCATTTTTGCATGGACAGAAGGGCATGACAATGGCTTTCCATTAAGAGCGGCATCACGTTT
This sequence comes from Nitrospirota bacterium, assembly GCA_021795275.1. The sequence continues at coordinate 13,990 of JAJYPO010000013.1, read as the reverse complement.
CTTCCCTTTCAGGCAGATTCGCCTTCCGAGTCGATTTGACAATCATCACGCCTTTGGAAGGGACTGTCGGTCCCGTCTTTTCCGGAGACGCCTGGCAGGTTCCTTGACACTTGGACCAATCATTGATAATATTCGAAAAATTCCGGGCTATCGGAGGATTGTCTGAGAATTCAATCCTTCGGTCCTTTCCGTACTCTCCTGAAAGTTTTTCCTGAAGGATTTTCAGGTGAGGACGGAAGGGAGTATCCGGGTCCGGTTTTACGAGACCCCTGCCTGTGTGACAGGGGATTGGCTCGCTGGCAAAACGCCGAATTTTCCAGTGTTAAAGTCGGCCATTCGGCATAAAAGGAGGTGTTTCCACCGATGAAATCAGAAAAAATGACAGTTCTTGGCATGGTTGGGTCGGCAATTTCAGGGGTTGTCCTGTCTGCTGCAATCATCCTTCTTCCCATCCAGGGCGCCTTTGCAGGTGATGCGGCCCCCCAGACCTCAGCCAAGGCACCGGCAAAGAAAGCGGCCCACAAGAAGGCGGCTCACAAGAAAGCCGTCAAGGCCGGCAAGAAACATGGTCCCTCTGCCTTCTGGAAGAAGGTTCAGACCGCACTGGTTGCCAAGGGTGCAAAAATCAAGGCCGACGGCTATTGGGGTCCCCTTTCCAAGAAGGCCCTCATGAACTTCCAGAATGCCAACAAGCTCAAGGCGACCGGCAAACTCGACAAGGCCACCAAGAAGGCTCTTGGTCTTTAAGAAGATCTTTGCCTTTTCCTGTATCAGAGGGAGGGACTCCGGTCCCTCTTTTTTTTTTAGGAAGTTCATGATCAGAATCCAATCGGGAGTCCTCAAGGGGAAATCCCTGCCTCTTCCTGACCCGAAAAGGGTCCGTCCGACAAGCGCCAAGGTCCGCTCTGCCATCCTTAATCTTCTTCAGAAGGATCTTCCCGGGTCGGTCTTCTGGGACCTGTTCGCAGGCTCGGGGGCCGTCGGCCTCGAGGCTTATTCCAGAGGCGCCTCCCACGTTCTCTTCCTCGACAGGGACCGGCAGCTTCTTGAAGGTCTCGAAGGATGGGTTGCCCGTGAAATCCCTCTCCATGGCCACCATTTCTCCTTCAGGGTCTCCGATGCCATCACCTTTCTTGACAGCCCGCATCCCTCTCTTTCCCCTCCGTTGATCCTCTTTCTCGACCCTCCCTACCATTATTCCCACTGGTCCGGTCTCTTGAACGCACTTTGCAGAAATGGTATATTGGGAGCCGATTTTCTTTTAGTTCTCGAGTATCATCACAAGGATCCGCTTCCATGGGGATCGCTCCCTGACTGGGGTTGCCAGATCTTGTCTCATCACATTTATGGGGAAAGCGGCGTGAGCCTCCTCGCTCCATCGGCCCGATGATACGCAGAGCGGTCTACCCAGGAACCTTCGATCCGGTGACAAACGGCCATCTCGATATGCTTCACCGGGGACTGGCCATATTTGACGAAATCATCATCGGCGTTGCGGACAGCCCCAGAAAGTCCCCCCTTTTTTCTCTTGAAGAACGCATCGAGCTTCTGAGATCTTCCATCCCCTATCCGGCTCCCCAGGTGACGGTGAAGGGATTCGATCATCTCCTCGTCCATTTTGTCCGTGAAGAAAAGGCCGTCTGCATCCTGAGAGGGGTCCGGGCCGTCTCCGACTTCGACTACGAACTTCGCATGGCCCTGATCAACCAGAACCTTGACCGTGAAATCGAGACGGTCTTCCTGATGCCTTCCGAAAACTACATGTTCATTACCTCAACCGTGATTCGGGAGATTGCCGAGCTGGGCGGGGACCTCACACTTTTTGTTCCCGCTCCCGTCGAACAGGCCCTGAAAAACAAATATTCCCGGAGACATTAAAGCATGAACCGACCGGTCCACGACCTGCTTGCCTCACGGCTCTCTCTTCTCAAACCTTCCCCGACCCTGCTCCTTGCGGCCCGGGCCAGAGACCTGAAGCAGCAGGGGATCGATGTCCTCGATTTTTCCGGGGGAGAGCCTGACTTCGATACCCCCGAGCCCATCAAGAAGGCGGCCGTGAAAGCCCTCGATGAAGGGTTCACGAAGTACACAGCTGTCGGCGGGATTCCGGAACTCAAGGAAGCCATTCGAGAAAAATTCCTGCGCGATCAGGGATTGGACTTTCACCCCCGCTCCATCATCGTCTCCAACGGGGCCAAACATTCCCTCTTCGAAATCTTCCAGGTCCTGGTCAATCCCGGCGACCAGGTCCTTCTCCCGACACCTGCCTGGGTCTCCTACCCGGACCAGATCCTTTTGAACCAGGGAGATCCGGTCTTTGTTCCCTGTCGGGAGGAAGACGGCTTCAGGCTGGACCCCGACGCACTGCGCGAAGTGCTCACACCCCGTTCGAAACTTCTCGTGCTGAATTCTCCAAATAATCCCACGGGAGCGATCATCGACAGGAAACGGCTGGAACGGATTGCCGAGCTCGTTCTCCAGAACGACCTCATCATCATCTCCGATGAAATCTACGAAAAAATCAACTACACCGGCGACCCCGTTCCCTCCATCGCCACAATCGACAAAAGCATCCGGGACCGGACCCTGATCGTCAATGGCGTCTCCAAAACCTATGCGATGACAGGATGGAGGATCGGGTACGCTGCTGGACCCCGCGAAATCATGGAAGCTATGGATGCTGTCCAGAGCCAGACCTCCTCGAATCCGAATTCGATCGCACAGAAAGCGGCGAGCTTTGCCATACGGTCGGGAGAGAAGTATTTTGATCCCATGCTTTCCGAATACCGGAAGCGGAAGGACTGGGTTGTGGCGGCCTTCAACCGGATCTCCGGGATCCGCTGCATGGCCCCAGAGGGGGCGTTCTATGTCTTTCCGAACATCTCGGGTCTCCTGGGCCGCTCATACAAGGGCGTCCCTGTCCAGACCGCCTATGAACTTGCAGAATTTTTCCTGGATGTGGCACGGGTTGCCATGGTCCCGGGAACTCCCTTCGGAAGCCCCGTCCACATGCGCATGTCCTACGCAGCTTCCCTCGCTTCACTCCAGGAAGGGATCCGGCGAATCGGAGATGCGGTGACACTTCTTGAATAGGCCTCGCTCACGTCAGGGGAGATTGTCCGGCCTTTGACCCGTAGGCTATAATTGTCTCAAGAGTGGTCAATTCCATACTCAGAACGGGACAATCTTGAAGGAGTGACCTATGCCACTTTATGAGTATTCCTGCCAGAAATGCCACACCGTCGTTGAGAGAATCCAGAAGTTTTCCGACCCGCCCCTTCTCGTCTGTGAGACATGCGGGGGTCCGCTGGTCAGGCTGATGGGAAAACCTGCCCTCCAGTTCAAGGGATCAGGATTCTATATTACCGATTACGCCAAAAAGGACGGAGATGGCGGATCCGGCAAAGGAGAAGGGAAGACTGAGGCGTCCTCTTCCGCTCCCGCTGCCTCATCCGGTGATTCCGCCTCCTCCGCCCCTTCCCCTGCGGCCCCTGCTGCGGCGCCGGCGGCTCCTGCGCCGGCTTCGTCCACGACATAGTTCGGGTCAGCCCCCGGAATCTGAAACGATCTGTCCGTCGTCCATGGCAAGATGGCGCTCCGCCATTCTTGCCAGGACTTCGTTGTGGGTCGCGACAAGGCACGTCATGGACAGTTTCCCTGAAAGCATCCGAAGAAGTGAAAAGACCTCAAGGCTGGTATGGGAATCGAGATTGCCTGTCGGCTCGTCAGCGAGAAGGAGCGCCGGCTCCATGATCAGGGCCCGGGCCACCGCCACCCGTTGCTGTTCTCCCCCTGAAAGCTCCGAAGGTTTGTGGCCGAGTCTTTGTTCAAGTCCGACTTCCGTCAGGAGCTGTCTTGCCCGTTCCACCGCTTCTTTCTTGCCTCCGGCGATCCAGGTCGGCATCAGGACGTTTTCCAGGGCGGAAAATTCGGGAAGCAGATGGTGAAACTGGAAGATGAAGCCGATTCGGGCATTGCGGAAGGCCGCCAGGTCCCGGTCAGAGGAGTCGAGAAATGACCGCCCGTCATAGAGGATGGTCCCCTCTGTCGGACGGTCGAGCGTCCCCAGAAGGTGGAGGAGGGTCGACTTTCCCGCTCCGGAAGGGCCTGTCAGAACAGTGAAACTCCCGGAGGAAAGGGTCGTGGTGAGATTTCTCAAGACCTCGATCGTCCTGTCGGCCCGACGGTAGGAACGCGAAAGATTTTTGACCTCGACAGTGATTCCCCCCATCATTCGTACCTCAAGGCATCGACAGGCTCCAGTCGGGCAGCTTGCCGTGAAGGATAGATGGTGGCCAGAAAGCTGATCCCGATGGCAGAAATGGCCACCGAAAGGACGTCCCGGGCCCGGATGATGACAGGGATATGACTCACGAAATAGACATCGTTGGGCAGGGTGTAGTAATGCTCAAGCAGGGTCGTGATCAGGTATCCCAGGGGAATTCCCAGCATTGTTCCTGCTGTTCCGATCAAAAGCCCGTCGAGAATGAAGATGTGCATGATCTGGCGGTGGGTGGCGCCCATGGTCTTAAGGATCGCGATCTCCTTCGCCTTGTCGATGACGATCATCGAGAGGGTGCTGACAATATTGAAGGAGGCGACAAGGACGATCAGGACCAGGATGATGAACATGACCATCTTTTCGAGCATGAGGGCCGAGAAAAGATTCTTGTTCATTTCGAGCCATGAACGGGCCCAGAAGGGGAACCCAAGCCGTTCGCCGATCCGGTGGGCCATCCTTGTGGCCATGAAGATGTCATGGACCCGGATTTCTATTCCGGTTGCGCTTCCCGGAGGAAGCCCCAGAAACCGCGCCGCCTGCCCGATTTCCAGAAGAGCCAGCGTGTTGTCGTATTCGTAGAGGCCGGATTTGAAGACTCCAACGACGCGAAAATGCCGTATCTTCGGGATCATTCCGAAGGCCGAAGGGGTTCCGGTCGGGCTGATCAGATCCACGGAATCTCCCAGATCCACGTTGAGCCTGTCTGCCAAATCCGCCCCCAGAATGATTCCTGGCATCGCTCCCTTTTCCAGGGACCCGCTCAGGGAGGAAAGGTGCCCTTCGACCATGTAGCGAGAGATCCGGGTCACCTGCCGCTCCCGGACCGGGTCCACGCCCCTGAGCACCGTCCCCGCCACAATCTTGTTGGCTGAAACCATGGCCTGTCCCACGATGAATGGCGCTGTCGCGTTAATCCCAGGCTCAGTCGCTATTTTTTTTTCAATTTGGTCGGGGTCGGGAATGGGGCCGGATCCGCCGTTGGTCAGAACAATATGAGAATTGACGCCAAGGATTTTCGACCGAAGCTTGTGCTGGAAGCCGGTCATGACCCCCAGGGTCGCCATCAGGGCTGCAACACCAACGGTAACCCCCGCCACCGAGATGACCGTATTGAGGGAAAGCCGGAAACCCTGATGACGGGAGGAGCGGAGATACCGGAGGGCGACGCGGAACTCGAAAGGACGGATCATGCTTCCGGCCGAAGGAGCGGAAAGAGCAGGACATCCCGGATCGAGGTCCGGTTGGTGAGCAGCATGACAAGCCGATCGATTCCGATCCCCTCTCCAGCCGTTGGGGGGAGGCCGACTTCAAGGGCCCTGACATAGTCATAGTCGGGCGGAGGAGCCTCAAGATCCCCCGAGAGTCGGGATTCCTGCTGGGAGAGAAAACGCCGGAGCTGTTCATCAGGATCGTTCAACTCGTTGAAACCGTTGGCAAGCTCGATTCCTCCCACAAAAAGCTCGAACCGGTCGGTCACCTCGGGATCAGCCTGTGAAGACCTCGCCAGAGGGGAGATGGCCTTGGGATAGCCGGTCACGAAGGTCGGCTGGATGAGCGTCGGCTCGATGGCCTCCTCGAAGAGGATGTTCAGAAGATCGGCGATGTAGGGTTTTCCCGGACGGGGTTCCGGAACGGGGAGGCCATGGGTCCGGATGACTGACTGAAGGCGATCGTCATTGAAGAAGTCCTCCGGGGAGAGGGCAAAGGCCTCTCCAATGGCGTCAAGATAGGAGATCCGCCGAAAAGGGGGAGAGAGGGAGATCCGGTGCTCTCCGAAGGGGATCTCGACCGACCCGATGACCTCCCGGGCGAGAGAAGAAAGGAGGGTTTCAGTCAGAGCCATGAGGTCCTCGTAGGAGGCATAAGCGGCATAGAACTCCATCATCGTGAACTCGGGGTTGTGGCGGGTGCTGACTCCCTCGTTCCGGAAGTTCCGGTTGATTTCATAGACCCGGGTCATGCCGCCCACTATCAGGCGTTTCAGATAGAGTTCGGGGGCGATGCGCAGGTAGAGTTCGATATCCAGGGCATTGTGATGTGTCGAGAATGGCCGGGCCAGGGCGCCTCCCGGAGTGGGCTGCATCATGGGCGTTTCGACCTCTATAAACCCTTGTCCGTCCATGAAGTTTCTGATGAAACGGACGATCGTCGAACGGGTGACGAAGATCCGGTGTGTCTCGGGCGAGACGATCAAATCCACATACCGCTGGCGATACCGGGCCTCCTGGTCGATGAGGCCGTGCCACTTGTCCGGAAGGGGACGGACGGATTTTGCCAGGAGGACCAGAGCATTAACCGAAATGGTCGGTTCCCCGGTCTTGGTGAAGAAGAAAACGCCTTCGACACCAACAATGTCCCCCAGGTCCAGGGAATCGGCGAGATTGGCATAGTCCTCTCCCAAAAGATCGGCCCGGACGTAAATCTGGAATCGCTCCCCCTCGTCCTGGAGGGTGGCGAAGAAGGCCTTTCCGAATTTTCGGAAGAGGACGATCCGGCCGGCGATTCGTGCGGTGGGGGCCGGCTCAGGGAGAGTGTCAGGCGTCAGCCCCCCCGTCCTTTCCCGAAGAGAGGCCACCGTCTCGCGACCGGGGAATGGGGCCCCATAAGGGTCGATCCCCCGAAAAAGAAGCTGGTCCCGCTTCTGGCGGCGGACCCGTTCATGTTCGCTTTGTTCAAGAGGGCCGGAGGGATGTGACGGGATTTTCTGGTTCAATGGTCCGATCTTTCTTTAGGGGTTATAGTTCCGCGGCCTGTCCGAGATGACGGGAGAGATCCTCCGGGGAGAAAACTCCTTTTTCGGTGATGATCGCCGTGATATAGCGGGCCGGAGTGACATCGAAGGCCGGATTGAATACAGAAATTCCTTCCGGGGCCATACGCATTTCACCAGCGTGGGTGACCTCCCGGGAGGAGCGCTCTTCGATCGGGATCATACTTCCGGTGGGAGTGGCAGGGTCAATCGTGGAGAACGGGGCTGCCACATAAAACGGAATCCCGTGCTCCCGGGCCAGGACGGCGAGGCCGTATGTGCCGATCTTGTTCGCTGTGTCACCGTTGGCGGCAATGCGGTCGGCACCCACGATAACGGCGTTCACCTTTCCCTGGGCCATGACCATGGCCGCCATCGAATCGGTGATCAGTGTCACGGGAATGTTGTCAGAAGCCAGTTCATAGGCGGTAAGCCGGGCTCCCTGAAGGTAGGGGCGTGTCTCGTCGGCAAAGACCTTGACAGACTTTCCGGCCTCGACCGCTCCCCGGATCACGCCCAGAGCCGTTCCGTATCCTCCGGTGGCCAGTGCCCCTGCATTGCAGTGGGTCAGAACCGTCGCTGAATCCGGGAGAAGGGCCTGTCCAAAGGCGCCGATTTTCCGGTTTCGTTGGACATCGTCCTCTTTGATGGCCTGGGCTTCAAGAAAAAGGGTCGCCGTCCGTTCCCCCGGTGCCAGAGAGGCCACTTCCGTCCAGAGGGGCTTCATCCGGGACAAGGCCCAGAAAAGGTTGACCGCAGTGGGGCGGGTGGCGGCGATGATCCGTTCGGTCTCCTCCATCTTTTTCCTGAATTCTTCGGGATCGGTCACCTTCTCGAGTTCCTGGGCTCCCAGTGCCATCCCGAAGGCCGCCGAAATCCCGATGGCGGGAGCTCCGCGGACAACCATCTCCCTTATGGCCTCCGCCATCTCCCTGTGGGTCCGACAGCTCACGATGACCTCTCGGGATGGCAGGAGCCGTTGATCTATGAGGTGGACTTCCGTAAATCCGTTGTCTTTTCTGACTGTCCAGATCGCTTCGACCATGTTGTCCATTCCAGAATGAAGGGAGAATGCCGGAGAGCGGCAGCTCCCGGGGTTTGTTACAATTTTTCCGACCCTGGCCTCTCTATTTGGGAACGACGGGCGCCGCAGAGGTGGTCGCCGGTGGGGTGATCCCGTTTTTCATGAGATAGGGCTCGGATTCCGCTGCCCAGGGAGAACTCGGAAACTCTTTGACCAGCTTTTTGTAGTTGACGATCGCCAGGGCCGGCTGATTCAATGTTTCATAAATCTTTCCGATATTGAAAAGGGCCGCATCAGCCAGGATCTTCTCCGGGAAATCGATGACCTTCTGGAACATCGCCAGGGCCTGGTCGTACTGGTGTGCGGACATGAGCGTGACTCCCATGCTTTCGTAGTAAAAAGGCAGAAGCTTCATGTTGCCGGCATTCATGTCCAGACCCTGGTGAAGCCAGGCCAGGGCCTTGGCGGAGTTTCCGGGGGTCTGGATGTTTTCGATCGAGGCAAGAAAAAGAGGGGCAATCCTCGCCGATTTCGTATCCTTGAATTTTTCCATGACCTCTTCGAAGAGTTTCTTGGCCTGTCCAAGTTCGGGCCCATTGCTCTGCTGGCCCCGGGAATAAAGCTGTTCTGCCTTGGTTTCGACCGCCGCCGCAGCGGCTTCTGTTTTGACCTTGTCAGAATGGATATGGTAGACCACCCCGGTTCCGATCAGGAGCACGAGCAAGATCGCACCGGCGAATCCCCAGATATTTTTGGACGGCCCCGAGACCGAAAAAGAGGATATGGAACGGGAAGGGGAAGCAGACGGCGGAGGAGGTTCCGGAGTGCTGTCCTGAACGGGTTTTTTCCGAATTCGGTAAGCCATGGGGGTCCTTTCAGATGGATTAGTCAGCGTTTTCCAGAACAAAGAAAAGATTTTCGGGAAGCGGAGGTTGTCCTTCCCGAATCTGATCCAACAGTTTCACCGTCCGGCTGGTGTTCATATCAGAAAACCAGCAGCCTTCCGGATAGAGAGCGGCCATTGGGCCGGACTCGCACTGTTTGAGACAGCCCATCTTGGTGACAAGAAGCGTCGAGAGGTCCGGTGACTGGTCACGGATGTTCTGGGCGAGAATTTTCAGGTCTTCGCTGCCTTTTCCCATGCACTTGTTACCGGTGCAAAAGAGAAGGTGATGGTCGACCGGTATCTTTTTTTTCATAAGGCCTCATGTCAGTCTCTGGAAAAATGTTTGCAAGGGCCTAACCGACAAAGCGGTCGTAATGCCAACAAGGGATGCGCTCGCCTTCTGGCCGGACTCCCTTTCCAAGGTGAGCCTCGAGAAGGGCAGGGAAGTGCTGGAGAAGGGATTGGACCATATAGGCAGAAGCTGTGATCAGCCCACAGTTTCCCCGGCCCTTGATCATCTCGGCCACCCTCCGAATCCTGTCGAGGGTCTGCAAAGAGCCCTTACCTGCCTCGACCTCTTCGAGGAGTCCGTGCAGAGACTCCGTTCCCAGACGACAGGGAGGGCACTGTCCACACGACCCCTTTTCATAAAAAAGGGCAAATTCCCGGGAGGTGGCTACCGGACAGTCTCCCGATCCCAGCACGATGATCCCTGCCGATCCGAGGCCCGTTCCCTTGGCACGGAGAGCATCATATTCCAGAGGGGTATCGATTTCCTTTGCCGTCAGAATGCCAAAGGAGGGGCCTCCCGTAAAAAAGCACTGAAAGTTTTCCCCTGGAAGGGGACCTCCGGCATAGTCTTCCAGCAGTCGGCGGAGAGGAAATCCTAACGGAAGCTCCACGAGAACGGGACGGACCACGGACCCCGAAACGGAGAAAATCATGGTTCCCGGGCTCTTCTGGGTTCCCCTCTCCCGGAACCGGGAAGGACCGTCGGCCAGAATCCTGGCGACATGGGCGTAGGTCTCGACATTGTTGACGACCGTAGGCTTCCGGAAAAGTCCCATTTCGGTAGGGTAAAAGGGGGGTTTGGGCCGGGGCCGGGGGGGCCTCCCCTCAAGGGCCTCGAGAAGAGCTGTTTCCTCGCCGGCAATGTAGGCCGCCGGTCCGATAAAAATCACGATATCAAGAGAAAATCCCGTCCCCAGGATGTTATTTCCGAGAAGTCCGGCTGAGAGAGCCTCCCGCCTGGCGTTCTGAAGAAGGCTGATACCTTCCGGAAAGCTTTCCTTTACGAAGAGATAGGCTTGGGAAGCTCCGACGGCATACGAGGCGAGGATCATTCCCTCCAGGATCTGGTGGGGGGAGCGGGAGATCAGAAAGTGATCCTTGTGACTTCCGGGTTCGCCTTCGCTTCCATTGGCGACAACATAGCGGACAGGAACGCGGTGGTTTGCGACCTTTTCCCATTTGAGGGCGGTCGGGAAACCTGAACCTCCCCGTCCCCGGAGACCAGAGCTCTTGATTTCCTCGATCACATCGGAGGGGGAAAGTCCGGAGAGGGCGCGTCTCAGACCACGGTACCCACCAGCCTTTTCATAGGATGAAAGGGAGGGATCCCTGATCAGGTCTGATCTTGTCAAAACCGGATCGGGCCCCTCCATGAAAAACATATCCATCGTCAAACCCTTACCTATTGGGGTCGGAGTCGGACCCGATATTTCGGGAGGCTAAGGAATAAAATCCCCTTTAAAATCCGATGGATGAAACCCATCAAAACTAAATGATTTTACTGCAGATGCATATTTTTTTCAACCGTTTCCTGCGCGGATTCTTGCTGTGAAACGGCCCCGGAAAGGGTCGCCAGCATTGAACGGGCGATGTGGGTTGCCTCGTGGACCGTGTTCCCGAGAACGGTAAAATGGCCCATTTTCCGCCCTGGTCGGGGATTTGTTTTCCCGTAAAGATAAAGTTTGGCCGAAGGGTGGGACAGGATGGTCTGAAGTGGGGGAGGAGAATTTTCCAGCCAGAGATCACCCAGAAGATTCCCCATCGCACAGGGGGAGAGGAGAAGGGTTGAGGCCAGCGGAAGACCGGTAAGGGCGCGGACATGCTGATCGAACTGGCTCGCCACACAACCGTCAATGGTATAGTGACCGCTGTTGTGGGGCCGCGGAGCCAGTTCATTAACATAAAGGCGGCCTTGATCGGCCAGAAAAAATTCGACTGAAAGAACCCCTGTATACTCGAGCCTTTTGGCAATGTTTTCGGCGACGGCCCTGATCTTTTCTGCGAGGTCCGCCGAAATCCCTGCGGGGACAGCCGAGATATGGAGAATCCCCGATTCATGGATGTTTTCAGCCACAGGATAGATGGCAGTCTGACCATCCTGTCCGCGGGCCAGGACGACAGAGAATTCAGCCTTGAGGTCGAGTTTTTTTTCAAGGACGAAGGGACCGCTCCTGTCTCCGATCAAACGGGATATCTCCTCCGGGGAGGAGACCACCCATTGCCCCTTTCCATCGTAGCCTTCCCGGCTCGCCTTGAGAATCCCGGGCAGCATGGGAACCAATGAATCCGGCGAGGGAATCTTCCCATCTTTGATCACAAGAAATGGGGCTGTCTCGAATCCCTGCTCCCTGAGAAATGTTTTTTCCAGAATCCGGTCCTGACATGTTTCGACTGATCGGGAGGAAGGACGAACTGTAAGAGATTTTTCGAGAAAGGCGAGGGAGGTGGCGGGAACATTTTCAAATTCGGTTGTCACCGCATGACAGGTTGTTGTGAGTTCGGAGAGAATCTCCGGATCCTTATAGGACCCCACAAGTTTACGATCGGCCACCCCGAAGGCGGGTGAATGGGGATCCGGATCGACGACGGTCGTCAGGTAACCCATTCTCCGGGCCGCCAGTGCAAACATCAGCCCAAGCTGTCCTCCCCCGAGGACACCTAGCATGCTTCCCGGCAGCAACACAGCGAAAGACCCTCAGGCCGGCGGAAGGGTCATTCCGTGGACTTTTTCCACAAGACCTTCCCGATATTTCTGGATTCTCTCAAGAAGTCTGGCGTCGGAAACGGCCAGAAGGGAAACGGAAAAAAGACCGGCGTTTGCCGCCCCGGCCTTGCCGATCGCAAAGGTGGCCACAGGGATTCCCTTCGGCATCTGGACGATGGAGTAAAGGGAATCAATTCCGCCGAGGTGGAGGGAGGGAACCGGGACCCCAAGGACGGGAAGGGGGGTCAGGGAGGCCACCATACCGGGAAGATGGGCCGCTCCGCCGGCTCCGGCGATGATGACTCTTATTCCTCGGCTCTCGGCCGTCTGGGCATATTCCACCATCTCGAGAGGAGTCCTGTGGGCCGAAACAACCCGACATTCATGGGGAACGGAAAACTCTTCAAGAATTTCAGAAGCATGCCTCATCGTTTCCCAATCACTCTGGCTTCCCATGATGATTCCGACGACGGGAGGGGTCATGAGGCCTCCCGAATCAGGGATTCCCCGGCAAGGATGAAAAGGTCCGGATTCCGGAGGCCACCAATGAAAACCCTGTCCCCTTCGGAGTTTGTCATGATCAGGGTCGGACGGACAGTCACCCCTTCCGACCGGGCCTTCTCCTGATCCTCTGAGAGTGCTGCCATCGCAGCTCCGGAGCGAAGGAACTCTTCGAGTCTCCCTCTGTCGAGGCCGAGCGCGATGGCTGTTTCGAGGAGAACATCCGGATTTCCGATATTGCGGCCTTCGAGAAAGGCAAGCTCCCTGAGACGTGACAGGAAGGTTCCCCCTTTTACGGGATCCGCAAGAAGGGCCGCTTCCGCAAAGAGGCAGCATTCCTCGCTCGATTGCGGGGCCTGACCGGTCTCCCAGACCTTGGGACTCATGATGACTCCGGTAGCCCGGGACACCTTCCCTATTCTGGGGGCAAATTCCTGTTGTTTGGTCATTCCATGGTGTTTAAGAAACTCATCAATATTCCGGTAAAGGGGAAGAAGACGATAGCGGAATGAGAGGCGTTCCCCGAAATGCCGACGAAATATTCCAATGGGGCCTTCGGCCGCATAGCTCCAGGAACAGAACGGATCAGTGTACCAATCAGCAAAGAGGAGAGGTTCCATCTTATTTTTTCCCTCCCTGATTCTGTATGGAAGGTTGTTCCCCCTGGCCTTCAAGATGCTTGACCTTTTTCAGCAGCTCTTCAGCCTTGAGAATATAATTTTTAGTATCTTCATTGGAAGGGTCTATGGACAGGGCCATCTCCCACAACCGGATGGCCTTGGGAAGATGCTGGTGCCGGTAGGCCACCAATCCGCGAGATACCAGTGAATCCCGAATGGCCAGTGTCCGCTTTTTCAGGGATATCGCACTTTTGTTTGCCGGATCGGCGTTAAGGGCCTGGTTGGCAAGATTGAGGGAGGCACGGTATCGATGTTGCCAGTACCTCCTGAATCCCCAGTGGCTATAGGCCACCGATATTGTCGGAAGAAAAGAGGTCCGCTTGAAAGGCTGCAAAAGCTTCATCGTCCGGACCGCAAGCTTTTCCTGATCCGTATGGATCTCATGGTGAAGAACCCACGACAGGGTCCCGGGAGGAATTTCGAGAAGAAGACTTGTATACCTCTCCGGACTCTTCTCCTTAAGGGCAAGGAGGAGGTTCAGCGCTTCGGCTCTATGACCATCCGAAAAATTTGCCCGGATTGTGTCGCTTTGGCGATCGAGACTCCATTGCCGGATCAGATTGAGGAGGGCTTCCCGGTCCTGCTTGTTCCGGATGGTTCTGGCAAGAAGCAGGGCCTTCTTTTCCTGCCCGAGGAGAAGGGCTCTGACGGCTTTGGAGGCCTGAGTGTCGATCAGGATTTTCCGGGGAGGAGGAGGCGGCGGCGGGGGATTTTCGGGAAGCGGGGCGGAGACGCACCCTGACGAGATAAGAAAAAAAAGGAAGGAAAAGGTGAAAACAGGCCCGATCTTTTGTCGGACAAAGAAAAATATCAATTGTGAATGGATATATTTCAACAAGGAGTTTTTCTTTCTCTTAACTCTACAACGACAAA
>JAJYPO010000145.1 GCA_021795275.1 Nitrospirota bacterium | reverse complement strand
GCTGACCTCCACCCAGTTCCCTTCGGGATAGAGAAGGTACAGCTTGTGCTCCCTGTCCTTTTCGAGCTGGCCCCCGACGATGGTGAAGAGATTGAAGTCGAGCCCGCTTTCCCGGAGGGCGGCCTTATCTTCCGATGCCACGCGCCGGATCTGGGTCGCAAACAGGTTGACGATCTGATAGAGCTTGTCGTAGCCGACCGTGTTTTCCTCCAGGACCTCCTCGAAATAGGTCATGGCCTTGTCCCGGACGGACCGGAGGCCTGAAGTCATGAGAAAGAGAGGGCGATCCCCGATCCGGTGAAGTGTCACCTTCCGGGCGGTGGTATGTTCGAGGCCGGCGGTGATCCGTGTGTCTGCAATGCCCACCAGCCCTTCCCTGATCTTGATGGAGACGCAAAAAGTCATCGGGATCCTTCCGGCCTACTGACCCAAGATTTTTTGTGGGAGAACGTCGCCCCCCGACACCTTCGGGATTGCGAAGAAGGTCTCACGAATCGCATCGTCGATCCGGTTCAGCTGGAACTGCAGAGAATCGATGAATTCGTGGAGTCCCTCCTTCATTATCTCTTCGATATCCGAATAATTCAAACGGGCCGTGAGCTGTCCGAGGCGCTGTTCCGCCACATTTCGGTACTGGTTTTCAGGGGTTCCGGTGATCGCCCGGAGAGACTCCTGGGCTCCAAATAGGCAAAAGGCGATCGCCCGGGGAAAGAAGCGGTCGAGAATCAGGAAATTTGCGACCTTTTCCGGGGTGATGCGGCGATGGCGCTTCCGGTACATTTCAAACGAGCTGGCAGAGCGCAGGAGGGCGGCCCACTGGACTCCGTCGATCGCGCTTCCCACCCAGTCGGGAGAGGGGAGGAGAAAGAAGTATTTTACATCCAGGATGCGGGAGGTCTTGTCTGCCCTCTCGAGCATCTTTCCAAGCCGGAGAAAGTGCCAGGGTTCGCTCCGGGTCAGGGTCGTCCCCGTGATGCCGTCGAACAGGTGGCTCTCCATCTTCACCGATGTATAAAAGGCGTGGGGGTTCCGGAGAATGGCATCCCCTTCCGCCGCCTCCCGGACCAGATGGTAGAACCGGTTCGCCTGTTCCCACATCTCCGAGGAGATGATTTCCCGGACGGATCGGGCATTTTCCCGGGCCGACCAGACGCAGGAAAGAATGGAGTTCGGGTTGTGACTGTCGACGGTAAGGAAGCGTATGACGGACTCCTTCGTTGCCTCTCCGTAACTGGCCTCGAAGAGGGGCAAATCTCCGCTCGTAATGATCAGGGGACGCCACTGGGCCCCTTCCAGAACCTCGCTGTCGAGCATGAGATTCAGATTGACGTCGATGAAACGGGCGACATTCTCGGCCCGTTCGAAGCTCCGGCTCATCCAGTAGATGGAATCGGCAACGCGACTCAGCATGGAAGCTCCTTTCGGGAAATGCGATCAGTCCTTCAGGACCCAGGTATCTTTGCTTCCTCCGCCCTGGGAAGAGTTGACAACGAGGGAATCCTTCTTGAGGGCGACCCGGGTAAGCCCTCCGGGGGTCACATAGATCCCTTTTCCATAGAGGATGTACGGACGCAGGTCGACGTGCCGCCCCTCAAGATGATCCCCCACCAGGACCGGCGCCCGAGACAGGGAGAGGGTCTCCTGGGCGATGTAATGTCTGGGATTGGCCAGAATCCGTTCCCGGAATGCCTCCTGCTCGGCCCGGGACGAACAGGGTCCGATCATCATGCCGTATCCGCCCGAATCGTTTGTGGTCTTGACAACCATGGTCGCAAGATTGGAGAGGACATGGTCCCTCTCCCGGGGATCGGAACAGATCCAGGTTTGAACATTTTGGAGAATGGGATCCTCCTTCAAGTAGTAGTCGATCATCTTCGGAACCCAGGCATAGACGGCCTTGTCGTCGGCAATCCCCGTCCCCGGAGCGTTGGCCAGGGCCACCTTTCCCGAACGGTATGCCTCCATGATGCCGGGGATTCCGAGGAGGGAGTCGGGCCTGAAGACCGTCGGATCAAGAAAGTCGTCGTCGATTCTCCGGTAGACGACGTCAACCCGCCGGGGTCCCTGGGTGGTCCTCGTGTACAGGACACCGTCGGCCACGTGGAGATCGGCCGGTTCCACCAACTCGATTCCCATCTGCTGGGCGAGGAAGGAGTGTTCGAAATAGGCAGAGTTGTAGACGCCGGGACTCAGGAGGACGACGGTGGGGGAGTCCGTGTGCGGGGCCAGCGACTCCAGAGATTCGAGAAGGCGAAGGGGATAGTCGTCGACGGAGCAGATGCGGGAGGTGGCAAAGGAGGCGGCAAAGGTCCGTTTCAGGACATGACGGTTTTCGAGAACGTAGGAAATTCCGGAGGGACACCGGAGATTGTCTTCCAGCACAAAAAACTCTCCCGACCTGTCACGGATCAGATCCGAACCGGTGATATGGCACCAGATCCCGCCGGGAACGCGGATGCCCCGGCATTCGGGACGGTAGGCCGTGGAGGACAGGACCAGATCTTCCGGAATGACCCGGTCCCGGATGATCATTTGGTGGCCGTAAATGTCTGCGATGAAGAGATTGAGCGCGGTGATCCGCTGTTTCAGCCCCTCCTCCACAACCCTCCATTCCCTGGCCCCGACCACGCGCGGAATGATGTCGAAAGGCATGATTTTTTCAAGTCCACGCTCATCGCTGTAAACAGTAAAGGTGACCCCCATCCGGTAAAGAGCTGTTTCCGCCGCCTTCTGGAGGCGGCCCAGTTCGCCGGCTGGAAGGGAGTCCAGAAGTTCGAAGAAGAGCTTTGCGGAAGGGCGGGGGATGCCGGGAGAGATGACAAGTTCGTCATAAAAGACCCCTGGATCGTAATTTGCCAGAAGAGTATTCATGAAGGCGTCTCCTTGACCGGCGGGTGAAAGTATCGGATCCTTTTCACAGTCCTTGATGCAAGCCGGATGCCATCCTGGATGCCCGCTTGGGGGCATCGTCTTGGGACAGGCGATCTCCCGAAATGGCAAAAAGGAGACAAAAAGGACAGGGGATGGAAAGGAGATGTCCATTTTTGTCCGATTTGATTTTCGGAGGTTCCCGCTCGATCCGGATCTCCCTCCCCGGGCAATAATGTCTTGAACTGGAGGACCCCGTGGTTGAATTTACGATCGACCCCGCCCTTCCGGAGGATATCCCGGCCCTTTCGGATCTTCTGGCAGATCTTTTTTCTCTGGAGACCGATTTTCGGGTTGACCGGGAGCGACAGATTCGGGGGCTCCGGATGATCCTCGAGACCCCGGACAGGGGAGCCGTCCTTGTGGCCAGGGACACCTCCGGGACAATCGTCGGCATGGTGAGCGTCCAGCTTCTGGTCTCGACCGCGGCAGGCGGAATGTCCGGCCAGATCGAGGATCTGGTGCTTCAAAGCGGGGTCCGGTCCCGGGGGCTTGGATCCCGGCTTCTCCGGGAAGCGCTTGCCTGGGGAGGGTCCCGGGGCAGCGTCCGGTTCCAGCTTGCGGCCGACTTACGGAATGCTTTCGCCCTCTCCTTCTACAAACGCCGCGGCTTCCGGACCTCATACATGAGTGTGCTGTACCGTGATCCGGACCCGGAGAACGCTCTCCGGAGCGAGGATCCGGGAGGAGGGGCCTCGGTCACACTCCGGATCCCTGGCCCAATTCCTCCAGAGTCCGGATGAGGCCTTCGTCAATCTCCCGGTGCTGGGGAAGCAGACGCTCGGCCTCTTCAAAACGTCCCTTCTCAAGAAGGTCCCCGATTTCTGTGCCAAGGGAGAGATGCTCCTCCCAGAGGCGGGCGGCCAGGAGATAGGCCGGACGATTTCCGAAGGAGTCCTTTCCGGTCTCCCCGATCCACTTCCCGAGCGGGGAGGATTCCCCCGGACCGGCCTCCACCCTGCCTTCAACCTGACGGTAGAGACAGGAGCTTTGCCGGTGATGCTCCATGAGGTGGGCGAGAAGGGCGATCTGGCGGCGGCTCCAGGTTCGGGTGGACCATTCGGCCAGAAGAGGGTCGGGCCGGTAGGCGGCACACCAGGCCGGCAAATCGGCGGCCGGCATGGGACGCGAGATTCCGAAGCCCTGGGCCGTGTCGCAGCCAAGTTTCATGAGGACGACGGCATGTTCGGGGCTTTCGACGCCTTCCGCCACCGATTCGATCTCAAGGAGCCGGGCGCTGGTCAGGGTTCCGGCCACGATGGCCAGGTCCTTGGGGTCCCGGAGGACATTCCTGACGAACTGGAGATCCATCTTGATGAGGTCGGCAGGAATTTTTCGAAGGTAGGAGAGGGAGGCATGCCCGGTTCCGAAGTCGTCGAGAGCGATGGCGACCCCTCCTTTCCGGATTCGCGTCAGGAGATCCTGGACCGTCCGGATGTCCGAAAGGGCTGCCGATTCGGTCACCTCGATCTGGAGGCGCCGGGGAGAAAGGGTGGGATGGTCGGCGAGAAGACGGAAAAGGTCCTCCTCAAAGTGGGGGTCAAGAAAGTGCCGGACCCCGATATTCACGGCAATGGTCAGGACCAGACCATCGTTTTCCCAGGCCTCGGCATAGTCAAGACTCTTCTCCAGCATGAAAAGTCCAAGCTTCCGGACAAGCGACGAGGTGTTTTCAACCTCCTGGATGAATTCTCCCGGAAGAAGAAGCCCCTTTTGGGGATGACGCCAGCGGACGAGGGCTTCCGCTCCGTCCGGCAGACCCGTTCGAAGAGAGATCTGGGGCTGGACGTGGACCTCGATCTCCTGGTTGTCCAGGGCCCGTTCGAATTCGGAGCGGATGGTGACGCTCCGTTTGAGGCGGGCCTCCAGGGCTCCGGAAAAGACGGTCCAGACACCGCGTCTGGTCTTGGACTCGTAAAGGGCGAGGTCCGCTCGACGCAGGAGAATTTCCGGACGGGTCCCCTGGTGGGGAAAAAGGGAGACGCCCAGGCTCATTGAAAGGCCAGAGAGGCTCTCTCCCCCGATCAAAAATGGAATTTCCAGGGTCCGTGATAGACCGCTCAGGAGGGCTGGCAGGGAATCCGTCTCGGGGCCGGTTTTGGTCTCGGAAATGGCCGGGCTGATGCCGTCAAGCAGGAGACCGAACTCGTCGCCTCCGAGGCGGGCCAGGATGTCGTTGTGGCGAAGGATTCCCCCCAGGCGGCCAGCCACCTCACGGAGAAGCTGGTCGCCGGTCCCGTGTCCAAGCCGGTCGTTGATCTCCTTGAAATTGTCGAGGTCGATGAGGACGACGGCGAAGGGAGGTCCGTTTCCGTTTTTTCGGTCAACCCAGCTTCCGATGGTTTCAGTGAAAAAGAGCCGGTTCGGAAGGCCGGTCAGGCTGTCATGGAAGGAGTTGTGGAGGAGGAGACGTTCCTTTTCCTTGCGGGATTCCTCTCGGTCGAAGGCATCGAGGGCGAAGGAGGCGTTTTCGGCGACACGGTCGATGAGACGGGCCTTTTCATTGTCGAAGAATCCGGTCTCGGTGCTTGACAGCAGCAGGACCCCGAAAAGATCTCCTCCCCTGAAAACCGGGAAGCCCCCGATGGAACGGATTCCCATTTCCGAATGAAGGTAACGGACGGCAGGGGAGGGAGCCTCCTTAAGGGTTGGCACCTGGAGGATCTCCCGGCACCGCTTTCGGACAACCCTCCCGAAAACGCCCTGCCCCGCCGGATCTTCCGGGTCGCTATTAGGAATCAGCAGGGAGAAATCTTTGGGGCGGGGTCCCTCCCAGACGACGAGCCGCCCGATTCCCGTGGGGCGGTCGAGGAGATAGAAGCTGGCAGTATGGCCATGTCTGTTACGAAGGATTGCCTGGCAGATCTCCCCGAACAGGGTTTCGGGGTGGGGGCGGCGCAGGAGGGTGGCGTTCGCCTCGGAAAGCGCCTGATAAAGTCCTTTGAGCCTTTCGTTCCTGATTTCGTTGTCCTGGCGTTCCGCTTCCCTTCGGAGATTGTTGAATCCGAACCTGATGTTGTCGGCGAAGCGGGACAG
>JAJYPO010000144.1 GCA_021795275.1 Nitrospirota bacterium | reverse complement strand
CCTGAACCCGAACCAGACGGCCAACGTTCTGGCCTACCTTCCGGAGGCGCTCAAGGCGGATGTCGTTTTTCGCATGGCCACCCTGGAGGACATCAATCCCCAGGTGATCCGGGACCTTGAGGAGGTCATTTCGACCGAGATCCAGATGATGGGAGGGTCCTTGACCAGCCTCGGTGTCAGCCGGATCGAAAAGACCGCCAACCTGTTGAATGAAATGGACCGGTCGACCTCGGAGGGGATTCTCGATTACATCGGCCAGAACGATCAGGCTGTGGCCGATCAGATCCGGGCGCTCATGTTCGTTTTCGATGACCTTGTCATGGTGGACAACCGCGGAATCCAGGCCCTGCTCCAGAGCGTCTCCCGCGATATTCTCACCAAGGCCATGCGCGGTGCGGGGGATGCCGTCAAGGAAAAGATCCTGTCGAACATGTCGACAAGGGCCCAGGCGGCTCTCAAGGAAGATGTCGATTCGATGGGGGGGATCCCTCTCAAGGATGTGGAATCCGCTCAGGCCGAGATCATGAAGGCCGTTCGCCGTCTCGAGGCCGAAGGGAAGCTGGTGATCCTCGGGCGGGGTGGAGAGCAGATTGTCTAGCGCCGGCCGTGGTTTTCGAGGGTGGAGCCAGGAGAGTCTTGACGAATCGGGACGGTCTGGGAAGGGAGGAAGGGAAAGTGAGGCCCGGAGAGGTTCCCAGGATCAGAAATCTCAGATATCCTCGTCCCGGGTCGAGGAAGATCTTTTTCTCCGCTCGGAAGAAGTGGCCGGTATCGAGGAAGAGGCCCGGAAAACCGGGTATGAGGCCGGATATGCCGAGGGCCTGGAAAGGGCCCGTGCCGACATGGAACCCCTTCGCCAGGCCTGGCTCGACTGGTCGTCCCGGATTCACCGTTTCGAGGCCGAACGTCTCAAAGGCCTGCTTCCGGTCCTGGTGGAGCTTCTGGAGAAGGCGCTTCAAAAGGTACTCGGGGCTGAGGAAGACCGGCCGAAGATCCTCCGGAGGCTCCTTGAACGCATGGTAGGGGACTACGCCTCCGGCCGCGAGGGGGACCTTCTGGTGCCGGAGGCAGATTATCAGCTGGTCACCCGGATCGATCCCGGATTTCCGGAAGAGCTTGCAACCCGGGGAATTCGGCTGGGAATTGGTCCGGATCTGCCTCCCAGGCACGTGGAACTCCGTTTTGCCGACAGGATTGTCTCCTTCGACCCTGCCTCTGCCGGAGCCTCTCTTCGAAGAACTCTTTCTCGGGTCAATCCCGGTCCGATAAAGGAAAGATCTGCCGGCCACGAAGGGGAGGAAAAGCCGTGAGGGTCGGGATGGAGGAAGCCCAGTTCGACGGATGGCTTGCTCAGGCGGGAGAGTCGATCGACCGCCTTCTGACGGGGTGGAGTGCGGACCAGGAAGGGGGACTGGTCGTCCAGGGAGTCGGCCTCATGATCGAGGCCAAGGGAATGAATCTGGGGGTTGGGGAAATCTGCACTCTCCTTTCCGATCCCCCGATCGATGCAGAGGTGGTGGGGTTCCGGGAGGGGAGGACCCTCCTGATGCCGCTCGGGGATCTCGAAGGGGTCAGGCCGGGAACCCGTCTCATGAGAAAAAGCCGGATCACCTCGGTCTTTCTCTCTCCGGAATGGCTGGGACGGGTCATCGATCCGCTTGGTCGCCCCCTGGACGGTTTTCCGCTCCCGGAGGGAACGGTCGAGATGCCCCTTCGGGGACGGCCCATCAATCCGCTAAAGCGCCAGAGGATCGATCGCCCTCTCGACCTTTCGGTCCGCTCGATCAATGCCCTTGCCACCGTGGGTATCGGCCAGAAAATCGGGGTTTTCGCCGGACCGGGGGTTGGAAAAAGCACCCTTATCGGGATGATGGCCCGGAATGCCGCCGTGGATGTCAATGTCATCGCCCTTGTCGGAGAACGGGGCCGGGAAGTCCGGGAATTTCTGGAGAGGGACCTGGGGCCGGAAGGGTTGTCCCGGTCGGTCCTCGTGGTGGCAACAGGGGAGCAGCCCCCTCTCCTCAAGACCCGTGCCACTCTTTTGGCCATGGCCATGGCCGAAATGTTCCGGGACATGGGAAAACAGGTTCTGTTTGTCATGGATTCCCTGACACGGTATGCCGGAGCGCTTCGGGAAATCGGTCTGGCGACGGGGGAACCCCCGTCGGCACGGGGATACACCCCTTCCGTCTTTGCCCAGCTCCCCCGGCTGGTGGAGCGGGCTGGCTGCGGGGAAGGAGCCGGGTCCATCACAGGGATCTTTACGGTCCTTGTGGAAGGGGACGATATCCCCTCCGATCCCCTGTCGGAGGCCCTGACCGCTATTCTTGACGGCCATGTCCACCTGTCGCGCTCCATGGCCCAGGAAGGCATTTTCCCCGCAGTCGATCCGGTGGACAGCCTTTCCCGGGTGATGGTGGACATCGTTCCGGAGGAGGTCCAGACATTGGCCCGGGAATGGAGACGCCTTTACGGCCTTTACCGGCGCTCCGAGGACCTGATCCGGATCGGGGCCTATGTGGCGGGGACCGATCCTCTTCTCGACAGGGCGGTTGGCCTTCACGAGGCAATGACGGATTTTCTCCGCCAGTCCAGGGAAGAGCGGGTTTCTCTCGATCGGGCATTCGAGGATCTTGCCCTCACCCTGGAGGAAGGGTCGGAGGAGACCCCGTGACAGGCCTGAACCCGGACGGGGAGGGCGATGGCTGACAGGACCTTTTCCCTGGAGGCTGTTCTGGCTCTCCGGGAGGCGGAGCTTGAGGCGGTCGAGCGCGATCTTGCGAATATCGGGAGAGATCGGGCCCGGGAACAGGAGAAGACCCGGGAGATGCGCCGAAGGAAGGCCGCAGGGATCGCCTCCCTCGAAGACGTCACCGGCAAACGGGAGACGGGTTTTCTTATGGCCTTGTATGGCTGGCTTGAGCATATGGATCTCAGGATCCGGGAGCAGGAGCAGAAGGAGCGTCTCATGGACGGAGAGATCGAACGGGTCCGGGGGCTCTGGAAGAAGGCCAGGATGGAAAAGGAAAAGGTTCTCATTCTCCGGGAACGTTTCCGTGGGGATGAGCGGAGGAGGGCCACCCGAATTGAGGAGCGCTCCCTGGAGATCTGGATTGAGGCCAGGGAGGCGAACCGGAAGCTTTCCGGGAGAGGGGATCCATGACGGCCAGAAGGAAAAAGGGTCCGTCCCTCGGGATGGTGGCGGCGACATTGATGTTGCCTCTTCTTATCCTTTCCGGTCAGGAGTCCCTTCCGGTCGCGGCCGCCGGGAGCTCCGGCCAGCCGGCGGCTTCATCCGGCGAGGAGGAGCGCCGCCTGCTCCTGATGAAGCAGGACCTCGACCGGGAAATCGAGCGCAACAAGAAGATCCTTGCAGAGATCGACAAAAAACTTGAGCTCTACCGTTCCCTCAGGAAAAAAAATGTCAGAAGGCTCATAAGGCTCTATGAATCGATGGCCCCACGGACGGCGGCCTCCCAGATCAATGCCATGCCGAAGTCTCTCCGGTTGACATTGTTTTCGGGAATGAATCCACGGAAGGCATCACGCATCATGCAGTACGTGGACCCTCGCGTGGCGGCGGAAATCTCGGCTCAGATGGCTGGAGATTCCCGCGCACAGGGAGGCGGTCGTTGAACCTCTTTCGGAAGGGGCATCGTGATGGGAACAGCACCAGCATCCATTTTACGGAAAATCCCGGACTCAGGGGGGGGCAGGGAACCAGAAGAGATCTCTGCCAAGCCCAGCCATAAAGGGGCAGCCGTACCGGAGTCTTCCGGGGCAACCCGTTCCGGACAGGGTGGCCGGTCGGACAAGGCCTCGGGGCACAGGAAGAGTTCCTTCGCAGCACTTTACCGGGGGGCTCTGGAAAAAAATGCCGGACCTGTCCAGGAGCCGGAGATCCCCCAGGAGGTTTCTCAAGGGCCGGCCGAAGGCAAGGGCTCCCGAAACCATCCTCCAAAATCCGCCGGGCATGGCCGGAAAAAGAAAGAGATTCCTGTAGAGGCGGCCCTGCTGCCGCTTATGGAATCTCCCCCAGAACTCTCCCGGAAAAAAGATCTGTCGATTTCCCGCACCCCGCGGGAGGGGGCCGTCCGTCCCTCTCCTGTCTTGTGGGGACCTCTTGCCCCCACGAAAGAAACTTCCGCTCCGCCTTCTGCCACCAGAACCAAGGTCATCTCTCCTCAAAGACCCCCCACGTCCGTGGAAAGCCAGGAGGATCGTCCGCTGCCGGCGGCCATCCTGTCGCTTGCGGACGAGCCCAGAAAGGCTGCCAGTCCATCCCTGCCCGAAAAATCTTCGGGAATGATTGCGGGTGGCCTGAAGGATCTTCCCAAAGGAGAGAAGGAAGCCCCCCAGAAAGAGATTCGCCTGTCTCCGGACGGCGTCACGGCGGGAAGGCCCCTTTTGCCGGAGCCGGCCACCCTTTTCGGAGAGGGCCGCAAGCCCTCCGGGGAGATTCCCTCTGCAGCCGGAGCGGGCGGATTTTCGTCCCAGGAAAAGACGGCACCGTTGACAGGAGCCCCCTCCCACGGATCCGGGGAGGGGGCGGGCTCCGCCTTTCAGTCGATGTCGCCCGGGGTGGCAGAGGGGGCAGGCGCCGGAGTGTCCATCCCCGACGCATCGGGAAACTCCTCGCCGACCCTTCCCGACGGGTTGTCCTCCCGCGTCGGGACGATGGCAAGGGAAGGGGGAGGGCAGGTGGCTCTCGAAGTGAAGCCACCCCACCTGGGACCCGTAGGCGTCCGTGTCCATGTAGATCCCCATTCCCGGCTCGTGAGAGTGGAGCTTTCTTCCCATGACCCCCAGATCAGGAGTCTCCTGTCGGACAAGGAGGGGAGCATCAAGGAATCGCTGTCACAGAGCGGATTCGTTCTCGATCGCTTCCAGGTTGTCTCCCAGAGCCCCCCTGGTCCGGATTCCGCCTCATTGCAGGCTTTGACCGGAGCCGGGTCCGGCGGAACAGGGGCCGGTTTCGAGGGAGGATCTGCTCCGGGAGATCAGGGATCTCTGATGGCCGGAGGCAGCTCCGGGGGACAGGATCCGGGAGGTCAGGGGCGCCCGGAAACGGGGGCCGCCGGCCGGGATGGTCACCGCGAAGGCTATCAGGGCGCAGCCGGGAGCGAATCTCCCGATGCGGACCGGATGACCGGGGGAGTCCTCCCCGGAGAAGCAGAGGGGGAAGACGCAAAAAACGGAGGATATCACAGAATCGCCTGATCCACTTTTGAAGGAGAAACCCATGATCGTCAAGACCCAGCAAAATGATATCCGGACTATTCGGAAAGAGTCAGAAAAACGACTCTCTCCTGCCAAGCTTCCTCCTCCACTGAAAAAGAAACTGGGGATGGAGGATTACATGAACATCATGATCCGTCAGCTCCAGTACCAGGATCCCTTCCATCCGATGGACAACCGGAAGTTCGCCTCCCAGCTGGCCCAGTTTTCCCAGCTGGACCAGCTGGTCCACCTGAACAAGAAGATGGAGGGAATGGCAAGCCAGGGGAAGGAATCAGACTCCCTTCAGATGGTCGGGTTCCTCGGCCGGGAGGTCTTCCTGAAGGGAAACCGCTTCCTCAAGAGTCCCGGAGAATCCGCCAACCTCGTCTTCCGGCTTGACCGTCCTGCCGGGAAATCCACCGTCTATATCTATGGAGCCAAGCACCAGCTGGTCCGGACGCTCAAGGTGGGGGCCATGGAGGCAGGAAACCAGCATGTGGCCTGGGACGGGCTGAGCAACCGGGGAACGATGGCTCCGGCAGGAGGGTACGAATTCGAGGTCGTGGCCCGGGATGCCAGGAATCGGCCCGTTCCGGCCTCTCCCCTTCGGACGGGAATCGTCACGGGAGTTGTCTTTTCCGGAACCCGGCCCCGTCTCGAGGTCAACGGGGAGAAGGTTGATCTGTCGGACATCACCCATGTGGGCATCATCCGGGGCCGTGAAGCCTCCCCCCGTCCTTTGGAGGCCTCTGTTCCTCCCGTTCCGCATC
>JAJYPO010000143.1 GCA_021795275.1 Nitrospirota bacterium | reverse complement strand
AAGGGCTCCTTTTTTCCATGGCCTTTCGGAAGGAGCTTCAAGAATCTCCCCAAGCCGGGTGGCGAGGGCGCTCCGTCCCAAATATCCGGCGGGGGAGGTCGAGAGCGCCTCCTCTGCCGGGGGGGGAGGCTGGGGAGCGCATTCCGGGGAGCTCCGTCACGACCAGAATCGTGACATGGCCATCCTCCTTCCCCAACCGGCATCCGGCAACCTCGACGGGAAATTCCGTTCCGTCCAGGCGCCGTCCGGTGGATCTCCGGCGGTTGAAGGGGCCCGTGGGGAGTTTTTCGGCGGGGAAGAGGGCAGACCCCGGAAGGCTCGGAAGGAGGGACCCGATCCCGTATCCTTCCGGAGGGAGGCTGTCGAGTCCGAACATCCGGTTCGCCGCCTCGTTCGTGGAGACGAGAAGGCCGTCTTTGTCGAGCAGGAAAACGCCGGAGGCGATCGACTCGGCCAGACTCCGGAATCTCCGATCACCAATCATCCCCCGACCCCTCTCCGGAGGCTCCTGGGCAAGACCCCAAAGGCGCAGAAGGATCCGGAATTTCCCTCCGCAATGGGGTGCTCTGGAGAGCGAGACGCGGACGGGGGTCCGGAGGGCTTCCTTGTCCCCGTCGGGGAAGAGAAGGGTTGCGGATCCGGAGCCGTTCCGGACGCTTTTCTCCCTCACCCACCCATCGAACTCTGCGGAAGGGAGGACCCTGTGGAGGGGCTTGCCCAGGACCGTTTTTCTCGAGAATCCGAACAGGTTGAGAAAAGTCCGGTTGGCCGCGAGGATGGTGAGAGTGGAGGAGAGCAGAAGGAGTCCGTCAGGAAGGAACTCCAGGAGATTTTCGAAGGATCTTTCAAACGGTCCGCTTCTTTCCTCGGGAACGGCGGACCTGGTGTCGGAGCTTGGAGAAGAATCCGGAGAGCCAGGACTCCAGGAATGCGAAACGGAAAAGGAGGGAAGAGTCTCCGCCGACGAAAAATTCTCCGCGGCTCTCGGGACGGATGGGCGTCCCCCCGGGGGTGAAAGCGAAGGGGGGTCGGCAGAAGCGGTACGGACGGGTCGGCGGACGTTTCGTTCCAAGGATCCTCCGGGGAAGGATGGAAGGAAATCGTCGAAAGGTCCGGATGCCAGGATCCTTCGTGAAGCCGGAGCATAAAATTATTTTTTCAGTCCTATGCTTCCGATTTGTATCATGGGAATCTTGAAATAGCAAATCACCTTCTATTTATATCATCGATAAAATCGATCACTTTCTCCAGAAGCACGGATGGCCTGGGCGGGGGCCAGGGAGTGAAGCTCCTCCGGATCCCGGGAAGATGCGGCCTGGGCGGATCGGTAGAGGTGCCAGAAAAGGGCGAGGGAGAGGGCGGAGAGGAGAGACGCCACGACCAGGGGGGTGTCCGTTCTTCCGGCATGCCAGAGAAAGCCTGCAAACAGGGGGCCGGCAATCTGGGCGGCCTGGAGGGAGGAGAGATGAAGGCCGGATGCCAGACCCGAGCGGTGATGTGGAAGAAGGGTCAGGGCCAGGGCCTGCCGAATGCCGCCCGGAGCCCGGGTTCCGGCCATCCGGATCGCGTAGAGAACGGCCGCCGGAATCAGGGAAGGGGCGAAGGGAAGTAGCAGGGCCGCCGCCAGGGCGATGGATTGAAGCCAGATGACGATTGCAGGAAGGGCGCGGGGCCGGGTCCTCCAACCAAGGGCCAGGGCCACGGCGGCCGCCGCCAGAAAGGCCATCGAAAGAAAAAAGGCGGTCCGGGAAGCGCCGGAGTGGAATCTGAGAAGAAACCAGGTGGCGATGACCGGGTCCACGAGGCCCAGGGAGAGTCCTCCCAGAATGTTGCAAAGAACAAGGATCGACATGCGTCGCTTTTCCTCTGCCTCCAGAGGGAGGCTCGAGATCGGGCGACGGGAGGCGGTTTCCGGAGGGGAGGGGAACGGAGAAGGAGCCTCAGGAAGCCCCAGAATCAGGAGGACAGCGGCAAGGGAGAGTCCGGAGAGTCCCGCCAGTCCCGCCCGGATACCGGCCGCTGGAGACAGCGGGTTTGCCCAGGCTAGAAGGGCTCCCGCCGACATTCCCAGAAGCCCTGCGGCCATATTCCGGCCGAAGTGGCCGAAGGGGTGGCCTGGCGGAGCGGGATGTCGCGCGAGAAGCACCTGCTCCGGGGGTGCCCAGGGCCCGGGGGATCCGTTGCTCCTCTGGCCGGCACCGGAGAGGATAAGAGCGGCCGCCAGCGGGATCGGTCCGGGATGGACGAGATAGGGAATCGGGGAGAGAAACCCCAGAAGGTCCCCCGCCAGAAGGATTTTCCCTGGTGGAAAATGGTCGGCCAGGATTCCGATGGCCGCAGTCAGCAGAAAGTCTGCGAGGAGAGCTCCCGAAAGAAGAGAGCCCCATCCCAGGCTCGACCAGCCGAGCGCGTGAAGGTCGGGGAGGAGGGTGGCCAGGAGGTAGCCCTGGGCGACTCCCCGAAGGGCGCGGCAGGTCGACAGCAATAAGGGACGGGAACCCTTCCGGAAGCTCATGAGGGGTCCCTGCCTTTTTTCTGGAAACGGCCCAAGGGAATTCCCTGGTGGTCCGTCGTCTTGAGTGGAAGATGACTGACGCCTGTCCGTTCATCCGATGGACTGTGTCTCCTGATCATGGACTCGACGGCGAAGACGACCCGATCCACGGACAGGGAGGTCAGACAGACATTGTTGCCGTCGCAGGGAGGATGCGAGACATGATAGAGGCAGGGGCTGCAATAATGGGGATCGTAGAGAACGATCAGCCGCGACCGTGAACTTTCCGGGAGAACGAGGTCCGGCCGGGTCGGTCCGAAGAGGGCCACGGTGGGAGTCCGGAGACGGATGGCCAGATGGAGGGGGCCGGAATCATTCGAGAGGAAAACGTCGGCACGCCGGAGAAGGGCGGTCAGCCCTCCGATGGAGAGCCGACCCGCAAGGTTGTACAGGCGGTCATGCTCCCCGGCGATTCCGTCCAGCACGCGGGCGTTGGACTGGCGATCCGCATCGGAGCCGCAGAGGGCGATCCGGAGGGAGGGGTGGCGTTTCAGAAGCCGGGTGGCCGCTTCGCGAAAACTGTCGGCCGGCCAGCGCCTTTCGGGGGCCCGGTCCGAGGTGTTGGGGTTCATGACCAGAAGAGGCACCTCTCCTGAGAGACCGCCCAGCGCCCGGACCACCTCCCCGCGCTCTTCGCTCGTCTCCTTCAATAAGGTGTCCGGGGAGAAGGCCGGGGCCCCGGGGAGTCCCAGAAGAAGGGATGCCTGTTCCATAGCCCGGTGCGCGGATCGGTGCGGATTGAAGTAGATCGGGTGGGTCAGGAGACGCCAGCGGGCCCGGTCGGGGGCGCTGACGAACCCCATGCGCCACCGGGCTCCGGACACGATTCCAAGGGCCAGCGAAAGGCGGCGGTCTCTCCAGAGCTGGAGGTCGACAATCAGTTCGGGGGACTGGGCCCGCAGACGGGCTCCAATCCCCAAAAGTCCCGGCAGGGATCGGCCGAAGCCCTTTCGGGACGTTTCTTTGTACAGGATTCGGTCCGTCCAGGGGAGACGCGCGGCAAAAGGCTCGTTCGTCCTGTCCGTGACCAGAAGGATCGTGGAGTCCCGGAATCGGCCCCGAAGACCTTCGAGAAGGAACGAGAGTTCCAGGAGGGTTCCCCATCCTGAAAACTTGATGACCGCGATGGTGCGCCCGGAAAGGTGCGAGGGCGAAAAAGGGGAGGAGACGGCCTCCGGCTCATCCGGGCAGGGAGCGGGAAGGCATGCATCGTGGGTTGTCGCTCTCATGGAGACTCCTGACAGCAGGGGGCGCCTCTCTTGGTGAAGAGAGGGATCCGCTGCTCTCTGCGGGATTGAGGGTGAGGTTCCTGTTGGCTCAAAGCCACCCTTTTCTGAGCGCCTTCACGGCCGCGTCTGCCCGGCTGGAGGCCGACAGCTTCTGTAAGGATGCTCTGTATGTGGGCCTTGACGGTGCTGAGGCTCACGTCGAGACGCTGGGCGATCTCCCCGATTGGCCAGCGGCCAGGGCCCGGAGAACCTCCGTTTCCCGCGGCGTAAGCGGCGATTCTCCCGCGTCGTCGGGTGACGCGAGGATGCGCCGGATTGCCAGATGGGCAATCCGCGGGTCTACATAGAGGGATCCCAGAAAGACCGACCGAATGCCTAAAAGAAGGCTGTCGATATCGCTGTCCTTGAGGCAGTACCCGTCGCCGCCCGAGGAAAAGGCGGCAAAAATCTCCTTTTCCAGCTGGTGGACCGTGAACATGAGGACTCTCAGACCAGGCCGGGACTTCTTGATGCGCCGGGTGGTCTCAAGCCCCGAAAGGCCCGGTAGACCGATGTCCATGACCACCACATCGGGAAGTGTGTCCGGGGTGAGAGAGAGAAGCGTCGACAGGGCGGCTTCTCCGCTGTCGGCCTCTCCGGCCACGCACAGGTCGTCATCTCGCTCAAGCGAGGTGACCAGCCCTTTCCGCATCAGGAGGTGGTCCTCCACCAGGTAGATCCGGATCATCCCGGTTCCTTTCCCGCCGGCAGATTGACGATGAAAAGGCATCCGGGGTCGGCGGACCGGTGGCGGATCCGGCCTCCGTGAAGACGGGCGATCTGCTGGGCCAGATAGAGGCCCAATCCGAAGCACGATCCCGGGCGGAGACCGTAGCGGTTCCGTTTCCCTGCCGGCTCTCAAGGACGATCTCCTCTCCCGGAGGGGACCATTTGACGGCATTGTCCAGGAGGTTCAGGAGGAGTCGCCTGAGGGCCGGCCGATCCCCCTCCAGATGAGTGTCGCAGAGATGGCGGACAAGGACAAGCTCCTTGTCGCGAAGGAGAGGCTCGATCTCCTGGGAGACCTCTTCGACGAGGTCGGCCAGGGTAAACCGCGACCACTCCAGGGGGCGTTCCCCCAGCTCGTAGCGGGAGAGAAGGAGAATGCGTGCGGAGAGATCGAGCAGGGAGGTGTTCGACTGGACCATCTGTTCGAGGAGTGTCCGGACCCCTCCAAAAAGGGTTCCCCCGGGCTCCGAAATGGCCCCGGAAATGGGAGGCGAGCCGGACGAGGAAGGCGTCAAGATCGGGTTCACGGGACAGCCCCTCCAGAAGAGTCCGGATTTGCCTCTCCCGGTCCGCCCTTTTTTTCTCGGAAAGGTGCTCGCCGGTCCGGAGGGCCTGATTCTGGATCCATATGGCGAGATAGCCGACCAGAAGATAAGGAGAGGACAGTAAGAAGGCGATTGGCGATCGCAGTGCGGCTGACGGTCCCCTCGGCGTGGGCGTTTATGATTTCCGCCAGGAGATTCGAGAGGATGCCGACGACGACCAGAATGACCGTGACCCTTCGGCACACCGATAGCCCCGTCAGGGCGATCGGAACGTCCTGGAGGATCGAGACAACGAGGCGCTGGGGCGTGAGGGCGTCCAGGAAAAAGATAGCCGGGGAAAGCCCCATGGAGAGGGCAAGGAGCTGCCGTTCAGAGAAGGGGGATGTGCCAGAGGCCGAGGGGTGGCCCTCTTCCTGTAAGGTCCGGTTCATCCTTGGCGCGCATTGGAAACCTCGGCGTTTACGCCGGGGAGGAATGCGCCCACTCCTTTCTGCTCGAGTGAATATCCATACCCGTCGGCCCGTTGGAGGGGTCGGCAGTATCTGTAGTATCTGTGAGAGATCCCCTGAACGACTCCGAATCCGGTTTGGATGTTGAAGCTTCCGGAGGACCGGACGGCCACCCGTCCGACATGGGTTCCGGCGTTCTTTCCGGAGGGGACCACCGCCCGGACCAGATCCCCGGTGGCGAAACCGAAATGCCGCTTCGTCCGGGTCAGGAATCCTCTCGGGAACCCGAAGGAGTCGAGCCTTGTCCTCTGGTAGGATCCCCGGCCTGTGGCCGCAATCCGGAGAACCGGACTGTCCGCGTTCAGGACATGATCGACGTGTCCGACGCACGCCGCGTCGAGGGCGTGGGTCTTCGGGAGGCCGAGCCGGGTCCGGTTGAACTTGGTCCGGCCCCCGGATCCGGTCTCGATAGGAAGTCCGGTCGTCTCGAGTCT
>JAJYPO010000142.1 GCA_021795275.1 Nitrospirota bacterium | reverse complement strand
AAGGGAGGACGCCTGGCAGGCCAGCGTCGAGGCCGCCCCGGTGATCACGCCGAGGGGAGTGCGCAGGTCGTGGGAGACGGAACTCAGGAGAGTGTTCCGCATGCGCTCCTTTTCGTTCTCGACCAGAACGGAGACGTGCTCCTCTTCGAGAAGGGAGCGCTCCAGACCGACCCCCGTCAGGTTGACGATGTTTTCGAGGAAGGGAAAGGAGCGTCCGTCGAGGGGAGGCAGGGCCTTGTCCCGTCTGAGCCTCAGAACCCCGATTTTTCGGGTCGGCCCGTTCAGGGGAAGATAGAGGGCTTCCGCGTCCGGGAGGGTGTCCGTCCCGGTCCCGGCCTTCTCCTGGTGGGAGAAGACCCACTGGGCCACCGCCGCTTCCCATGCGGTCAGCGCCGTCCCCGTCCCGGGAGACGATACGATTTCCGGCTTTTTTCCCGGTCCGAAAAAGAGGACCATGGACAGTCCTTCGAAGTGGTCGTCGATGTGCCGGACCGCGGCTTGGTACACCTCCTTTCGGGTGCGGAGCCGGGAGAGTTCCCGGCTCAGGCTGTAGAGGGCCCGGGTGCGCTCTTCGCGCCGGCGCGTCTCCTCCTCCTGGCGCCTCAGCCGGAAGGTCAGGCGATTGATGACGACGCCGACGACGAACATCACGGAGAAGGTGCCGAAATAGCGGACGTCGGTGACGGCGAAGGAATTGTAGGGGGGGACGAAGAAAAAGTCCAGGGAGGCCACGCTGAGCCCTGTGGCGACCAGGGCGGGCGCCTCCCTGGACCAGCGCGCCACCAGGACGATGCCCAGAAGGTACAGCATGACGATGTCGACGATGGAGAGCGCCGGACGAAACGGGAGAGAGGATCCGGTGATCGCCGCGACCGTTCCCAGGGAGAAGACCCAGTCCCGGGCGCGCCCCCGCGTCCGTTTTCCCGGCGCGGACCGTTCGGCGCTCCCGGAGGTCGGGTCTCCCGTGATCACATGGACATCGATGTCGCCACTCCCTCGGACGACTTCATCGAGCAGGGACCCGAAAAGCTTGTCCTGCCAAGTCGGATGGGTGGGCTTTCCGACGATGATCTTGGTGACGTTCCGGTCCTTCGCGAAGTCGAGGATCGTTTGCGGGACGCTGACCCCCGACAGGACGACCGTTTCGGCGCCCAGAGTCTCGGCCAGCTTCATGTGGTCGGACAGGATCCGCGCCTTGGCCTGCGAAAGGGGATGGCCCGCGGGGGATTCGACGTGGAGGACGATCCACTCGGCGTGAAGGGCCCCCGCCATCCGGCGGGCCGACCGGATGAGGCGGACCCCCATGGGATTGGGGCCGACCGAAACGAGGATCCGTTCCCGGGCCGGCCAGATTCCCTTGACTCCCTTGTTGAGGCGGTAGCGCTCCATTTCGCTGTCCACCTGCTCGGCGACCTGGCGAAGGGTGAGCTCGCGCAGGGCGGTCAGATTCCCCTTCCGGAAGAAATGCCGCAGGGCCTGGCGGGTCTGTTCGGGAAGGTAGACCTTCCCTTCCTTCATCCGCTGGATCAGTTCGTCCGCGGAAAGGTCGACGAGTTTGAGAAGATCTGCCCGCTGGAGAATCAGGTCCGGGACGGTCTCCCGGACGGGGATGCCGGTGATCTGGGAGACGACGTCGTTTAGGGATTCGATGTGCTGGACATTGAGGGTGGTATAGACGTCGATGCCGGCCGCGAGAAGCTCGTTCACGTCCTGCCAGCGCTTCTTGTGCCGGGATCCCGGCGCGTTGGTATGGGCGAGCTCGTCGACGAGGAGGATCTCCGGTTTTCGGAGGAGGGCGGCGTCGAGATCGAACTCTTCGATCGTCTGTCCCCGGTAGTCGAGCCGTTTTCGGGGAATCGTCTCGAGTCCCTCGAGGAGCGCCTCGGTTTCGGAACGTCCGTGGGTCTCGACGACTCCGCACGCGACATTCTTTCCCGTTTTCAGGAGGGTGCGGGCCTCCTGGAGCATGGCGTAGGTCTTGCCGACGCCGGGAGCGGAGCCGAAGAATATCTTGAGCGATCCCCGCCGGGGTGGCGGGAAGGGAACGGGAGCAGGAGTCTCGGGAATATTTGACAAATCCTTCTCCATGAATTCTTCCGATCGGAAGGGTGATGAAAGGAATGGTCCGTTCTTCTTTCTATCCTGACGACCGCTTCCGAAGAGTTCAAGGGGAAACGGGCTTTTTTATGATTTTTTTATGCCTGTGAGGGCAAATTTGACGGGATACTGATTCCGGCCGCATCGCCGAACCCTGATCGACAGCAGCAGGAAGGTTCTGGAATGGAAGGTTTGTAGATGCAGCAGGCTTTTCGTGGATTGTTTTCTTTTCCGGTCTTCAATCCGGCTTCTATGTTCCGGATCAGTAGACGGAGATAGTCGTCCGATTCGGACAGGTCCTCAAGAAAGGAGTCGTGATCCCGTACAGAGTCGATCTTCCGGAAGACCTTTTGCGGCAGGGACAAAAGGGTCCGGACGACTTCCGGATTTCGTCGATCGCTTCTTCGTGATGTTTGGAATTTTGTTGTAGGCCCGGCAGGAAACCATTGTGTCGTAGCTGTCGATCACCCCGAATATACGGGCTTCGGGCAGGATGTCTCTTCCGGAAAGTTGTTTGGGATACCCGCTCCCGTTCCAGCGTTCGTGATGCTGGTGGACGATTCCCTTGGCAAAGGAAAGACCCGGAATTCGCGAGAGAATGTCTTGTCCCAGCCACGGATGCTGCAAGGTCGTTTCAAAGTCAGCGGTCCTCGGATGGGGGCTGGTGATTTCCTTATCGATCTGATATAACGGTCGGGATGAAGACGACCGACCCCTCTCATTCCCTTCCGATCCGCGACCTGTCGGCCCTTGAGGTCCGTCCGGTCTATGCCGTCGAGAAAGCCCGATGGGACGCGCTCATGCGGGAAGCACCATTACCTTTCCTTCGGATGGACGGTGGGAGAGTCCCTCCGCCACGTGGCGATTCTCGAGGGAGAGTGGGTGGCCCTTCCGGGCTGGGGAGCCGCGGCCCTCAGCGGGCCCCTCCGGAACCGCTTCATCGGATGGACGGACGATCTGGCCCGCCGCCGCCTGACCTATCTCGCCAACAACACCCGCTACCTCGTTCTCCCGTCCGGGAGGATCAAGAATCTGGCCTCCAAGGGCCTGGCCCTGTCGGTCAAGCGGCTCTCCTCCGACTGGCAGAGGAGCCACGGCCATCCGCTCCACGCCGTCGAGACCTTCGTCGATCCCGCCCGCTTCGTCGGCACCTGCTACAAGGCCGCCGGCTGGATCTGCCTGGGGCTGACCCGGGGGTTCGGCTACCGCTCCGGCCGCTACATCCCCCACAACCACCCCAAGACCGTCTGGATCCGTCTTCTCTCGAAAGACGCGCGAGAGATTCTTTGCGGCCCGGACGACAACCCGCGCCTCGCAGGAGAACCACGCATGTCCGTTTCGCTCGATGCCCTTGTCCTCGAAGGCGTTCAGGAACTCTGGCAATCGCTCGACGCCTTCGTCGATCCCCGGAAGAAGAGAGGCGTTCGTCACCCCCTGGAGGTCATTCTGCGCATCATCATCACCGGCATCCTGCTCGGACGCACCAGCGTGAAGGCTCTCGGGGAATGGTCGAAGAACCTCGCTTCCGACCAGCCTCTGCTCGAAAAGCTCGGTTGCTTCTTCTCCCCCACACAGCAGCGCTACGTTCCTCCCTCCTGGACCACCCTCCACCGCACCATCGCCCGACTCGACCCCGCCACTCTCGAGACGGCTCTGACCCGCTGGGCCGAACATCGCGCCTCTCCCCTCGAACCTCTGGCCGTCGACGGCAAGACCGTGCGGGGAAGCCGGGCGGAGACCCGCAAGGTCCTCCATCTCGTCTCCGCCTTTTTCGGACTCGGCGGTCTCGTCCTGGCCCGGAAGGAGATCGCGGAAAAGACCAACGAGATCCCCGAGTTCCGGAATCTCAAGGGTCCGCTCCCGCTCGAGGGCCGCACCGTCACCGCCGACGCCATGCACACCCAACGCGGCCACGCCACCTTTCTCGTCGACGAAAAGAAGGCGCATTTCGTCATGACGGTCAAGGACAATCAGCCGACACTGCTCGACGCGCTCGCCTCTCCGGAGAGCGCGGCTCTCCTGGCTCCCCCTCCGGCCCCGAACGGGGCTTTTTCCCCCTGACGCCTGCCGGACGGTCGACAAGGGGCACGGCCGTCTCGAGGTCCGGGAGATCCGCCTCTTCGATCCCTCCCTCTCACAGTACATCCGAACCGAACTCGCTTTCCCGCATGTTCGGCAGTGCTGTCGGATCACGCGGACCGTGACCAAGACAAAGTCCGGCAAAACCACCGTCGAAACCGTCTGCGGCATCACAAGCCATCCTGCGGCAAAGGCCCGGTGCGGCCGATCTTTTGGCCTACGTCCGCGGCCACTGGAGCATCGAAAACCCTCTCCATTGGCGCCGCGACGTCACTTTCGGAGAGGACAAGTCGGCCATCCGCATCGCCCATGCCCCTCAAAACAGGACGGCGTTCCGGAATCTCGCCATCGGCCTCCTGGGGCAGATCGCCAGAGCCATGGGAGGCAAGGTCGATTTTCCGACGATCATGAGAGCCCTTTCCTTCGACTATCGGCGGGTCTTCGCCCTTCTCGCTCTCTAGATCGCCCGACCATAAGGATTTCGATTCGACAAATTCCTTGTCTGCACTCCTCCTGCCTCTTTTTTCCGATGAAAATCTCGAAAAGTCCCCACAAAACAACCTCTTCGGACGGATTGTCCATCCATGACCCCGGTTTTTCGGCTCATCGAAACGGGCCATTAGCAATTTTCATGCCGGGGAAGGACTACTTTGAAATCCTCCTGCGGAGAGGTCGCGTTGCCGAGACAGGAGCATTTCGGGAAGACGTCCGAACGGAATCTGCCGGCCCTTTCGGAAGCGGCCCCCTCCCAGGAGTCCCCTCCGAAGAGCCCGGAAGAGGCGCCTCCGCCCGCGGAGGAGATTCGACGCCTCATGGACCTCGAGCCGCCCCGGAAGGGGCCCAAACGGAAGAAAGGGCATCAGCCCGGTCGGAAGAGCCCAGGGCGCACGCGCCATACCGACCTGCCGGGCCTCCCCGAGGGGCACACGCCCGATTGCACGACTTGCGAGATCTGCCAAGCCCCCTCTAAGCCTTACGGGTCCCCCGAGACCTCCGAGATCATCGAGCAGGAGGTCCGGGCCTACCGGCGCATCGTCCGCCGAATCCGCCACAAGAAAACCTGCGCGTGCGCCGAGACCCCCAAGATCGTCATCGCTCCTCCCGCGCAGCGTCTCATTCCCAAAGGCAAGCTCGGGATCTCCGTGTGGACCACGATCCTGATCGACAAATACGCCGGCTGCCGGCCCACGGCGCGGCTCCTCAAGGATTTTGCGAGGCCAGGGTCTTCCCCTGTCCCAGGGGAAGATCACCGACGGTCTCAAGCATCTCGCCGGCCTCGTCGAGCCTCTCTACGAGGGGATCGTCGAGAGAGGCCGTCAGGCCCCCTTCGCTCACGCCGACGAGACGCGCACCTACGTTCGCGGCGACAAGGAGGGGACAGAAAAGCCGGGAGGAAAGAATCCCGACCGCTGGTGGCTCCGGGTCTTTCTCACCCTCGACACGGTCCTGTTCGTCGTCGACCCCACCCGTTCCGGACAAGGTCCTCTCCGTCACTTTCTCGGGCGGATCTGCACCGCGATGGTGGACCGGTATAGCGCCTACAAGTTTGTCGAAGAACGCATCGTCGGATTCACGCGCGCCTTCTGCTGGGCCCCTATGAGACGCGACTTCATCCGGGCCTTCGTCAAACATCCGAACCAGAAAAAATGGACCCTCGTCTGGGTCGTCCGGATCCGCACCCTGTACCACCTTGGAAAAAAGCCCGAAGACAGGGTCAAAAACAAGGAGGCCCTCATCGCGCACCTGGACGTCCTGAAACAGGAGGCCGAAAAAGACAGGGTCGACAAGACTCTTCCCGAACCGTGCCGAAAGGCCGTGAAGAGTCTCGTCACCCACTGGACCGGATTCGTTCTCTTCCTCCAGCGTCTCGACATTCCGGAGGGCAACAATGCGGCCGA
>JAJYPO010000141.1 GCA_021795275.1 Nitrospirota bacterium | reverse complement strand
CCAATCCTCCCCACTGACAGGAGGCCTCGAAGTCAAGCTGTGGGGGAATCCGGACTACTATCTTTACTTCGTCATCGATGCTGGTGCCGGATACGAAGCCAACTTGAGCGGACAGAGTTTTTTCGGAACATCAACAGCCAACTCCTGGACGGCTTACGGAGACGCAGGTCTCGGCGTCAATTTCGACTGGGTCTTCGTGGAGGCCAAAATCGCCTATATGCCGCAGTCTATCGCTCATGGTGTCAGCGGGGGGAATGGCCAGAATGCCCTCTGGTATGTTCCCCTGACCGCAGGATTCAACTTCTGAAATTTTCCCGGCCCTCAAAGGGGCCTCAGGGCCCCCCTTTGAGGTTTAATTCCCCTATCCGAATACCGGAAAAGGAAATCTTTACTCTCTGTCGAACCATGATAAACGGCGACTTTCCAGGGACGGACAGCGTCGGCCCTCCCCATTTCGGCCATTCTCTCCGGGCCCTACTTGCGAATCCTTTCGGGCTCTGATAATTTAGTGAGAGCCGTGTGTCACTCTGCCCACCACTATCAAGGAGTTTCAATGAAAAAACTGGCATCCGTTGTCGGTTCTCTCGCTGCAGTCATCTTTTCCTTTACCTTGGTTGCCGCCCCGGTCACCTTTGCCGCCGATGCCTCAGCTCCGGCCGCCGCTACTGCTCCTGCCGCGACCCCAGCCGCTCCGGAAAAGCACAAGGCCCACAAGAAGATGCACCACAAGCGGCACTGGAGACACCACCGCTGTAACCACCACACCCGATACTACAAGCGGCATCACCACTGCTACCCTCACCACAAGAAGCACCACCACATGAAAAAGCATCACAAAAAGCACCACACGGCGAACTAAACAAAAAGGCCGGAGTCTGAAAACTCCGGCCTTTTTTATATCCAAAGCCACCCCTGATTTGCCTTTTTTCTCCCCTTTTCCCAAGTCGTTCGAGAGATCCCTTTTTAAGCACCAGAGAGGAAGAGACTACCCCTTTCTTCCGGAAATCGCCGCCCTGGCAAGGGCATCCACCCGCTCGTTTTCCACATGACCGTCGTGTCCGCGGACCCATTTCCAGGCCACTTCATGAATCGTCGAAAGCCGGTCAAGCTCCCGCCAGAGATCTTCGTTTTTGACGGATGTTCCGGAGGAAGTGCGGAATCCGTTTTTTTTCCAGCTTTTGATCCAGGTCGTCATGCCGTTTTTGACATACTGGCTGTCTGTATGGACCCTCACCCGGCAGGGCTTTTTAAGGGCGGACAAGCCCGAAATGACAGCCACCAGTTCCATCCGGTTGTTGGTTGTCGCCGGATCTCCCCCCGAAATCTCCCGTTCGGTTCCCCGACAGATTAGCAGGGCCCCCCAGCCACCAGGACCGGGATTCCCTGAACAGGCGCCGTCGGTATAGAGATCCACCTCGTCCATCATGGCGTATCGGCCGAAGAGAGTGTGCCCAGAGCATACCTGTACTGAACCAGCGAAGACAACAGATCGAACCGGGCCGAGTCCACATTGACCCGGGCTCGGCGGAGGGAGGTCTCGGCATCGACCACATCCACCGAGTGGGCGGTCCCGACCCGATAGGCTTCCTCGATCAGGCGATCATTCTCTTCGGCGTTGTCCAGGGCGGTCCGGGTCTCCCGAAGCCTCTCCCTCGCCTCGCGGACATCCTCGGCGGCATTCCGGATTCCTGCCATGAGCCGCACTTCATCGTCTTCCTTCTGGTGCATCGACTGGTGAAGGCCAGCACGCGCCTCATGGATCTGATGGGTGAGGAGTCCCCCCTCGAAAATCGGGACATTCAGAAGTCCGCCGACGTTGAAGGTCGAAAAGGGGGTTGTCGGAAGTCCGAAAAAGGATATTGAAATCTGGGCCAGGTAATACTGGGCCGACCCGGTGATCGTGGGATAGTTCTGGTCCTTGGCCGAATCAAGGGCCGCCTTCCGGCTCCTGACAGTCTCGGCATCGGAGAGAAGTTCAGGATGGGCGGGGAGATACTTGGCAATGTCCGCCTCCGGATTCACCCGGGCCGAGATTGATTCACCGGCCGGATCGCTTGCCTCGAAGGGCCTCTTCTGGCGAAAACCGATGGCACGCCCGAGGTCCACCTGGGCCTTTCTGAGACCCGTCACCTCGTGGATCAGGTCGAGCCGGGCCGACTCATAGTTCACCTTGGCCTGGGTCACGTCGAGCCGAAGCCCCACTCCGGCGGCCACCCTGGCCCGGGCCTCGTCTAGATGGGAAGCGGCATCGACAAGACTCTGGCGGGACGAAAGGACCCGGTGCTGGGCCTTCAGAAGATTGAAATAGGCCACTTCGACATCCCGGATCACCCCCTGGACGCTCCGGAGATCCTGGGCCTTCACCGATTTCAGCTGATGGCGGCTCTGGCGAACCTGGGAGTGAACCCGGCCAAAGTCCAGGACAGTCTGGGTGAGACCGACCGTGAGAAGATTGTAGTTGGCATACTGGTATCCCGGAATGAGGAAGAATCCGAAGATACTGTTACCGACCGTATCCGAGTAGGAGGCGGAGAGGTTGGGAAAATAACCGGCCTTGGACTCTCCGAGCCTTTCCCGGGAAGCCTTGACCTGATCAGAAAAGGCCTTGAGAGCCGGACGCCTCTCAAGGGCTTCCCTGACCGCCTCTTTTAGAGAGATGGGTTGTCCTTGAGAGACCGAGGGGCTGGACAGGGGAAGCTGACCGGAGACGTCGGCCAGGACACGGTCCCCTCCCCCTCCCAGAAATCCCAGAATCCCCATGCATATGACCACGTTTCGATATTTCACTCGATGCCTCCATGGACAACGGTCTGTTTTGCGGCCGGTCCCCGATGGGACAGCCTCCGCATCAGAAGGATCATGGGGATCCCCAGAAGGGCCATCAGGCCCGCCGCAATGAATGTCTCGTTATACCCGGAAATAGCCGACTGGCGCTGGGCTGCTCCGGTGATCATCGCCCCCACACGGGCCTGGATGTCAGGAGCATTCCCGTGCATGGCCGACTGGGTAAAGAAATCGGCCACGCGCTGATAAAAATAAGAATGATGCGTCACTTCCGATTGATATCGAGCATAGTAATCCGCTTGCTGATGATCCAGAAAATTTCCGAGTACAGCCACCCCCAGGGCACCTCCGATCTGGAGCATGTTGCTCTGAAGGCTCGAGGCCAGGCCGATATGCCGGGGTTCAACCAACGTCTGGGGAATTGAGGAGAGAAGAGCGTTCAACATGCCCATCGAAAGACCAAAGACCAGCTGGGCGATGATGATCTGGCTCATCTTCGGCACATTCGTCAGGAAGGCGAAGAGAAACTGGGAAAACGCCAGCATCAGGAATCCGCTGACCAGGAGAATGCGCTTGAAGGTGTCCGAGCCTTTTGCCGAAAGGCTCCCAAGCACCGGCATGGCGACACCTGCCATGAGAGAGGAAGGCAGAAGGACAAGCCCGGCGTCGGTGGCCGTAAAGGCGTTGAAGGTCTGGACGAAAAGAGGAAGCAGGAACATCCTTCCGAAGAGACCGACGGCCCGAAAGAAGTTGGCAACCATGATGAGAGAAAAATCGAGGTCCCGGAAAATTGAGAGATCGATCAGGGGATAGCGGACGGAAAAGGCTGTCATGATATAGATCCAGAAGGCAATGGCCGTGACAGACCAGCATTCGTAAACAAAAAAAGCCGTCCATCCCCAACGTTCGCCCTCGGTCAGACCCACAAGAAGAAAGGAAAGGGCCGTTCCCAGCGAAATGAATCCGGCGGTGTCAAAGGGGACAATGGTATGTTGCCGGTCCTTTTTCAGCACGAAAACCGTAAAAAAAAAGCTCAGAATTCCGAATGGAACATTGATGAAGAAGACATCCCGCCAGTTGAAATTGTCGACCAGCCACCCA
The DNA here is from genome assembly GCA_021795275.1 of Nitrospirota bacterium. Next base: position 2,232 of record JAJYPO010000141.1, on the reverse strand, counting down.
CCCAGGATCGGCCCGATCGTGGGGGCCAGCACAACGACTATCCCGAAAAAGCCGAAAGCCTTGGGTCGTTCGGCCGGGGGAAAGGCTTCGGTAATGATGGTGAAACCCAGCGGCATCATGATCCCACCCCCCACCGCCTGGAGGATCCGGAAGACGATCATCACGTTCAGGTTCGGGGAAATTCCCGCAAAAAAGGAGGAGAGGACAAAGAGCAGGATCGATCCCAGGTAAAGATTCTTGATGCCAAAAACCGTCCGTGTCCAGGCGCTGGCGAGAGTGGAGACCGCAAAGGCCATGGAATAGGCGGTGATCACCCATCGCACTTCGTCCTGGTTCGTATCCAGGCTTCCCATCATATAGGGGAGGGCAACATTGACGATGGTCGTATCGAGGACAGGAAGAAAAAGGGAGAGCATCACCACCGCCAAGGCCCACCAGCGATAGTGGGGAGACTCTCCGAAAAGGCTCCCGTCATCCCCCCTCACCACGGGGAGCCTTTCTTCACATGGATCCGGATCTCGCAGGAAAGCCCGGGACGAAGAACGACATCCTTGGCATCATCGATCGTAATCCGGACGGGAATCCGTTGCGTCACCTTCACGAAAGTTCCGGAGGCATTCTCGGGGGGGAGGAGAGAAATTGCCGCGGCCGATGTCGGCAGAATCTGGAAGACATGACCGTGATAATCCCGTCCGGGGTAGGCATCGATGGAAATATCCACCGGCTGTCCGACCTTGACACGTCCCATGCGTGTCTCCTTCACCTTGGCCGTCACCCAAGTGTCCTTCGGATCAACGAGGGAAACGACCGCCTGGCCCCGGGAAACCACCTGTCCGACTTGGGCGATCCTTTCTGCCACCTGGCCATTCAGGGGGGAATGAATGGTGTAGTTGAGGGGATGGGATTCTGTTGTTTCCAGGGCCGTCCGGTTCACGAACTCGAGTTTTTTCATTTCCACAAGCTGGGCCTTGAGATCCTTGTAGGCTGTCATCAGATGGTCAAGGTCGGATTCTGTGATGAACCCCCCCTTTCGCAAGGCCTCCCCTCGTTCCATGTCCCGTTTGGCATTGGCCAGACGGACTTCCAGAGAGACCTCCGCCGCCCGGGTCCGTTCCAGATCCCCGAATGCGGCCACATTCCTCTGGCCAATCGACTGGAGGGCACTGAAGCCGGTCGTATCGATCCGCGCCAGGAGATCGCCCTTGCGAACGGGATCACCGATATTGACAGGAAGGGTCATGACCCGTCCTCTCATGTTGGCCGAGACAAGAACGATGTTTCCGTCGACCATGGCATCCTCGGTGGAGACATAGAAGGCGTTATACCGCAGGTAGACCAGAATGACGATCAAAGTGAGAAAAAGCCCGACACCACCAATAATGAACCCCTTTCGCCTCCGCGAAGGAGGAACGGGTTGATCCGTCAGGGGTGCGCCGCTCATTCTCCCCCCCCCGTTTCGAGGGTTTCCTTCTTGTACTCTGGAGGAACAGGATGGGCGATCCGTTTCAGGGCCTGATGGTAATCGAAGCCACGGAAGGTCGGTGAGGCGGGATTGTGACAGGTCTTGCATGTCTGTTCGTCAGGCCGGAGGTTGAGGCCGGCCATGCGGGACTTCCGTGGACTGATCATCACCGAAAAATGGGCGTAATCCTCTCCCGGGCCATGGCAGGATTCGCACTGGACACCATCCGTCATCCTGAAGGTGGAGAGAATTTCCGGAAGGGGCTTCCCAGAGGCCGTTACGTGGCAGGAGAGGCATCGCCCGTCCTTCGCCGGATCGGCAATATGAAGACGGGTCGCGATCTGGCGGGCCTCGGGGGACTCAAGATCACGGTAGGCCCGGGCATGAGGGCTTTGAGCCCAGACAAAGAACTGCCGCCCGATCCTCTGGGAGGAATGACAGATCTCGCAGGTCTCCACCCCGACGTACCGGTGAAGAATCGAGTCGGCCTGGGCGTGGATCGATTCAAGGAGAGCTCCCGTCCCTCCCGCAAGCAGAAGCCCCAATGCGATCAACCCCTGTCGCAGCCTCTTCATTCTGATTGTCCATCCTTCCCTATTGTTGGAGTTTTCGCCGATTGACTTTCCATCCCATTAATTCCTGCAATGAAGTGGTCGACAAGCGTCCTCAGGAAAAGCTCCCTGTCCAGGGTTCTAACACGGTGACCTTGAAGAAGATCCTGAAAAAGGAAGACGGAGACGATCGGCCCCAGGAAAAAGGCATCCTTCATG
>JAJYPO010000140.1 GCA_021795275.1 Nitrospirota bacterium | reverse complement strand
TCATGATCCTGACGGGCGTTCGCCACTTCAAGCACTGATCACAGGAGGAAAGGACCGCCCATGGAAAAGACGATCGGGGTGATCGGCTCGGGAGGACGGGAACATGCTCTGGTCTCGGCCCTTCGGCGCTCCCGGACAAAATCGCGCCTCATCCTTTTTCCGGGAAATGACGGAATGGAGGGGGTTCAACGGGCTCCGGCCCTTCCGGAGGATCCCCGGCTTGCGGCCAAGGCCGTTGCCGCCGCCGGATGCGGACTGGTGGTGGTGGGCCCGGAAAAGCCTCTGATGGAGGGTCTTGCGGATGCCTGTCTTGAGCGGGGGATTCCGGTGGTGGGACCCACCGCCCGGGCCGCCCGGATCGAGGGCTCCAAGACCTTTGCCAAGGCCCTGATGGAACGGGCGGGCATCCCCACCGCCCCCTGGAAGACCGTCACGAGCCGGGAGGAGGCCGAGGAATGCCTCAGGCGATGGGGTCTGCCGCTGGTCTTCAAGGCCGACGGCCTGGCGCAAGGAAAGGGCGTTGCGGTGGTCTCCACCCGGGAAGAGTGGGACGAGGCTCTCGGCCGATATCTCGACCGCAGGGAGGTTCCGGGAGGAGAGGTCGTCTTTATCGAAAAGGCCCTCTCCGGACCGGAGGTCTCGTTCATCGTGGCCACCGACGGAAAGACCTTCGTGCCCTTTCCCACGGCCCGGGACTTCAAGCGGATCGGAGCCGGGGACAAGGGGCCCAATACCGGCGGCATGGGCGTGCTGACCCCCGTTCCGGGCTGGAGCGCCCGGGATCAGGAGAAGGCCTGCGAGATCATCGAGCGCTGCCTGTGGGGTCTGGCCAAGGCCGAGGCTCCCTTTTCGGGATTTCTCTATGCCGGCCTCATGATGACCGAAGAAGGTCCCTCCGTGCTTGAGTTCACAGACCGGATGGGGGATCCCGAAGCCCAGATCCTCTTTGAGTCCCTGGGAGAGGCCGCCCTGCCCCTGATGGAGGAGATCGCCGCGGGAGACCTCAAGAAACACTGGGCGATCGCCCCCTCTCCCCGGGTGGGGGTTGTCCTGGCCTCGGCCGGCTACCCGGACAAACCCGTCACCGGAGACCCCATCGAAGGACTTCCGCCGGCCGGGACGACATTTCCCGACGGCGCCCTTTACTTCGCCGGCGTCGAACGCAAAAACGGCGTTCTCTGCGCCTCCGGAGGAAGGGTTCTCACCGCCGTGGGGCGGGGGGAGACGCTGGCCCACGCCCGGGAGGCCGCCTACCGGATCATGGGGACGCTCCGCCTCAAGGGCGGACAGGTCCGCCCCGACATCGCCCTCCGGGAGACCTCCGGGGACGCGGACCAGAAGAGCGGAGGAAAGGGGTAGGGGAGTGGTCGAGCCACCCGTCTTTCCTGGACTCGCCCAGAGGCCCGGATGGACCGCCATCCGGCAGTGGCTGAGGCAGGGAGGGGTTCTGGGCTTTCCGGCAGAATACGCCTATGCCCTCTCCGAGGTCCCCCTTTGGAGGGCGAGGGAAGACGGGCAACGCCTTTACCGCATCAAGGGCCGCCCTTCGGGAAAACCCGTGCTCTATCTCGCGGGAAGCCTTCGGGTGGTGGCCCGGTTCGCCGCTCTTCCGAAGGATCCCCGCCGGCAGCGTTTTTTGACCGATCCTCCCGAGTTTCTGACCTTTCTTCTTCCTGCCACCCCCTTGGCATGCTCCTTGGGAATGGCCAAGAACGGGAAGGTCGCCTTCCGGGTCCCTCCCGACCCGATCCTCCGGCAGTTTCTTGTCTTTCTCGATGCCCCCCTCTCGGGCACAAGCCTCAACCCTTCGGGTCAGCCGCCCCTGACCACCCCGGAGGCCATCCGGCAGGTCTTTCCGGAGCTTGCCTTGGTCGACGGAGGCTTTCGTCCGGGATTTCCGGCTTCTCCCATCGTCGATCTCTCGACTTTAGAGCGGCGCGTCCTTCGGGGATCCTGGTGGCAATTTGCCTCTCCGGGGAGAGGCCGGTCATAGGCTCAGCCCTCCACTGTCGGTTCTTTGGAGAAAAGGGGGATGAATGTGAGAGATAAGTTGACTTATTGTATTCAGTAAGATACACATATTTCATGATCACTGTTCTTCAGACAGAAACTTTTGCACTTTGGTTTTCCTCTCTAAAAGATCGATCTGGACGACTCCGGATCCTGTCTCGCCTAGACCGAATCGTGACCGGAAATTTTGGCGACATCAAATCGGTAGGAGAGGGCATTTCGGAAATCCGAATCGATACGGGACCAGGATACCGACTGTATTTCATCCGTCAGGAAAACACGGTGATTCTCTTGCTTTGCGGCGGTGATAAATCATCACAAAACCGTGACATCCTACGAGCCAAGGATTTGGCTAAAAAACTGGAGTAACCCATGAAAGAAAAAGTTCTTCCATTCGATCCATCGGTGTATCTTGACAGCGAGGAGGCCATCGCTGAATATTTGGCGATAACCCTTGAGGAGAACGATTCCGACCTTCTCCTCGCAGCTCTGTCCAATGTGGCCAAAGCACGAGGAATGACCCAGATAGCGCGGGAAGCTGGACTAGGGAGGGAAAGTCTTTATAAAGCCCTGACCCCCGGCTCCAAACCTCGCTTCGAGACAATTATGAAGGTGATGCACGCGCTAGGCGTCAAGCTGACCGTTCATTCCTGATCTCTTTGCACGACCCTATAAGCCCTGAGCGTTTTTACCGCAAATAATGTACATTATGTAAACTACATAAAAACAAAGATGAAATCGATCATCGGAATACCATGCTCTCCGTCACGTCTCGCCCCCTTTCTCGGGTAACGTTCATTCTCTATTCTTAAAGAATCTCAGGATGGATCCCGTTACGCTGTCCGATACCATTCAGAGGGATCCTCTGAACCCTGCGGCTGGCCTTGTCGCAACGAAAAGGCTGATTTGAGAAAATAGAATATTCCTCCATGTTATGATAGTGTGTGACGGGCATACCCTTAGGTTGAGGTCCGGCAATACTCAATGGCATTTTTCCTTCGCCAATGACTGTAGGAGCTTCCATGAAAAGAAACATTGTGTACTCCATCGCAACCATAGCCTTTCTGGCCTTTAATGCGGGAACTGCAGAGAGGGTGATGGCCCAACCCTTGGTCCCGCTTCCCCCCTTCCCTCCCGTCCCGCTTTCCAACCTTCAGACTCCGGCCAAGGTCGCTCTGGGGAAAAAGCTCTTTTTTGACCCGAAGCTTTCGGTCAACGGATCCATCAGTTGCGCTTTTTGTCATATGCCCAAGGCAGGATACGCGGATCCCCGTCCCGTTTCGATCGGGGTAGGAGGAAAGCGCGGAGGAAGAAACGCCCCCTCAGCCCTCAATGCCGCCTATCTCGATCGCCTGTTCTGGGACGGTCGTGCCGGAAGCTTGGAAGAGCAGGCCATTGGACCGCTCACAAATCCCGTCGAAATGGAAAACCCCACCAACCAGAGTGTCGTCGACCGACTCAGGAAGATTCCTTTTTACCGGAAATCCTTTCGGGAGGTCTTTGGGGGAGATGTCTCGATTGACCGGATCGGGGAAGCCATTGCGGCCTATGAGCGGACACTTGTTACGCCGAACACCCCCTACGATCGATATCTGATGGGAGACAAAAAAGCCCTTTCTCCCAGTGCCCAAAAAGGCTTCCTTCTCTTCAAAGGGAAGGCCCGCTGCGTTCTCTGTCATTCGGGAGCCCTTCTCTCCGATCAGGCCTATCACAACCTGGGGGTCCCCCAGACAGGAACACTTTCAAAGGATGTCGGTCGCTATGCGATCTCTCATGACCCGAACGACATGGGAAAGTTCAGAACGTCACCGTTAAGGAATGTCGCGCTCACCTCTCCCTATATGCATGACGGGGTCTTCAGGACCCTCAGGAAAGTCGTGGATTTTTATGACCAGGGGGGCGGAAAATCGCCTTACAAGACGAAGGACCCGCTCATACAGCCCCTTCATCTGACAAAACAGGAAAAGACAGAGCTTGTGGACTTTCTCCTGGCACTGAGCGGAGAAACCCCCTCTGAGAAAAATCAGCCCTGACCTTTTGAAGATCCAATGTCTCATGTAATTCATTGACTGAGGTAAGAGATATCGGAATTCTAGAGTCCATTAGCCCCCTAAGGCTTTACCAATATTTTCGGGACCTGATTCAAATCATTCTGACAAGTGTCCACGATCTGATACGACTGACGCTTTCCAGAAGGATCTCCCTCCATCTCTATCTTCATGCCATCGTGACCGCAGGGCTGAGTGCCCTGCCGATCATCACCGTGGTGGCGCTTCTTGTCGGGGCCGGGGTGGTTGCAGAGACGGGAATCGAGCTTCCCAAGCTGGGCATCCAGAACCTTGTGGGAACGATCGTCCTGCATGTGATCTTCGGGATTGTGGGTCCCTTTGCCACCGCCCTGATCGTCATCGCCCGCTCGACGTCGGGGCTCGCCGTGGAAATCGGCAACATGAGGGTCTCCGGAGAGCTCGACACCATTGAAATGCTGGGAATCAATCTCTCCTACCTCATCATCACCCCCAACATTATCGGGATCATCGTCTCGACGATCGCCCTGACCTTCTATTTCGGGATCATTGCCATGGCCGGAGGATTTGCCATGGCACTCATGGGACTCTCCATGCCGGTGGCAACACTTGTCCGGATGATCGAAATGAATATTCGTCTTTCTGATCTTCTTCTTCCCCTTCTCGAGGGACTCTTTTACGGATTGATCATCTCTTCCGTGAGCGTCTATCATGGGCTCCGCGTCAAGCGATCGGCCCGGGAGGTTCCCAAGGAGACACGGCTGGCGCTGGTGAGCGCCCTGGCGCTTTCGACCGTGGCCCTTAGCCTCTACCTGATATTTTCCTCTTTAACCTAGGGAGACATCAGATGGGGAGATACCGGAGTCTTAATGGACAGGATACGGCGTGGAGACATTGATCGAATTTGAGGGAGCCTCCATCGGATATGACGAGGATCTCCCGCTCATCTCTCCGCTGACCCTTTCGCTCAATAAGGGCGAACATTGCCTGATCATGGGAGACAGTGGCGTCGGAAAATCGGCCCTTGTCAAAACGATCCTGGGAATCCTTTGCGTGTGGGAAGGACGTTTTCAGCTCTTTGAACGGGAAATGGGCGATCCTCCCGCCGTTCTTCTTTCCTACATACGAAAGAAAATCGGATTGCTTCCCGATCGGGGGATCCTCCTTCAGGGGATGACGGTTTACCAGAACCTGACATTACAGCTCAAGTATGGCCATGTTCTGGCCTCCCATAAGATCGAAGAGCGCCTTGACCCCTATCTTGAGGAATTCGGACTTCATGCCCTCCTTGATCTTTATCCCTGCGATCTGAATGCGGACCAGATCAAGAAGGTCGGTTTTGTCAGAGCCATCATGAACAATCCCGATCTCCTGATCCTCGACGACCCCTATGAAGGGCTTGACGACCATGGGATCAGGAGGATCAACGATGCCCTGCAACGAATTGTGTCAGAAGGAGAAACAACCGTCCTTCTTTTTTCAAGAAAAAAGATTCTGCCGGGGCCCTTTTACAAGAAAATCGGATATCTGACCCCCCGGGGACTGAGTGCCCCCGGAGAGACCCATCAGAGTTCAGAAAGAGAGTCCTAACCACAATCAACATCAGGATCACTCAAAGAAAAAGGAGAGTCTGACAGGGATCTTCCCTCCCGGACAAAAATGTCAGGGATTGTCGGCAAAAACACGATGAAACTTCACCACATCCATCGAGCCAACGAAAAGAAAATCGAACAGCTTGCGGGGATCTTTCTGCTCGTTCCCTTAATCGGATTCATCTTCGGACTCTATGAAATCGGGGTCCATCAGCATGTGTTCGACAAGAGATTCCACCTCTACACCATCCTGGACCAGACCTACGGCATTGTTCCCGGAACTCCCGTCAAGCTGGCCGGTCTCGATGTCGGAGAGGTGGACTCTGTTGACTTCACCAAGCTCAATCAGATCAAGGTCTCCATGAAAATCCTGAAGAAATATCAGAATCTCATCCGCAAAGATTCTTTTGTCTCCGTCAAGAAATCCGGAATCATCTCCGGCGACGTCTCCCTGCGAGTCAGCCTAGGAACTCCCTGGCTGCCTGAAAT
>JAJYPO010000139.1 GCA_021795275.1 Nitrospirota bacterium | reverse complement strand
CGGTTCGTCGGATGTTCGGCTCTGATCCCCTTTTCGGGGACCTGACCCGGACCCTTGTGGCTGGAGCCATCGGGGAGGGGCCCTCCCCTCCGGGGACGGTGACCGCCCTCCTCCAGGGGAACCCCGGAATGTTCCTTCATGTGAAGGAGTGGGGAATCGACCTTCCCCTTTCACGCCCTTCGCTGGCCTTGGCCTGGTGCACCCTCCTGGCCCTCATCGCTCTTCGCTCGCTCGGCGTTCCTCCGGCTGCGGGGGCGGCCCGCCTGGCCGGCTACGAGGGGCTTCCAGGCCGGATGGAGCGGAAGACGCTTTCGTCGGGGCTTCTGCTTCTGCTCGATCACTACAATGCCAACCCGGCTTCGATGCATGAAGCGCTCGACTGGCTGGCCCGCGAACGGGCCTCCCGCCCCGGGTCCCGATCCTTTGCGATCCTGGGAGATATGCTGGAGCTGGGAGAGCAGAGCGCGGCCTTCCATGAGGAGATGGGAGGGCAGGCCTCACGGACGGGAGTCGAACGTCTCTGGTACAGGGGGAGCGAGCGGACGGCCTTCGAACGGGGATTCCGGACGGCGGGAGGGGATCCTGACCGGATACGGGGAGCCGAGGAATTCACGGAAGACCTCAGGATGGGTCGCGGACCGGAGGGTGGGGACATCCTTCTGGTCAAGGCGTCCCGCGGGATGAAACTCGAAGAGGTCGTGGCCCCTCTTCTTGAAGGGATATAGGCCTTGCTGTATCAACTGTTCTACCTCCATCACATGGTGCCGGCCCTCAATGTTTTCCGGTACATCACCTTTCGGTCGATCTACGCCACTCTGACGGCCCTTGCCTTCGCCCTTTTGATGGGGCCACTCCTGATCCGTGCCCTCCGCCGCCTCCAGATCGGTCAGGAGGTGCGGGACGACGGACCCCAAAGCCATCTTTCGAAAAAGGGAACCCCGACGATGGGGGGGGTTCTCATTACCGGCTCGCTGTTGTTTTCCGTCCTTCTCTGGGCCGACCTCACCAACAGGTACGTATGGATGGTCGTGGCCAGCTTCCTCGCGAACGGGGCCATCGGCTTCGCGGACGACTATCTGAAGGTTGTCAGGAAGAGATCGAAAGGATTGTCCGCACGCCAGAAGTTCTTCCTCCAGATCGGTGTGGCCTTCCTCCTGTCCCTGTGGTTTATGAGCAGCCTTCCGGGCGATACCCGGATCGTGATTCCCTTCTTCAAGACCCTGAATCCCGCCCTGGGGGTCTTCTTTCTGCCCTTTCTGGTGCTGGTGCTGGTCGGGACGGCCAACGCCGTGAACCTGACCGACGGTCTCGATGGTCTGGCCATCGGTCCCACGATCGTCGTGAGCCTCTCCTTCGTGGTGATCAGCTACCTTGTGGGCCACCATCTCTTTGCCGCCTATCTGAAGATACTCGAGGTTCCCGGAGCCGGGGAGCTTGCCGTGGTCATGGGTGCAATGGTGGGCGCCGCTCTGGGGTTCCTGTGGTTCAACACCTATCCGGCCCAGGTGTTCATGGGGGACACGGGTTCTCTTGCCATCGGGGGCGCGATCGGCATGGCTGCGATCATCACGCGCCAGGAGCTTCTGCTCCTGATTGTCGGCGGGGTGTTCGTTGCGGAAGCCCTTTCTGTCATCCTGCAGGTCGGCTCCTACAAGCTCAGAAAAAAGCGCATCTTCCGGATGGCCCCCATCCATCACCACTTTGAGCTCGGGGGCGTTTCCGAGCCCAAGGTCATCGTCCGCTTCTGGATCGTCTCGGTGGTTCTGGCGCTGATCGCGCTTTCGACATTCAAGCTCCGATAGGGGGAGGAGCCATGGAAGAATTTATCGGCAGGGGTTCGGAGGTGCTGGTGGTCGGAGGGGGGCGTTCGGGCCTTGCTGCCGCGAACCTGGCCCTCGACCTGGGAGCTTCCGTCTCAGTGGTCGACGACGATCCCGGAACCTTTGCGACACCGCCGTGGGAGGCACTCAGAAGACACGGGGGAAGGATTCTCTCCGACAGGAGGATCGGACCCTGGATCCGGGAGTGGCCCTCTCCCGTCCTGGTGAGTCCGGGCGTTCCGCCCGTCCGCTGGTCGGGAGAGGTTGTGGCGCCGCCCCTTCCCCGGGTACGGGGAGAGCTCGAATGGGCGGCATCGCTCTGGCCCCATCCCGTCATCGCGATCGCGGGAACGAACGGAAAATCCACCACGACGGCCCTCGTGGCCCATCTCCTCGCGGAAGCGGGGCGGAGGCCTTTTGTCGGCGGGAACTTCGGAACCCCGCTTTCGGAAGGGGTCCGGAAGGTCCGGGAGGCGATCGGAAAGGGCCGTCCCTCACCTTATGATGTGGGGGTCATCGAGGTCTCGAGCTTCCAGACAGAATCGATGCAGTCCTTCTCTCCGCTTCTTTATCTCCTGCTCAACATCACTCCCGATCACCTCGACCGGTACGGAGATTATGCGCTGTACAGGGGAGCCAAAATGAGGGCCGTCTCCCTTTTCGGTCCGGATACGACGGTGATCTGGAACGCGGATCAGGAGGATTACCGGAGCGGACGTTCCATCGGTTCCGCCAGGGAGGCGTTTGTCATCCGGGCGGAGTCGTCCGGAGACGCTTTCGGCGATGCTCCCGTCCTCCGGATCCATCCGGACCGGATGGAGATCGCGGGGGTGTCGGGGATCGTCCCAGGACGCGCCGTCTCCACGGAAAAATTCATGTTGACGGGAGGCGGAAACCGCCAGAATCTCGGCTTTTCTCTTCTGGCTGCGCTCCTGTTTCTGGGGGGACAGGGACGGACGGTCCCGGTGGATCTCCTGGAACGCGGGATCGCCACATTCACGGGTCTTCCTCACCGGATGGAACGGATCGCCACCGTCCGCGGGGTGACCTTCGTGAATGATTCGAAGGCGACGAACGTTGGGGCTGTTGAAGCTGCTCTGGCCGGTCTTTCCGATGTGGAGAAGCCGAACACGGTCCTCATCATGGGAGGGCGTGACAAGGGAGGATCCTATCTTCCCCTCGTCCCGGGGATCCGGCGCCATGTCAAGGAGGTGGTGGTCCTCGGGGAGGCGCGCGAAAAGATACGGCAGGAGCTTTCCCCTTATGTGGCCGTGGAGGAAGCCTCGGACTTCTACGAGGCCGTGGCACGGGCTTTTTCCGCGGCCGATCCGGGCGAGACCGTTCTTCTTTCTCCCGCCTGTTCGAGCTACGACATGTTCCACGGGTACGAGGAACGCGGGGACCGGTTCCGGGAAGCGGTGAGGCGTCTTGAGGAACAGTTCGGAGGAGAAAGGAACCGGCATGCTCCTGACCATCGGCACGAAGGCTGACATGGAAGCTGACCGCCCCCATTCGGAGCGTCTTCCCGCACCGTCGGGGGCGATGGACGGGGCCCTGGCCATTCTGGTCTTTCTCCTGATGATGCTGGGAGTCGCGCTGGTCATGTCCGCACGACTCGCCCTCAAGTCTCCCTATCAGCTCTTCACGAGGCAGATCCTTTCGACGGCTCTCGCGCTCGTGGTCATGTTCTCCGTCTCCCGGGTCGACTACCATGTGTGGACCCGTCGACGACTCCCCCTGTGGGGTGCAGGACTTTTTGCCCTTCTTCTTCTGATGGTTCCCCACGTGGGGATTGTGCTGAACGGGGCCCGCCGCTGGGTCCATCTCGGCTTTCTGACGCTACAGCCATCCGAGCTCGCGCGCGTGATCCTGGTGATCCTGATGGCCGCGCTTCTCTCCCGGGAGCGGGTGGAGCAAAAGATTCAGGAAAACCGCCCCCTCGTCATGCGGCTTCCGAAGGCCCTGGGCTTCGCTTTCCTGATGGTTCCCTACTTGGCCATCATCCTTCACGAGCCGGACTTCGGATCGGATCTGTTCATCGTCATCGTCATCGGAGCCATGCTGTTCCTGGCGGGTGTCTCCATGAGACAGCTGGGTGTTCTGGCCATGGGGCTCGCCGTGGCGGCGGCTCTGTTCCTCTTCCACCACGCCTATGCCCTCGCGCGGTTCCACAACTTTTCCCAGACCCATCGTCCGGCATCCCTCCTCGGGACCCAGCTGGGTCAGAGCCTCGTCGCGATCGGCTCCGGGGGACTCTGGGGGCAGGGCCTGGGCCACGACTGGATCGGGGGAGGAGTGCTCCCGGAACCGGGAACGGACTTCATCTTCGCACTGGTGGGCGAAGAGCTCGGTTTCTTCTGGTCCGTGGCCGTCGTGGCCGTTTTCGGAGGAATCTTCTATCTCGGGATGCGGGTCGCCGCCCACTCCCCCGATTTTCTTGGGCGAATCCTGGTTCAGGGGCTCACCCTGTCTGTTGTCCTGGAGGCCCTGATGAACCTCGGTGTCGTGACCGGAGTCTTTCCGACCAAGGGGATTCCCCTTCCCTTCATGAGCTTCGGAGGATCCTCCCTTCTTGCGAACGCGTGGGCGATCGGGATCATCCTCTCTGTTTCCCGCTACAGGACGACTTCCGGAGAGACCGTCCCGGAAAGTGATGGAGAGGAATAGTCCTTGGGTGCGCTCTATCATGCGGGATCACGGCTTCTGGTGACGGGAGGGGGAACGGGAGGTCATGTCATTCCGGCCATCGAGCTTGCCCGGGCGCATCGTGAGCGGGACAACTCCCCCGTGTTTTACGCAGGGGGTGACGGGAGTCTCGAGGCCCGCCTGGCGGAGGAGGCCCGCATCCCGTTCTTTCCGGTCAGTTCTGGCGGTTTTGTCGGAAAGAACCTGGCGGGGAAGCTCATGGGGCTCCGGAAGATGGCGGCCGGGATCCCTTCGGCCATGAAGATCCTGGCGGAAAGCCGCCCCGACCTCGTGATCGGAACCGGAGGCTATGTGCAGGTTCCCGTCGTACTGGCCGCCCGGATTCGAGGGCTCCCCGTCGTCCTCCTCGAGCCGAACAGGGTTCCCGGGCTGGCCAACCGGCTTCTCCGCCCCCTGGCTGCCCGGACTGTCATCACAGGGGAAGGGGGAGGAATTCCCGTGGCTCCCGGAGTCCGGGGGCCTGAGCCTCTCCCGGAGCGTTTTTTCAGAAACCCTCCCAGGATCCTGGTCATGGGAGGGAGTCAGGGCGCCCGGGCCATCAACCGAAAAATTCCGGAAATATTCGGGGAATTGAGAAATATCTCCATCGGACCGATAGAGATATTGCACCAGAGCGGGGAGCGGTGGGTGGAGGAGACGCGGGAGGCCTATCGAAAACTCGGGATCCCGGCCCGGGTGGAGGGGTTCCTGTCGGGGATATCGGGGCTGCTCTCAGGGCAGACCCTTGTCATCGCCCGGGCGGGGGCCATGACCATCGCGGAATTGACCGGATCGGGGACCCCGGCGATCTACATCCCCTTCCCTCATTCGGCCGGGGGACACCAGGAGCTGAACGCCATGTCCCTCTCGAAGGAGGGCGGAGGCTGGTCCTGGCGGGAGGATCGTCTCGAAGATCCGGGGGCCTGCGCCCAAGACCTCGCCCGAATTCTCGTTGACCGGGAGGGGCTTTACGCCATCGCCAGAAATGCATGGCGTCTCTCTCCGGCGGTTCCTGCGGAAGAGTGGCTCCATGCATTGGAATTGTGTTATACATAAATTTAATCGATTATCTTTGTATGTGTCATGGATCGTCTTGGAACATGAGTGCCAATCCGTTACAATGGTGGAAGAAACCTCGGAGGGCGCGATGCGCAAAAAAACGGGAAAGAAGGTTCATTTTATCGGAATTGGCGGGGCGGGAATGGCTCCCATTGCCGAAATCCTTCTGGAAAGAGGCGTGGCCGTCTCGGGCTCGGATATCGGAACGAACGACTGCACCCGGCGGTTGGCGGAAAAGGGAGCGACCATCATGGAAGGCCACGCGGCCTCCCACATGAACGACGTCTCCCGCGTCGTCGTCTCCTCCGCAATCAAGCCGGGGAATCCGGAATGGACGGCGGCCATCACCCGGGGAATTCCCGTCGTTCACCGGGGAGACATCCTGGCGGAGCTCCTCAACTCCTCCTTCGGGATCGCGGTGACCGGCTCTCACGGAAAGACGACCACCACCTCGATGATCGCCACGCTCCTCCTCGCGGCCGGCATGGACCCGACCTGCGTCGTGGGAGGGAAGGTCAGCACCTTCCCGGGGTGCGCCCTTGTCGGAAAGTCGCCCTATTTTGTCACGGAAGCGGACGAGAGCGACGGATCTT
>JAJYPO010000138.1 GCA_021795275.1 Nitrospirota bacterium | reverse complement strand
CCCCGCGATTGACGTTAACCGGATAGCATAAATCTACCATGTTAACCGGATAACTAAAAGTATATTACGTTAACCGGATGACGTGAGTTTGCCGCAGGGAAGATTTTCCCGGTGGGATACAAAGGGGTCAGGCCCCGTCTGCGACACGCTCCGCAAAGGGGGGCTCGGAAGTAATTTCTGAACCGGGGAAGTAAAACGGACATGGGAGGCTTCTTCGTGTCCGCTATCAGGTCAAAGGGAGAAGAGGATCCCGGAGAGGTCCGCCGAATGTAGAACATGTGTAGAACAGGAATAGAAGAGAGGAATGGGGATGATGCTAAGTACCCATGAAAGAATGGCTGGGGGACTAGGGGTCGAACCTAGATAGACAGATCCAGAGACTGTCGTCCTGCCATTAGACGATCCCCCAACAATAACGCGGGACGTTAACGGATAAGAATCCTAGCACAACATTCGGATATCTGTCCAGAGGAAGCGGTGCCCTGCGCCTTGCGCATTTTCCTCCTTATCTGTGCGTCTTCGAGGAGAGCTTCCTGCCGCTGGAACGGTCGGATTTCTCCGTCCATCTGCCGACATGACCGAAAAACCGCAAATAGAGAGCGATCCCCCCCACTAGCCCCACCATTCCCATGACGTGTCCGACTTGTGACAAACGCCCCCAGCCAAGGGATTCCCGAAAGGGGGGGACAGCGTATAGAAGAAGGAGAAACACGGGAACAATCGAGAATAGCCTGACGAAGACCGGATTGTCCGACCAGACGCGCCCTGTCGGCCTCAACCCTTCGTTTCGGTTTGAAAGAATCAACAGGAGAACTCCTTGGGCCAGCGAAAGGAAAAGAACCGTCCGGAGGACCTCCATAGGCCACCCCCTACTCCGAATCAACATGTATCCGATGAAAAAAATCATGCTGACACCCATCCCCTGAAAAACGGCTCCCCTAAGGGATTGCCACATGAAGGGAGTCCACCCGGTCGGCCGGGGAGGCTCGCGCATGATCTCCGCCCTTTCCGGCTCGGCCTCAAAAAGAAGGGAGCAGGCCGGATCAATGATGAACTGCAGAAGAAGGATATCGACCGGAGTCAGGATCATTGCCCCCCCGGAGACGACTGTCAAAATCCCCAGAAACACGAGCGGAAGATGAACAGCAACGGCGAACCTCACCGCGGAGGCAATGTTGTCTTCGATCCTTCGCCCCATCTGGATTGCCCCGACCAGATCCGCAAAACTGTCCTTTAGCAGAACAAGGGCGGCCGCCTCGCGCGCGGTATCGGTCCCCTTTTGCCCCATGGCAATGCCAACATGGGCCGCCCGAAGCGCAGGGGCATCGTTTACGCCATCGCCCGTCATCGCCACAATCTCCCCTTTCTCCGAAAGGCATGAAACCAGTCGGAGTTTCTGCTCCGGTCGGAGACGGGCGCAGACAGACACCTGGGAGATCTGCTCAAAGAACCTTTCGTCCTGAGTATCGAGGTCGCTTCCCGTCAACAGGGTCCGGTCGGGAATTCCGACCTCACGGGCAATTGCCAGTGCCGTCTCCGGATGATCTCCGGTCATCATGACGACCCGAATTCCCGCCTCATGGCATTTTCGGATCGCTCCTTCCACCTCCGGACGCGGGCGATTCTGAAAGGCCAAAAGCCCCAGAAAGGTAAAGGAAACATCATGAAGGTTGACCGGGAGTTCCGCCTCGGCGAAGGTGCCAAAGGCAACCCCGAGAACCCGGTACCCTTGAGAGGCGAGGCTCCGGACACGGGCCTCCACTCGCTCTGTCTCTTCCGGAGGGATATGACAAAGATCCAGAACCGACTCGGGAGACCCCTTGGTGGCCACAAGAGACGGACGGCCCTCCTCTGGTTCATAGACACGGGCCATGGCAAGAATTGGCGGCTCAAGCCCATAGACCTTGACCGCCCTCCAGTCCCGGTGGAGATGTTCGGTTCCGGACAGAGAGGCTTCCCCAAAGGAGAAGAGAGCTTTTTCCATCGGGTCCGGAGAGGCCGGAGAGCTTGCCAGAATGGCATATTCCAACGTCGGATGGAACGCTTCCGGCAGGGCGCCTCCATCTGTCACGCCGAAGGACTCGCCGTCCACGTCGATCTTTACAAGCTGCATCCGGTTTTCGGTCAGGGTTCCGGTCTTGTCAACGGCCAGGACGGTAACTTCGCCAAGGGCTCCGAGCGCCGACATCCGTCGAACCAGCACGTTGCCCGCTGAAAGACGCCGCGCGCCCAATGCGAAAAAAATGGTCAGGATAACCGGGATTTCTTCAGGAAGAAAGGCCATGACAAAGGCCACGCCTCCCAAGAGACTCGCAAGAAGGTTCATGTGGGCCGCCGTCTTGAACAGAAAGACTTCCAGCCCCGCAAAGGCGACACCGACCAACGAGAATACCCGGACAAACCGAAGCGACGCCTTTTCCATGGGGGAGAGTCTGATCACCGTCTGCGAAAGAGACAGGCCGATTCGTCCGACCGCCGATCGCTCCCCGGTGAATTCGGCCCGTGCGACCCCCATTCCCTGGGTCAGCATGGTTCCGGCAAAGATGAACGGACTGGTGTGCTCCCCCGGTGAGCCAAAGGCCAGGGTGTCGGCTCCCGGGATCTTGAGAACCGGAACGGACTCCCCGGTCAGCAGCGATTCATCGACAAAGAGCCGTCCGTCCAACAGTCGGGCATCGGCCGGAACCCGGTCCCCTTCCGAGAGCATCAGAATGTCTCCCCGGACAACCTCTCGTGCGGGAATCACGATCTGGAGCCCTCCCCGAATCACCGTGGAGCGGGGAGCGGCAATCTGTCGCAAGGCCTCAAGCGTGTTTTGCGTCTTCTGTTTTTGAAAGAAGGCCATTCCCAGGACAACGAGGACGAAAAAGAGAAGAATGGTGCCCTCGGACTTGTTCCCAAGAAGGAAGTATAGGATTCCTCCCGCAAGGAGGATAAGAAGCATGGGCTCAGAGAGGATGGAAAGAAATTCAGCCAGGGTCGAATGTGCACGTTCATGCGGGAGAAGGTTTTCCCCCTCTTCCTGAAGGATCCGGCGAGCATCCTGCGGATCAAGTCCCTTCCACTCCATAAATCCCTGCTTGTCTAAGATGACCGGGATCAGTTAGGATGAAAATTACCGCATGAAGCAATTGAATGCCGGAGAATCCATTTTTACCCCAATAAGAACATTTTTGCTTCAAGGAGATCTGTATGCCGAAGCCTGAAAAACACGTCTTTATCTGCGTCCAATCCCGTCCTCCGGGCCATCCCCGTGGGTCCTGCGCCCAGAGGGGTGCCATGGAAGTCTATCAGGCCATGGCCATGCAGCTCGAGCAGGGGGGCCTTTCCCGCAGATTCGCCGTGACAAACACCGGCTGTCTGGGACCTTGCGACACCGGAGCCAACATGATTGTCTATCCCGACGGCGTCATGTATGGAGGGGTGAAACCCGAGGATGTCCCCACCATCATCGCTGAGCATCTCGGCGGAGGAAAGCCCGTGGAGCGCCTCAAAGTTCCCGCCATGATCTGGGAATAACCCAAATTCCAAAGAGGGAAGGGAGGAACATTCCCCCCTTCCCTCTTCAGTCTATACTGAAGGTCCCGTCATCTTTTCTGGTCTGACCCACTGTTCAAAATCCTCTCCCGTCACATATCCCAAGGCGATTCCCGCTTCCTTGAGGGTCTTGTGCTCCTTGTGTGCGACATGGGCAATCTTGGCCGCCTTGTCGTATCCGATGTGGGGCGAAAGGGCCGTCACGAGCATCAGGGACTCGGAAACAAGAGAAGCGATCCTTTCCCGGTTGGGAAGGATTCCGTCGACCATGTGGGCGGTGAACGACCGCATGGCATCGGAAATCAGAGTGACGGAGGTCAGCAAGTTATGAATCATCACCGGCTTGAAGACGTTGAGTTCGAAGTTCCCTTGGGAACCGGCGATCCCTATGGCCGCATCGTTCCCCATCACCTGAACGCAGACCATGGTCATAGCCTCGCACTGGGTGGGGTTGACCTTTCCGGGCATGATCGAACTTCCTGGCTCGTTTTCAGGAAGTGAAAGCTCCCCCAGACCGCATCGGGGCCCTGAAGCCAGCCACCGGATGTCGTTGGCGACCTTCATAAGGCTGGTCGCCAGGGTCCGGATGGCTCCGCTGGCCATGACGACTGCATCATGGGAGGCAAGGGCAGCAAACTTGTTGGGGGCCGACACGAAGGGGTGTCCGGTCATCCTGGCGATGTGGGCGGACACCCGCATCCCGAATTCGGGATGGGCGTTGAGCCCGGTTCCGACCGCCGTCCCTCCGATCGCCAGTTCGTAAAGGCCGGGAAGGGTCGATTCGATATAGCGGCGGGCGATATCGAGCTGAGCGACATAACCAGAGAATTCCTGGCCAAGGGTCAGCGGAACGGCATCCATCAGATGGGTCCTTCCGATCTTGACGATGTCGGAGAATTCTCTGGACTTGGCTTCGAGCGCATTTCGAAGAAGGGCAAGAGAGGGAAGAAGCTTTCCTGAAATTTCGAGAGCAGCGGCAATATGCATGGCCGTGGGGAAGGTGTCGTTTGAGGACTGGCTCCGGTTGACGTCATCATTGGGATGGACCGGTTTTTTGGATCCCCTCTCCCCGCCAGCAGCCTCGATCGCGCGATTTGCGATCACTTCGTTTGCATTCATGTTGGTCTGCGTCCCCGAGCCCGTCTGCCATATTCTCAGCGGAAACTCGCTGTCAAATCTTCCATCAATCACCTCCTGGGCCGCGGCTGAAATGAGATCCGCCTTTTCCTTCGGCATCAGTCCCAAGTCCTGGTTCGCAAGGGCGCAGGCTTTCTTCAGCACACCGAAGGCCCGAATGACAGGAACCGGCATGCGATCCTCCCCGATAGCGAAATAGATCAGGGAACGGGCTGTCTGCGCTCCCCAGTATCGATCTGCCGGAACAGGGATCGCTCCCATGCTGTCAGACTCCATTCGTGTTTGTCCACCCTGGTGTTGATCAGACATCGCTCCAGTTCCTCCTCGTTCATTGTTCTCATTGTCCTGGCAATCTCCTTAACCCAATTGCCGTCTTCAGAAGCTGGCGGATATTCCGAGATCCCGTCCCGCTTCCGGCTTGAAAATTCCTCTTGGATTTGAAATGAAAAATCAGTAAAATGGTTGAGTTTTCCAGAAGCTCTCAGTTTGCGCCGAAGTGGTGGAATGGTAGACACGCTAGGTTCAGGGTCTAGTGATCGCAAGGTCGTGCGGGTTCGAGTCCCGCCTTCGGCACCATTGATATTTACTGAATCAAGATAACTTAGTTAACCCTATTTTTCTCCTGTCACCATCCGGACCGATTTTTTGAGCGATCCGGTTCGTTTTTTCTCCCACCGAAGGATCGACGGACGGAATCCAGCGTCCGTACCGCTTCCGGATCATCCCTCCAATCCGAATGTCCCATCCGGGACGCCATCCACATCGGATTCTCGCCAGCCGACAAAAGCAGGCTCGCATAGGTGTGACGTGTCTGGTAAGGGTTTCGGACCCCGGCTTTCCGGAGAACGGACCGCCAGTGTCGCATGATCACCGTATCGTCGTTCCAGGGTTTTCTCGTGATCGGATTCGTGAAGATCCGTCCTCCCGGAAGAAGGGAATGTTCTTTCTGGGCCTCAAGCGTCTCCCGTGGCGGGACAAGAAGCGTCATCTCACGCATTCCGGCCTTCGTTTTCATTTCTTTCGTGACATTCCGGACAATCGCTCTCCGTACGAACACCGATCCCCTCTTCCAGTCAACGCCCCCATTAGAGGGCGATCAGCTCGCTTGTCCGGAGTCCCGCCCAGAAGGCGAACTGCAGCAGGCTCCGGAGGTGATCATGCGACACGGATCTTCACGAATCCGATCACGAGAAAACCCTGGAACGACGATACAGGGTCCCTCCGCAGTGAGGAGAATGATACCCACCTCTTAGGGCGTGAAGGGATCCGGAGGACGGGTCTCAAGGGGCAGGTTCTTGATCCGGTCCATCGGGTTCCGGTCGATGATCCCGTCATCGAAGGCATCGCCCAGTCCGCCCTTCAAATGAACGAAAATGTTGTTGATGCGATTGCTTATGGGTGATGTCCTTGAGTTGGGCGATCCAGATACGAATGGACCGCATGGTGAGTTTGTCGATGGAGAGATCTCCAAAAACTGGAATCGAATGGTAGCTTATCGAGGGTTTTCGACCACGAAGCGTCGAGA
>JAJYPO010000137.1 GCA_021795275.1 Nitrospirota bacterium | reverse complement strand
ACCCAGAAGTAAGGCCTGCCTCACTCCCGAAAGATTCTGGGAGACTGGAATGACCGGGGTGGTTCCTTCGGGGAGAAGAAAAAACAGGGGAACGGATATGGAGTGGTCGACACCATGGACTCCCTCTGCCACGGCCATGCCGAGCCCCCTCGCAGAGGAGATCAAGCGTCGGGCCAGAAGGGGATCGCCCGGAGGATCGTACTGATAGTGGTGGCCAAATCCCGAGAAATCCCGGGAGGAACAGTGTTCGGGCGCCGGATCGACAAGAGTGACATTTCTGGTTTGCCATCCGGGGGTATAGGCGATCACGGCAGTAAATGGGTCGGATGAGCGCGCGAAAATCTCCTGGCGAAGTCCGACGAACTTCCCAATCATCTCCCGTCCGTCCCCCCCCTTCCAGGAGGAAAGCAAATCCGGACTGTGAGGGGCCATGACCGGCCAAATTTCCACCTACATCTCCTCCCCGGAATGAGTCCAGGGAGACCCGTCCGGCCGAAAGAGTCCGGTCAGGGGGATTTCGGAGGGCCAATCGGCAAAGGCTCCGGTCGATGTCTCATTCTCCGAAGAAATAAGGCCCGGTTTCCGGATCGTCTCCCCGCGTTTCAGGTGGGCAAAGGCTCTCGTTTCCTCATTGCGATTCCGATTTTTAAGGCGCAGGCGAAAAAGCGTGCCCCCGTCGCAGAACATCCCCCAGGACATTCCTTTTTCCTTGTGCAGAGGGGAAACCAGGCGGAGGGAGCTTTCCTCGTCCTCTCCGGCCACTTTCTCTCCCCGGGAGAGAATGAGATAGGTCATTTTCAGGGAATCCTTGATATGTCCAAGGGAGGCGGCAGTCCTTGTCAGGGAGTGGGAAAAGGCAGCCGGGCGGTCTTCGTGACACCAGCCGTCGGGAGAAGCGAGCGAGGGACAGAGTCCTCTCCGGTCATTCGGACAGGGAGCCAGGATGCGAAGATCCGGAAAAAGTTCGAGAAGACGGTCTCCCAGACCAAGAAGAGTCCGGGAGGAGCGGCGGTCCGCCGGTTCGACCAGAATCATCAGTCCACCGGGGGAAAGCTCCTCCAGAAACCCTGACAGGAGGTCGAGGAAACCGGAGAGACGGTCCTCGTTTTCTGCCAGGAGATTTGCCATGGAAAGCACATCGACGGTTCCGGACGTCTTGACCAGGTCCAATGCCTCAGGAAGGAGCGCCGGCACAAGGCGGAGCGAAATCCCTTCAGGGCGGGCCCATTGACCGGAAAACTCCTTAAGAGCCGCGAGAGACCGGTCGACACACAGGAGGTCGATTCCACCCGGAATGTCAGGAAGGAGACCCTCCGAAAGGCCGATGACAAATTCCCCCGTCCCGGTGCCGAGATCCACCATGGAGAGGCGTCCTTTCCCGGAAAAATCGGGAGTTCTCCGGTTCCGGATCTCCCGGGAGAGCGCCGCTCCCTTTTCGAAGCTCACTTCCCCAAAATAATCGCCATAGGCTCTCCGGGACACAGGATCGTCCATGTACCCCTCCGGAACGGTTCTCCGGGTGAATCCCCGGGAGAGTTCTCCGATAATGTCGACTTTTCGACTCTTTTTGTTTGCCATCGGCCTCTGCTAGAATGATCTTCTGATGATTTCATTTCGGAAAACGGAAATACGCCCGGCCTCTCCCCCATAGACCTTCTTACGATCGGACATGCATGAAGTACCAGGCACCCCGTGGGGTCAAGGATCTCCTCCCCCCTGATTCGGAAACCTTTCGCCAGCTGGAGGACGAGATTCGGGAGGTCTTTGGCCGGTCCGGCTTCCGGGAGGTCCGGCTCCCCGTCTTCGAATCGGCCGATCTTTTTTCACGTTCGATCGGGGAATCGACTGATATTGTGGAAAAAGAAATGTACCTATTTTCCGGAAAAGGGGGAGAGTCGCTGGCCCTCAGACCGGAGGGGACCGCCTCTCTCATCCGGGCTGCCATAGAACACCGTCTGGCAGAACCAGGACACGTGGAGCGGCTTTATTACCAAGGACCGATGTTCCGGCACGAACGTCCGCAGGCCGGTCGGCTTCGCCAGTTTCACCAGGCAGGTGCAGAACTTCTCGGATCCTCGGATCCGGATGACGATGTAGACCTGATTGCCACCGTCAGTCGTCATGCCCGGGCAACGAACGTTCCGGCCTCACGGCTCCTCATCAACAGCATGGGATGTCCGGAATGCCGACCCGCCTATCGCGAGATCCTTGTCAGCTATCTCGTGAAAAACCGGGACCTTCTCTGCGAAACGTGCCAAAGACGCACGGAGACGAACCCTCTCCGGGTTCTCGATTGCAAAATTCCTTCCTGCCAGCCAGTCCTCGAAGCGGCCCCCCACCTTGTCGAGTTCCTCTGTCCGGCCTCCCGGAACCATTTTGAACGTGTCTGCCGGGGCCTTGAAGGGGAGAGTCTGTCTTTCACTGTAACCCACAGACTAGTCAGAGGGCTGGACTATTATACAGAAACGGCCTTCGAATGGGTGTCGGACGCCCTGGGAGCCCAATCGACATGGGCGGCGGGAGGCCGGTACAACGGGCTGGTTCGTCACCTGGGAGGAGCGGACGTTCCAGGTGTGGGGCTTGCCATTGGACTGGAAAGACTCTTCCTGCTCAGAGAACTCGCAGGAACACTTCCCCAGGCGACACGACCTGCAGTCCACCTTGCCATTCACCCGCTGGAGGAGACGGCGAGACCCTATGCTCACAGGATTCTCGCAGCCCTCAGATATCAGGGGATTTCTGCCGTCGGAATATTTGGGCAGGCCCGGATCAAGAAGGCCTTTCTCCAGGCAGAGCGGGAAGGAGCCCTCTTTATCGGTCTTCTGGGTGGCGACGAACTATCAGCGGGAACCATCACACTCAAGCACCTGGGCTCGGGAATCCAGAAAACCCTTCCGGCCTTCCCGCCGGAAGAGCTTGCCGATGCGCTCCGGGCCCCCTGGACTCCCTAGACGGTCGTTCCTAGGATTTCCTGCCCAGGACATAGACTGTGGCAACCTGGCTGAACTCTCCCGGCTTTGGGGTTTTCGAATTGACCGTGACCGTAAAGTTGTGCAGACCAGGAGTAAGATCCTGCCCGGAATTCACCGTAAAGTAGATCTTCCGGTGCGAACCCGGGGGGATTTCGACTCGTGTCGTCTCGAAGATGACCCGGTCGGGCGGCAGCCCTGACTCCCCGATCGAAAACCTTTCCGTCCGCGGAGTCTTGTTGTAAAGCCCCACCTCAAACTGGTCAAGACGTCCCGGAACCTGACTGACCGTGACATGATAGGGCGAATAGGTCACGATTCCGTAAATAAAAAGGGCGAGAGGGAATAGGCTCCCGACTCCGGCAACGAGAAACCGGGCTGTTCCGGGAGAGATTTTCCGCCCTTTCATGACGCCGTCCGAATCGACATAGACCCCGTTCTTGTGGAATGTCAGAAGAGACGGAAGCCCCCGTTTCGCAGAGTAGTCTTCACAGGCAACCACACACTCACCGCAATTGATGCACCGCGAATAGTTTTTCGTATCCCTTGGATCAATGTCGATGAAACAGGATTTGACACACAGGTTGCATCCCGTGCATTCATTTCGCCGCCGGTGGTCAAAGGCCACCTTGAGGGTATCGTCCGTCTTGAACATATGCTGCCAAAGGGGATAGGGACAGACCCATTTGCACCAGTAGTGGCGAACCAGGAGCAGATTCAGGAACATCACCCCGCCGAGCCCGAACACCAGCCAATAGACTGTATGGTTCCGTCCCGAGACCAGATCGTTGAAAAGGGTCCGGGGAGGAATCACATAGGCCGTGATGATGATCGACACCAACAGGGAAAACAGAGTGATGCCGCCCAGGAAAAGCGACCACTGGACTCCCTTTTTGACAAGGGAAATTTTTTTGGGGCGAGGAGAGGATAGGGAGACCTCCCCGATCCCCGGCCCAAGCGAGGCCGAACCGAAGGCGAAACGGGCAAGGCTGTTGGTCCACTCAGAAAATGTGTTCTGGATACAGGCCCACCCGCAGTAAACCATCCCGAGAACAGCATAGACAGCGGTCATGGCGGTGATGACAAAAAGCCAGAAGGGAAGTATCAGAAAAAAGTCGCTCCACCAGACCTGGTACCCGAAGACAACAAATCGTCCGGTTGAAAGATCTACGTGGAAGACCCCCGTAAAGGGCAGGAGGACAAGCAGGACGATGACGGCTGTCTGAACGGCATAACGGACATGTGTGATGCGGATTTTCCGGGTCTTTATCGGCTGAGTGCCAATTTTCGGCATCGGTATGAGAGGTTGCGTCTGTTCCATGAATTGAGGGCTCCCGTTCCTTCAGAATATGTTCAGGGCCCCGGAGTTCCTATTCCTCCGCGTCTTCGTCCCGCGATCCCTTGCCGTGCCCTGGTTTTTCCAGTTCCCGTTTGAAATACCAGGAAATTCCGAGATACAGAAACACAGGCACAAGGATTCCCAAGAGAAAGAACAGGTAGGCAAACCAGGGAAGTCCCAGTGTGACGTGAACATAACGGGGAAGGTACGCCCATGATGTTTCGGGAACCAATACCTCCCACATTCCCCATATTGCCCCCAGAAGAAGGGGTTTGTAAAGCTTAAACAAAAGAGGGGATCTCCCTGACGATTTCACTTACTGGCGCACCTGGCCGACCGAGGTCGGTATTCCCGCAAGAAGTTCGGCTGAGGCCTCTTCCCGTTCTCCGGCAGGAAGTTCCCGCCGTCCCTTGGCAACCTGGACGGTCATGTAGATATTGTAGGCAAAGATGATATTGGCAAGAAGGACAAACATGCCGAATATCCCGACCATTTCCATGTAGGGGGCCTCCACCGGCTTGATGTCGGCCACATTTCCGTGCAGGAGTATCATGCCTCCCTTGTATCCGGCAATACAGAAGGCAAGCACCATGCCGACAAGACTGATATTATGCATCCAGAAATGGATTTTCAGGAGACGATAACTGTAGAGCGGGCCCTTGTAAATTTTTGGAACGATATAATACATCGATCCGAAGATGGCCATCTCCACCCAGCCAAGAAGATTGATGTGGGTATGCCCGAGCACGATAAGGTCGGAAGGACCACCTGCCCCCGCCTGGACGAAGTTTCGGAAGGTTTCAACCCCCCCCATGACTGCCCCCCAGGAAAATCCGATAATCGCATACAGGAGACAGGCATAGTAAAACTTCATGATGTAGTCCTTGATTCTTTCATCCCTTGTCATGTCAGGCTCCTTGAGTCATTAATCGTTCAGCGATGCGCATCCATGCAGAGCCGGAAACCGAAGAAGTCAGAGGCATAGAACGGCCATGTCGGATTTCTGGCACTAACACGGGCACTGTACTGATCACTCTTCCAGGATCCCCCCCGAAGAACAAAGTAAGTCTTGCCCTTGACGGGGTGGAGGGCCCCCGTTGCATCCACCCTATAAGAGTAGAACCTTGCCTTGTTGGCGGTATTTCCCGGATAGGGTCTGTACTTTGAACTTGTCCATTCGAAAACGTTTCCCGCCATATCGAGGACACCATAGGGGCTGGCTCCCATGGGGTAACGATTGACCGGGGAGGTATCCCCAACCGTATAATTGGCATTGGCTCGCCTTGGATCCCAGGTGCTCCCCCAGGGCCACATTCTTTTGTCGATGCCACGGGCGGCCTTTTCCCACTCTTCCTCCGTGCAAAGTCTCGCACGTCTGAAACGGGCGTAGTCCAGGGCATTTTCCATCGAAACATAGGTCACAGGATAATTCCCCCTGCCCGGAGGATAGGTTCCGTTTTTCCAGTTCCCGGGAGGAATATAGTGGGCACTGTCCACAAATTCCTTAAATTCCCTGTTTGTCACAAGAGTCTTTTCGATCAGAAAGGGGGGAAGATAGACTTTGTGGACCGGTTTCTCGTCGAAATTGGCGAAGTTGTCCTCGGATCCCATCCAGAAAGGACCGGCGGGGATCAGGACAAACCCCTTGGGGATTTTGTAACCCGAGGAATCGACTTGAATCTGGGCCGTTGGAGCAAGATTCTTCCCTTCCTGAAGATTTCTGGATGCTTCATTGATCTTCGAATTGTTTGACCCGGGAAGGGCCTCTGTCAAGACCCCTCCCATCGGACGAAACTCTCCGGGAGCTGCCCCATGCTTCCTGACGCTCGCCGTGGAAAGGCGAACAATCCGGTTCGAAGCCAGTCCCACGACATGAACGGCTCCCGCAATAAGGATAAGGAGGACGA
>JAJYPO010000136.1 GCA_021795275.1 Nitrospirota bacterium | reverse complement strand
GGAAATCTCCCCCTGTCCAGGCTCCCCTTTCGGGGCTCCGGATCCTCATCTCCACAGGACCCACCCTCGAACCCCTGGACTCCGTCCGCTACATCGGAAACCGCTCCTCCGGCCGGATGGGCGAGGCCCTGGCCCGGGCGGCCCTCGACCGGGGGGCCCAGGTGACGGTCGTCTCGGGACCGACCTCTCTCCCTCCCGTCCCCGGCACGGACCATCACCCTGTCACTACGGCCCGGGAGATGGAGGATCGCCTCCGCTCCCTCTTTCCTTCGCACCAGCTTCTGATCATGGCGGCGGCCGTCTCCGACTACCGTCCGAAGGATCCGGTGGCGGGCAAAAGGAAAAAGGACGGCCGGGAATGGTCCCTCTCCCTCGTCGAAAATGCCGACATCCTGAAAGGTCTTTCGGCCTTGAAAAAGCCGGGTCAGTTTCTGGTCGGCTTTGCCGCCGAATCCTCCCTCGATCCGGCCAGCCTGCTCGAAAAATGCCAGAAAAAGGGGGTGGATCTCCTGGTTGCAAACGACATCTCCCGCTCCGACATCGGATTTTCCTCTCCGGATAACGAGGTGACCCTCGTCACCCCGGCGGGGGAATTCCGGACCCTTCCGCGGGCGGACAAGACCGCCATCGCCGGACAGATCCTCGACGCCATCACGGCTACGGGATGGCGGAATCCTTCCTGATAAAAACGGAGCCCAATCAGGAAAAATCCCTTTCCTCGAACGGACACCCTCCCCCTTCCCGCCCGGAAATTCACGGAAGCTCCCACATGGGCGACAGGGTCAAATCGTGGATTTTAATTTATGGCCTTCCTTGATATACTGTTCCCCATTCTGCGGGGCTGGGGACACGACCTTGGGAACGACTCTGCGCCAGGAAAGAGCCTCCGGACTTAGGATCCCTGGTCCGGAAAGACTTTTTGCGTGGTGTTTCAGGTGCACGACAGGCCAATGATATAGAGCCTTTCCCCAAATCGGCACAGCTCCGTCAAGATCGGGAATCCCCTTCCGAAAGCCGGAGGATGAAGGTCAACAGGCCCGGACACCGGCTCCGGGCCGCCTTCGATTTTCTGATTACGGAATTCCTGATCCGGACTCTCATCCTTCCACATGGCGGATTGTATGAATCAGGATGAACTGAAGGTTCTGGAAGAGCGCATCAAGGCCAATCCGAAAAGCCGATCCTTCCTTCAGCTGGCCGAAGCCTACATCGAGGCCGGACGCCGGGCGGAAGCCCTCGAACTCCTCAAGAACGGGGAGGAGTACTATCCCTATTACCTGGCCGCCCGCATTGCCTACGGAAAGCTTCTTCGGGAAGAAAAAGAAACCGACCGCGCGATCGAACAGTTCGAGTTCGTGAACCGGACCATTCCCGACAATCTGCTGGCCCTCAAGAATCTTGCCGAACTCTATCTCGACAAGGACCGTTTCTCCGAGGCAAAGGCCATGGCTGACGCCGCCATGGCCCTGTCGCCCAACGATCCGGAGATGCTGAAGGTCCTGGCCAAGGTCCAGGGCCGGGAAATGGCCGCCCCCCTACAGGCGGTCCCGACCGTCCCGGAAAAAGGATCCCCCGAGCCTTTGGAGGAGACCCAAAGAGAGGAGACCATCGTCGAAATGCCCCACGAACTCTTTGCCGAGGCCGCGGAAAATCAGAAGGAAGGACTGGAGACGGGAGCGCCTTCCCCGATTCTGGCCGAGACGGAGGAGGTCTCTTCCGGGACTTCCGGAGCTCTCGAGGCCCAAGCCCCCTCCCCCGAACCTCCACCGGCCGTTGCGGCCGGAAGTTCCACCTCCGGTCTTCCAAAGACCGAGACGATGGGAGACCTCCTCTTCGACCAGGGACACATGGAAGAGGCTCTGGAGGTCTACGAAGCGGCCTTCGCCCGGGACACCCAAAGCTCCTCCCTTCCGGAAAAGATCAATACCGTCAAGACGATGCTTCGCATGACCGGATCTCCGGTCGAAGCTTCCGAACCCCCGCACGAAATTCCCGAGTCCACCCCCGAACCGGTGGCAGAGGCCGAACCGATGCCGGCTCCACCCATCTCCGAACCCCTTTTCATCCCTGAGCCCCAGGAAGAGGCTCTTCCTGTCTTCTCCCCCGAGCAAGCGGAGGAAGAGGAGGTCCCGGTCGGGGTGGCCCCCGAGGCCACAGCCCCTTCCCCCGAGCCGCTCCTTTCTTCGGGCCTCACCGCGTCAGCCGCTGTCGAGGGACTCACGGGCCAGATCATCGACAAGGTCCGGGACCGAATGGGGCGGGAGATGATCGGATTTGTCCGGATGACGCTGGACGGACTTTCCGCGGAAGCCAGCGATTCCGGCCACTGGGCCGATATCCTGGCCGCCGAGGGAGTGGAGATCGTCCGGGCCGTCACCGAGATGACCCGCCTTTTAAACTGGGGAGAGCTCCAGGGAACGGTCGTCTGGATGGATCACGCCGTGCTCTATGGTCTCCCCGTCAACAAAAACGAGGCGCTCTTCCTCGCCTTGAAGCCCGGCGCCAATGTGGGACTCTGCCGCCTTCTGGTCTCCCAGGCGATCGGGGCCTCCCGTGGGAACACCTAGGGTGACACGGATCCTGATACTTCAGGGACCGAACCTGAACCGCCTGGGAACCCGGGAGCCTGCCCAGTATGGCCGGAAAACTCTCGGGGAAATCCACGAAGAGATCCTCCGGATGGGCCAGGCGGAGGGATTTTCCCCTGTTTTTTTCCAGTCGAACCATGAAGGGGCCCTCATCGACCGGATTCACCAGGCCGCTGACGAGGGAATATCCGGGATTGTCGCCAATCTCGGCGCCTACACCCACACCAGCATCGCCATCCGGGACGCCCTTCTCTCCGTGGACCTTCCGGTGGTTGAGGTCCATCTCTCGAATGTTTACCGCCGGGAGCCATTCCGGACAAAAAGCCTGATCAGCGACATTGCCGCGGGGGTGATCTGCGGGCTGGGTCCCGTCGTCTACCGCCTGGGCATCCTGGGACTCCTCGCCTTCCTCGAACAAAAAAAGCAGGACCCCGCGCCACCCTGAAAACCAACAATACTCCGGACTTTTCCGGAGAAATCAAGGAGCACGCATGGCCGTTATCGTCACCAGCGATTTTCGTGGTGGAGCAAGACTGGAAGTCGACCGGGAACCCTATTTCATCGTCGAATTCCAGCATGTCAAACCGGGAAAGGGCGGAGCCTTCGTCCGGACGAAGCTCAAGAACATGAAGACGGGGCTCGTCATCGAGCGGACCTTCCGTTCTGGAGAGAAATTCGACGTTCCCGATGTCGAGGAGAAGTCCATGCAGTTCCTTTACGCCCAGGGCGAGGATTACATCTTCATGGACACCGACAACTACGAACAGATCACCCTGTCGAAGAAGGAACTCGGGGACCGGGTCCTTTTCCTGAAGGAGCAGATGCCGGTCAGCATTCTCTTCTACAAGGACAAACCCATCACCATCGACCTTCCGACCTTCGTCGAACTGGCCATCGTCGAAACCGACCCGGCCCGAAAGGGCGACACGGCCTCGGGCGGATCCAAGCCGGCCAGGGTCGAGACGGGGGCCACCGTCAAGGTTCCCTTTCACCTCCAGGAAGGGGATGTGATCAAGGTCGACACCCGGACTTCGGAGTACATCGAGCGGGTCCGCTCCGCCAACTGACGGCCACCGAAAATGCGAGAGGGCGAATGTGAATGAATAACGATGACATCAGGGAGATTCTGGAACTCGTCCGGGAGCACAACCTGCTCTCCTTCGAGTTCGAGCGGGACGGGGCCCGTCTCCGGATCCAGCGTTCTCCCTTCCAGGGATCCTTCCAGTCTGTCTCCGAACCCGGGGAGGTCCCTCTTCCGCGAAGCGGGACGCCGGCACCCCTCTCCCCCCAGGTGCTCCGTCCGGAGACGGTCCGGATCATCACCTCCCCCATCGTGGGGACCTTCTACCGCTCATCCTCCCCCGACGCGGCCCCCTATGTGGAGATCGGGACCGCGGTCACCAAGGGACAGATCCTCTGCATCATCGAGGCCATGAAGCTCATGAACGAAATCGAGTCGGAAGTCGAAGGGACGGTCCGGGCCTTTTTGGTCGAGAACGGCCAGCCGGTGGAATACGGGACGCCCCTCATCGAGATCGACACGAAGGCGGAAGAAGCTTTCTGATGGCCACCCCCTCCAAGCGGCGTTTCAGGAAGGTTCTGGTGGCCAACCGGGGAGAAATCGCCGTCCGGGTGATCCGGGCCTGCCGGGATCTCGGCCTCGACACGGTGGCCATCTACTCGACTGCCGACAGAACAGCACTCCACGTCCAGATGGCCGACGAGGCGGTCTGCGTCGGTCCGCCCGAGGGCCACGGGAGCTACCGGAACATCCCCAACATCATCAGCGCCGCCGAGATCTCCCAGGCCGATGCCATCCACCCGGGATACGGCTTCCTCTCCGAAAACGCCCATTTCGCCGAGATCTGTCATGCCGCCGGCATCGTCTTCATCGGCCCCTCTCCCGAGACGATCGCCCTCATGGGGGACAAGGCCCGGGCCAAGGCCCTGATGCGGGAGGCCGGCGTTCCTGTCGTCCCGGGGAGCGTCGGCACCATCTCCTCCGAATCCGACGGGCTCGACGTCGCCTCCGAAATCGGCTACCCCCTCATCATCAAGGCCTCCGGAGGAGGTGGCGGAAGGGGGATGCGGATCGTCACCTCTCCCGACGAATTCTCGAACGCCTTCCAGACCGCCCAGACGGAGGCCCTCCAGGCCTTCGGGAACAAGGAAGTCTATATCGAGCGCTTCTTCATCAACCCGCGCCATATCGAGATCCAGATCCTGGGCGACGGCAAGGGGGAGATCCTGACCTTTGGCGAGCGCGACTGCTCGATCCAGCGCCGCCACCAGAAGCTCCTGGAGGAAGCCCCCTCCCCCTTCATCACCGCGGCGCTCCGGTCGGCGATGAGCCAGGCAGCGATTGCCGCCTCGAAGGCGGCAGACTACGTGAACGCCGGTACGGTCGAGTTTCTCGTGGATCCGGAGGAACGCTTCTTTTTCATCGAGATGAACACCCGGATCCAGGTCGAGCATCCGGTCACCGAGTCGATCTTCCGCTACGACCTGGTCAAGGCCCAGATCCAGGTGGCCCTGGGAGAGCCGATTCCCTCCCCCCCGGCCCGTCCCGAGGGCCATGCCATCGAATGCCGGATCAACGCCGAGGATCCCTGGACCTTTACCCCATCTCCCGGCACCATCACCCGTCTCGTCCTTCCGGGGGGCCCGGGAATCCGCGTCGATACCGCCGCCTACCAGGGAGCGGTGATCCCGCCGCACTACGACAGCCTCGTGGCCAAGGTGATCGCCACCGGACGGAACCGGGAGGAGGCGATGGACCGCATGCTCCGGGCCCTGACCGAGATGCGGGTCGAGGGAATCCGGACGACCATCCCCTTCCATCTCGAGGTTCTCCGGGATCCCACCTTCCGCTCGGGCCGCTATTCCACCTCCTTTGTGGAGCATTTCATGGAGCGGCGTGCCCAGGCTTCCGGCACGGAACCCGCCGACCCCGACGCCTGAGTCGATGACCTCCTTTCCCCGCCTTCTTTTTCTCTCCGGCACCCAGGACTTTTCCGACCTGTCCCTCTTCGAGCGCCACCTCCGGGATCTTCTCGGCGCCGGCCTCCCCTGGTTCCAGCTCCGGGACAAGGCCCAGGACGACCGGGCCCTCTTCGATCTCGCAGAGAAAATCCGGCGATGGACCGAGGAGACGGGATGTCTCTTTACGATCAACGACCGGCCCGACATTGCGATCCTCACGGGGGCCGACGGGGTCCACCTGGGGCAGACCGATCTCTCGGCCCTGGACGCCCAGTTTGTCAGGCCCCGGCCCGCCTTTCACCTGGGAGTCTCGACCCACAACCGGGCCGAAGTGATGCGGGCCCTCACCGTCGCCCCCGACTACCTTGGGGTAGGTCCGATCTTCCCGACAACGACGAAGGAGACGGGGGTTTTGCCCCGGGGTCCCGGCGCCCTCCCCGAAACCCGGGAGCTCTCCTCCCTTCCCCTGGTGGCAATCGGAGGTCTCACCCCCGACAATGCCCGGGAGCTCCTCCTGGCCGGAGCGGAGACACTGGCGATCAGCGGGATCCTCGTGAGAGCCGACGACCCCCAGTCTCTCCTCCGGATCTTCCTGGACCTTCTCCTGCAAACGCCGGATTCCTCCTCTTGATGACGCTGACACTTGTCG
>JAJYPO010000135.1 GCA_021795275.1 Nitrospirota bacterium | reverse complement strand
GAGGGAGAGGGTTTCGGCGATCCTCCCCAGAGCGACCTCCATGGAGGGGGGGACAGAATGATGGTTTCGTGAGAGGATTCCCAGGGTTCCCTGGAGCCTTCCGCCGCAAAAGAGGGGAAAGACCGCGGTACTTGCCCGCAATGGCTGGTCTTGGGTCGAGGCCGGTTCGAGAAAGGGGAATTTCCGGGAGGTGGGGGTCAGCGTCAGGGATTGTTCGGTCAGGGGGCGCCGGGTGCGAACGACCCAATGCTCGATCGTTTCCCTGTTGTCGAGAAGAAGTTGTGAGGATTCCGGGTCCACCCTGAACAGGGGAGGGTCCGGAGAAGAAAGACGGGGGAAGCGGCTCGCATGGGCGTCCAGGAGAATCTCACCCGGGCCGTTTTCCGGATTGATCCGGGTTGTCCATATCAGCAGAAAAGGGCTGTGAGTCAGGATGATGCCCACAGCACGGGACAGAAGACCCTGGAGTTCCCCTTCTTCAAGGGCCAGGGAGGCGATCCGGGTCGTGGCGTAACCCAGATTTTCCAGGATGATCCGGTCACTGATGTCGACTAGTGTGGTAATCGTTCCCAGTGTCTGTTTCTCTTTTGAATTCAGGGGCGAACGGTCGACGAGAAGGTGGTGTTCCAGGCCATCTCTCCCCGTGATGGATTCGGTGGTATGAAAGGAGCGTCCCTGGGAAAGGACGGTCCGGTCGATGAGAAGGCTTTCCGCGGAAAAGTCTGCCAGCTGCGGGTAGAGAAGTGCCACCTCCGAATCTGTCTTCCCCAGGAGACCAGATCCGCCGGCCGGAAGGTCCAGAAGCTCTTCCGCCCGGGGCGAGAGCTCGATCCACCGACCTTTCTCATCCTTGAGAAGAATGCCGTTTCCGGCAGAGGCAAGGACCCCCCGGAGAAGGTTGTCCCGGAGGGCAACGTTCTGCTGCTGTTTTTTGAAGAGGCGCAAGAGGGCTGCGAACAGGAGGGCCGCGGCCAACCCGGCCATGATCGCCAAAAGGGACAGGGAAAGAAGTCGGCTCCTTTGGTGGCGAAGGTCGTGGAGACGGAGGCCGGCCGTCTTTCCCTCCCGTTCAGATAGACGGTGCAAACGGGAGACTGTCGACAGGATGTCGCTTTCTGTCGTAAAAAGGCTGGTGTTCCCGGGAATGGTTTCGGGACGCCCAATGTTTTGTTCCACCAATGTCAGGTCCCGTGCGAGATCCCTCATGTCTCGGTCTGCCGGAGGGGGAATTCGGGTCTGCCTCATGTCGGCAAAAGCGGCTTTCGACTGCAGGAGAAGACCCCGCAGGACGGCGCGGACGGAAGGTCCGACACCTTTTGGGGATTCCTCCAGGATCTTTCTCCTGAGAGTTGCGCTCCGGATCGACTCGAGGTCGTTGTCCATATGCAGAAAGAGGTCAGTCCGTCTTTCGAGAGCCCGGGTCTTCGAGGAAAGATGACGGGTGGCCAGAAGGAGAAGAAGTGAGGACAGGAGGGAGAGAATCAGGAAAAAGAGAAGGAGGGTCCGGAAGGTCAGGGATCGGAATGAGACCGTTCCGGGAGACAGCAAATCCGGACTTCCTTCAAGGGGTGTCAAGAGGGCCGCTCCTCCGATGCCGAAATCAGTTCGGGTCTCGAAAATCCCTGCCCGAAAATTCTACCATGAACCATTAAAAAACAGACAAAACCTGAAGAGGATTTCTCGTGTGGGAGGAAGCAAATTTGAAGGGGCATGAGGGGGAGCGGCTTTCTGAAAAAAGGCGGGCAGGACGGGGAATCAGGGTGGCGACCCTTCTGCTGCTCCTTTT
This sequence comes from Nitrospirota bacterium, assembly GCA_021795275.1. The sequence continues at coordinate 4,434 of JAJYPO010000135.1, read as the reverse complement.
CGGGGCGGCCTGCCAGGCTCCATCCGCCCTCCTCTGGCTTCTGGCCTATACCCCCTCCGGGTCGGAGCCTTCTGCCATTGCCTGCCCTTCCCCCCAGAGCTGCATTGCCGTAGGCCAGGCAGGTCTTTTTCTCGTCTCCCAGAATGGCGGACAGCAGTGGTTTCCTGCCAACAGCGGGCTGGGCGCGGCGCTCGCAAACTTCAACCTGACCTCGATCGCCTGTCTTTCGGGGAGTCAGTGCATCATTGTCGGAAACCAGGGCCTGATCCTTACGAGCGCGAACGGAGGCCAGAGTTTTTCGATCACCAACGTGACCACGAACGGCAACCTGACCTTCAACGAGGTCGTCTGCCAGAGTTCGGGAACCCCCGCCTGCGCGATCGTGGGGGACAACAACACCCTGCTCCTCCAGACCAGTCCCGGGGCCTCGTGGACCCCCGATCTCAACGTCCTGTCGGCGGCCATCGGCCCCGCCAATTTCAACCAGGTCTTCCTTCTGGGCTCCTCGCTCTGGATCTCCGCCTCGACCACCTCGGGAACCGGATTGAACGCCCTGCTGTACTCGGGAGACTCAGGGCAGACGTGGACACTCATCATCGTCCCCCAGGCCCTGGCGCCGCAGGGAGTGAGCGGCGTGGGCTGCCTTTCGGTCTCCACCTGCTATGTCGACGGGACCGGAGCCCTTCTCGAGACGACCAACGGGGGGGCGACCTGGTCCTCGACCCTCCTTCTGGGGGCGGGCGGGAACCAGATGCCTCCATCGCTTTCAGGGATCTATATCGGTCCGGGAAGCACCGTCTACGCCTACGGACAGAATGGAGCCCTCTACCAGCTCACGGCCCTTGCCGGGGGATCGGTTTCGGGAGAGGCGGCCATTCCCCAGATCCTTCCGCCGGCCGCCGCCCAGCTGGCCTTTACCGGCATGATCTGCCCGCAGGCCCTCACCTGCTACATCTCCGGAAACTCCCTTGCCATTTCAGGGGGAATCTTCTACGCTAGCCCCAGCGGTTCATCGGGGACCCGAGTTTCAGGGGTTCCCTAGAAAATCATAAAAGGAGGTTGATATGGGAATGACGATGAAGCGATTTGGGGCAGGAATGGCTCTGATTGCCTTGACGACGGTCCTTTCGGGGTGCTATGGCCAGTTTGCCCTGGTCCACACCCTTTACAAGGCGAACGGGAGCGTGGAGAACAAATGGGCCCGGTCGGGACTGACCGCCCTCATGGTGATTCTTCCTGTCTACGGACTGGCCGGTCTGGGAGATGTGATCATCTTCAACCCCATCGAGTTCTGGAGCCATGTGAACCCCATTACCAACAAGCCCTCCGTCGCCTCCTCCCGGACGCAGGGACCCGGCGCCGATCCCTCGAAGGATCCCGACGGATGGCTCTCGCGCACGGGAAAGTCCGGCTCCCGCACCCTCCTCGCCTGGCACTATGACAAAGTGACCAAGAAGCTCTCGGCCATCCGGATCGCCGAAGGATCGGGAACCCGACCCTCCGTAACGCTCTACCGGTCGGCCATGCCCCTTGAGGGCCATCTGGGACAGACGCCCCGGGTCGAAGCGGTGACATTCAAAGACGGACATCCGGTGACAACAAGAACCGGCGGAGATTTTCTTTCGGGAGCGGTTCGTCTATAAAAGGTTTTCATGAGGATTCTGAAGCGGAAAGAGGGGGGGGCCCGACGGGTTTTCCCCCTCTTTTTTTATGGAGGTCAGGCTCCGGGAGGGACGGAGGGGATCCGGTCCTTTTCGAGGGTGGTTCGGAAGGCCTTCCAGCCTTCCCTGACCGCCTCGGCATACCGTTCCTTCTTGGCCGGGATATCGTGCTTCAGATGCTCGAGACCCTCCTCGAACTCCTCTTCCGCCTCCTCCCTGAGGGAGCGAGCTTTTTCGGCGATTTTCCGGCGGGTTTCGGCGCCCGAAGCGGGGGCAAGCAGAACCCCGGCAATCGCGCCCAATGCCAGACCTGTCAAAAAGAGGGCAAGTCCTGTATCATTTCTGTCACTGGCCATGGTGTTCCTCCTTGGTGTTGGGGGACGGAGAGGCGGGATTCAAGGGAGGACGGGACTCTTTGAGAACCTCCCGGGCCCGGGAAAAGCCGGCGGCAAGGCCCCGGGCGATCCTGAAAAGGCTTGTCACGGCATGGATGGGCCCTCCTCCCGCCTTCAGGATCGGCGAAAGAAAGGACAGGAGGGGGTTCCGGGTGAGGGATCCGATCCCCTCCTCGATCGTCCGGTAATGCTCCGTGGTCCTTTGGATCACGGGCTCGATTTCTTCGGCCATCCTCCGGAGGCTCAGGAGGAGAGGAAGCGTGGCCGATTCGATTTCGCGGGTCGAGGATTCGATGCGTTCGAGCACCCTGATCGCCCGGAAAAGGAAGAAAAGAATTCCGGCGACCAGAAAGGCCGCAAAAATCACCAGGAAAAGAAGGGCCGTTCGGGTTTCCATGGGCGGACCTTTCCGTGGCGTTAATTTTTTTCGGGATGGACGATGAAACTGTCACCATGTTACCGGATTGGGGAATTTTTTCAAGATTTTGCCCAAGGAACCACGTTTTGGGAGAACGGGTGACATCGTCCTTCTTCCGGAGAATGTCCTTTCTCCTTCCGACCATTTTGGTGGCGGGCATCCTGTCGGGAGTCGTCCTCCTGTTCTCTCGCACTCCCCCGTCCGGAGTCCCTGTCATTCCGAGGGAGGATCTGGCCGACCTTCCCGGGGACATCCTGCATTCCCTCTTCCGTCTTTTTCTGGCCTATCTGCTCTCCCTGGCCTTTGCCTACCTCTACGGATTTGCCGCAGCCCTGACCCGGTGGGGTCCCCGGCTCCTCATTCCAGTCCTGGACATCCTCCAGTCGATCCCTGTGCTGGGATTTTTTCCGGCGGTCGTCCTGATGATGATCCCTCTCTTCCCCTCCATGAAGACGGGGGTGGAGGCGGCTTCAGTGGTCCTCATCGCAACCAGCATGGCCTGGAACATGGCCTTCGCCGTCTACGAATCGGTCCGGACAGCGCCGCCCGACCTCCTGGACCTTTTTCGGGGAATCCGGGCCCCCTCCTGGTTGTGGGTGGCCCGCTTCCTCGTTCCCCTGACCCTTCCCAAGGTGGTCTACAACTCCGTCCTCTCCTGGACCGCCGGATGGTATTTCCTGATCGCCTGCGAAATGATCGCCCTGGGACCCGTCCACTACGAGCTTCCCGGCCTTGGAAGCTTTCTGGTGGCCAGCACGGAAAAAGGGCATTTCGGCGAGGCCCTGATGGGGATCGGCGCCCTGATCGTGACGGTCATGATTCTGGATGTCTTTGTCTTCCGGCCCTCTCTTGTCTGGTCCCACAACTTCCGGATCGGAGAGGCGGAAGGTCCCTTTTCCCGGGTCTCCTCTCCCGTCTACGATTTTCTGGCCTCCTCGGAAGCTCTGGCCCGGGTAAAAAAGGGAGTGAACCGCCTGGCCGGAGCCCTGGTCCGGATTCTCTGGGGTGAAGGCCGTCCCGCCCTGGGATCCCTGACGGACTCCCGTTCGCTTCGTTTATTGCTTCAGGCCGGAGGAGGATTTCTGGTCGGCCTTCTCATCGCAAGGAGCTTTTTTTCCGGGGCCCATGTCGTCTCGGGGTGGGTCCGTCAGGGAATCCCGTGGAGGTCGCTTGCGGAGCTTCCAGCCGACCTGCTTTTTTCCATGCTCCGCCTGATGGCGGGCTACCTTCTGAGCCTTCTCTGGACCATCCCCCTGGCCTGGTGGGTCTTCCGCAATCCCCGGCTCTCGCGGATCGTCTTCCCGATGGCGGAAGTCATGGCCTCGGTTCCCGCCACCGCCCTCTTTCCTTTTGTCATTGTCCTTGTGGTCCAGAGGCTCCACAGCATGAATCTTGCCTCGGTGATCCTCCTGATGTCGGGAATGCAGTGGTACCTCCTTTTCAACCTCCTCTCGGGGGTGGGAACCTTTCCGTCCGAGCTTCGCGAGGTCTCCCTGACCTTCGGTATCCGGGGGACCCTCTTTCTCCGGAAGGTCTTCCTGCCCTTCCTGATGCCCTCCCTGGTGACCGGCTCGATCACGGCCTTCGGAGGGGGATGGAATGCCCTGATCGTCTCCGAGTATGTCGTCTATGCCCAGAAGGACTACGGGGTCAGGGGGGTGGGGGCCTTCCTCGACCGGGCGACCTATTCCGGAAGCCATCCTGTCCTTATCGTGGCGGCCCTCCTTCTGATGACGGCGGCGGTCGTGGCCGCGAACCGGCTTTTCTGGGTCCCCCTTTACGAACGCGTGACCCGAAGGTACGGATATGATTCCTAGCCCCGGGACTTTTCTGAGCCTTCGCAACATCGCCCGGGATTTCACCCGGGAGAGCCGCTCCTACCGGGCGATCGACAACCTGTCACTCGAGGTGGACGAGGGAGAGTTCGTGGCCATCGTCGGGCCCTCCGGCTGCGGCAAGT
>JAJYPO010000134.1 GCA_021795275.1 Nitrospirota bacterium | reverse complement strand
GTTTCGGGGAACCCGAAGGGGGACCTCGAAGCCGTCCGGGACGGCTATGTCCGGGTCGTGACGGCCCGCCTCGAGGACGCGGCCTACTATATGTCGAGGGATCTCACCCGGACGCTTGCGGACCGTATTCCCGAGCTCGACTCCGTGGCCTTCTTCCCGGGAGTGGGCTCTCTTGGTGACAAGGTCCGGGCAACCCGGAGGATGGTCCTCGAGTGTCTGGCGCTTCTTCCCGACGACCTCCTGAAACGACACGGTCTAACCCGTCAGGAGATGGCCCAGATCCTCGACCGGGCGGCGACCCTCTACAAGGCGGACCTCCTGACCGGTCTCGTGAAGGAGTTTCCGGAGCTCGAAGGGGAGATCGGTGGGATCTACGCCCTTCTGGAGCAGGAGAAGGACGGGGAGGCCGATCCCCTTGGCCCGGCCGTGGCCCGGGCTATCTCCTCACAATACCAGCCCCGGACTTTCCGCGACCCCTGCCCGGGGGATCTTCCCTCCGTTCTTCTCTCCCTGGCCGACCGTGCGGTCGGCCAGGCGGGAGCCTTTCTGGGAGGGGCCAATCCCAGTGGCTCCCTCGACCCTTTCGCTCTCCGGCGCTCGGGGCAGGGGATGGTGCGACTTCTTGTCGATTTTGCCCTGCCTATCCGCCTTTCGGCCCTTGCGGAGCTGGCCTGCGTCTCCTGGAACCTTCCGGATTCTCTTAAAACTCGCTCTTCCCTCGTCGAATTTTGGGAGGACCGTCTTCTGTCGGTCCTGGCCAGAGACGGAGAGCCCCTTTGGGGGCGGGCCGCCCGCCTGGGGGATGAACCCCCCTTTGTCTCTGCCCGCCGGGCCGAATTCCTTCAGGGCTTTTTTGTCACTTCGGATTTTTCCGCCTTCGAAACGGTCAAGACCCGCATCGAACGGATTCTCCCGGACGGCTCCTTCGGAGAGGTCGATCCCGCCCTTTTTTCAGTTTTGGCGGAAAGGGCCCTCTGGGAATCAGTCAGCGCCCTTTCGCACATCCCCTTTCCCGAACAGCCGGAAGTGGCCGACTTCGAAGGGGAGGTCCGCCGTCTGCGTCCCCTTCTTTCCCTGGTGGATGCCTTCTTCGAGGCGGTTTTGGTGAATGATCCCGATCCCACCCTTAGAAACAATCGCCTCTCCCTTCTCTTCCTGGTCTTGGGGAGACTGGCAGTCTTTGGCCACCTCGATATTCTTCTTTCGGCAGCCCGGAAGGAGCGGAGCAACGGGTGAGCCCCTCCCAGGACGACCTTCGCTTTTTGCGGCGGGCGCTCACCCTTGCCTGGCAGGGACGGGACACGGTGGCGCCCAATCCGATGGTGGGGGCCGTGGTCGTCCGTGACGGCCACACCGTGGGAGAGGGCCATCACCAGAAGGCCGGCCATGACCACGCCGAGGTCGTGGCGCTCCGGGCCGCCGGGGAAAAGGCTCGGGGGGCCACCCTTTACGTCAATCTCGAGCCTTGCTGCCATACCGGAAAGCGGACACCGCCTTGCACCGAGGTCATTCTGAATGCGGGAGTGAAGCGGGTGGTCCTTTCCATGAAGGACCCCAATCCCAAGGTCTTCGGAGAGGGGATCCGGAGGCTCAGGGGGAAGGGGGTGGAAGTCACGAGCGGCCTTCTGACCCGGGAGGCCTTCGAACAAAACCGCGGCTTTGCCTCCCTCATCCGCCAGGGTCGTCCCTTTGTGACCCTGAAGGGCGCCATGAGCCTGGACGGAAAGATTGCGACCTCAACCGGGGATTCCCAATGGATATCTGGGGAAGAATCGCTCCGGTATGCCCATCGCCTCCGCGATACCCACGATGCGATCGTGGTGGGGATCCGTACAGCCGAAAAGGACGATCCCCGGCTGACGACCAGGACGGGACGGTCCCGGGCCCACCAGCCCATTCGCGTCATCCTCGACTCATCGGGACGCCTCTCCCCCGCCTCCCGCCTCTTCAGGGAGCAGGGGGGCGGGCCGGTCTGGGTCGTCGTGGGAAAAGGCTGTCATAAGGAGGCCATCGCGGCCCTTGAGAAAAAAGGGGCCCGGGTTCTTGCCCTCCCGGAGACACGGCCGGGGGAAATCGACCTTCTCCGACTTCTGTCGGAGCTGACTTCCGCCGGGGCCCTCACCGTCCTTGTGGAGGGAGGATCCCGGATCAACGCCTCCTTTTTTTCCGAAGGTCTTGTCGACCGGATCCGGGTCGTTCTGGCTCCCCTCGTGATCGGGGGGTCCGACGCGATCGGATGGATCGGGGGACCTTCTCCGGAGCGTCTTGCCGACGCGCTCAGGATTCCTTCCTTTTCCGTGGTCCGGAGGCTGGGGGCCGACCTGCTGGTCGGGGCCGATCTCTGGGGGCCGGAGACGCTTCCCCCTCCTCCGGAGGAAAATCCGCGTTATAATAGCTGACAATCGTTCTCTTTTTGCCGCAAGGAGTGTCGGAGTGTTTTCAGGAATCATCGAAACGACGGGCCAGCTTCTTTCTTCCGTGCCAGCCCAGGGAGGGAGCCTCACCATCACCGGAGTCGCCTTTGCCAAAGATCTGGTCGCCGGCGAGTCTGTCGCCATCAACGGAGCCTGCATGACGGTTGTCTCGCGAGACAAAGACCGTTTCTCGGTCGATGTCTCCCTCGAAACCCTCCGTGTCACCCGGATGGGCGAGATGGTCCCCGGCGAACGTGTCAACCTCGAACGGGCCATGCGTCTCTCCGACCGTCTCGGAGGCCATCTCGTTCTGGGCCACGTCGATTGCCTGGGGCGGATCGAAGGGCGGAGGTCTTCGGGAAACACCGAATTCTTCTCCCTTCATGTGCCGGCGCCCCTTCACCGGTACCTGATCCCCAAGGGATCGATCACCGTCGACGGGATCAGCCTCACGGTCAACGCCTTTTCCGACAGTCCGGACCGGACGGGATCCCTGGTGGAGCTTGCGATCATTCCCCACACACTGACTGTCACAACCCTGGGAGAGCGAAAGCCTGGCGACCGTGTCCATCTCGAACTCGACCTGGTCGGGAAATATGTGGACCGCTTCCGGGAGATCGATGGGGCTCCTGCGGAGGCGTTTCATGGCTGAGATCTCCCATATCCGCCATTGCCCGGTCTGCGCCCAGGTGCTTCCCGAAACGCTCCGGTCCGTCTTCTGTTCGGAGCGCTGCCGGAAGATTGATCTTTCCCGGTGGCTTTCGGAGGAATACCGGATCCACAGCGGGGAAGGGGACGGGGAGGGGACGCTCGTCCACTCGCGGGAGCTGGAATCAGCGGTACAGCTGGAAGAGGAGGAGTGACCATGACAGGCGGGATCCCGTGGGACGGTTCCGGCTCAAGCCCCCTCAAGGGAACGCTTTACGGCATCGGGGTCGGGCCGGGTGATCCCGAACTCCTGACCCTCAAGGCCGCCCGGATTCTTCGGGAGGTTCCCGTCATTGCTGTTCCCACCTCCTATTCCGATGCGGGATCGATGGCCCTGGATGTGATTGCGCCCATTCTCGAGGAGCGGAACAGGGCGCACCGTTCCCCCGAAATCGTAAGTCTTCTCTTCCCCATGACCCGTGACGAAACCGTCCTCAGGGAGGCCAGGAAGACAAACGGGGAGATTCTGCTCGGAGCCCTCTCCCGGGGAGACGTGGCCTTCGTGGCCATAGGAGACATCCTGTTCTACTCGACCTTCGGGAACCTTCTGACCGGACTCTTTTCCCTTCGTTCTCCCCTCCCGGTGGAGGTCGTTCCAGGCGTGACCTCCTATTCTGCCGCGGCAGGCCGCCTTGTCGAACCCCTGGTCCAGGGATCCGAGCGGCTGGCCATCCTTCCGGCCGTCTACGATCCCTCCGAGATCGAGTCCGTCCTTGACCGGTTCGAAGTGGTGGTCCTGATGAAGATCAACAAGGTCTTCGGTCCGGTCCGGGATCTCCTGGAAAGGAAAAAGCTTCTCGACCGCACAGCCTTCGTCTCGATGGTCGGCCGTCCCGAAGAGCGGGTCAGCCGGACCTTAGACGAGCTCTCCCCCGATTCGGTCCCTTACATGTCGCTTCTGGTGGTCAGAAAAAATGGTTGGTTGAGGTGATGGTTCTGTCTCCCGCCAACCGGGACCGCGAGGCGGCGGTCCGCTATGTCCAGCGCTATTTCCTTCCCAGTTCGGCGCTTCTGGGGATGGTCGGCATGATCGGGGTTTTTCTGCTCTCGACCATCGAGTGGCAGCGGCACACCCTGACGGTCATGGCCTTCACCCGGGAGATGACCATCGGATTGATGGGGGCCCTCCTCTCCCTGCTCCATGCCCGTTACCAGTTTTTTCTCTTCGAGAACTTCCCCGGCCATTACCGGGAGATGCTCGAAAGGGCCGACCGGTTCGCACTTGAACGGCCACCCGCGGTCCGTCACCCCCGAAGGACGCTCGTCGTGGGAGGATATGCCGCCGGCATCCTTCTCTACGGGACGGCCATCTGGCTCCTGCACGGAGGGGTCTCGTGGATCGGGATCGTCTCCTTCGCCCTGTCGGGATTCTTCATCACCCGTGTCGTCTTCTGGAAAAGGGTCGTCGACACTGAGACCGGCGGAAAGGGAGGTGCCTGATGGCTAGGATGATCAAAAAGACAGAGCGGGGTCGGGTCTACTTTATCGGAGCAGGTCCGGGGGATCCCGACCTCCTGACGGTCAGGGGGGCCAGAATTCTGGGAGAGGCCGACAAAATCGTCTTTGCCGGAAGCCTCGTTCCGGAAGAGGCGCTGCATGAATTGAACGATCGGGGTCTCTGGGTCGACTCTGCCGGTCTTACGCGCGAGCAGATTATAAGCCACCTCCTCGAAGGAGTGGCAAAGAACGAAATCGTTGTCCGGCTTGCCTCCGGGGACCCCTCCATCTTCGGGGCCATGGCCGAGATGACGACCGAACTTGACGCGCGGAAGATCCCCTGGGAGGTGGTGCCCGGGGTCTCCTCGGTCTTTGCCGCGGCGGCCGCGCTCCGGATGGAGCTGACCCTTCCCGAGGTCAGCCAGACCGTGATCCTGACGCGGACGGCAGGGAGGACCCCCATGCCTCCGGGGGAAGAGATCGAGGCCCTGGCCGCCCACGGGGCGACCCTGGTCATCTTCCTCTCGATCGACCGGATCGAGGAACTGGTGGCCCAACTCCTGACGGTCCGGGATCCCATGACTCCTGCCGCCGTGGTGGCCCGGGCGAGCTGGGACAACGAAGTCATCTGCCGGGGAACGCTCTCCTCCATCGCGGGAGAGGTCCGCAAGGCGCGCATCATGCGGCAGGCCCTCCTGATTCTGGGAGAGGCCCTCGATCCGGAGCTCAGGAAATCCGCCCGGAGTCGTCTCTATGCCGCCGATTTCACCCACGGCTTCCGCGAGGGATCCGATTCTTCTCCCACTCCTCCTTGACGGGGTCCGGCCTCCGTTCGGTTTTTTTCGCCTCCCCGTCCCCTCCTGGCCTCTGTCGGGATCTCCCGATGATTCATAACGGAAACCGAGGGATTCCGTTATGTAACACCCCGGTCTCTCCCCGATAGATCCTTCCTTATCAAATCATTGTGGAATCAATCTTAATAGGATTGTCTCTTCTGGCATGCTCCATGCTAATAATAGAAGTTTACTTTTTCGGAGAGGACAATTCCGTTCTTCTCCCTTGTCAATCGTGTCCGTTCCGGACCTTTGCGGGGTCCCTGTCCCGTAGTGAAGGATGATTCGTGCGTCTTCCCCTTGCAACGCTTCGAAACCACGTCACCACCTATAACGAACTTGCCGACGACGCCAACTGGAACCGCTTCAAAAGTGTTCCCTGGCCGGAAATACGGCCGGATCTTCTCACCGAAGGACAGAAACAGGCCGTCGTCTTCGTGACCCATGTCGAGGATTACACGCCGGGATATTGCGCGGAGTACGCCGCGCTTTTTCCCGTCAATTCCCCCTGTCAGGAGGAGGCCATGCATAACCGGGAGCTCTTCCATTTCGTCTCCCGGTGGGGGCTGGAGGAGGACCGCCATGCCCAGGCCCTGGCCCTCTACCAGGTCCATGCCGAAATCGAGCCCGACTGGGACCGCCTGTCGGAACAGATGATCATTGAGAGCCAAAAGGAATTTCTGGTTGGTTACAAGGGCCTTCTCCAAGTCTGCACCTATGCCTTCCTCCAGGAAAAGGCCACCCAGCTTTATTACCAGAGTCTCGCGAGACATGTCGCCGAACCGGTTCTGGTCAAACTCCTTCATTTTCTGACCCGTGACGAATCGCGCCATTTTG
>JAJYPO010000133.1 GCA_021795275.1 Nitrospirota bacterium | reverse complement strand
CGATCTCCAAGGAGCTCGACAGCCCCGTCTCGGGAGAGGCCGACATCCTCCTCGTCCCCGACCTCGTCTCGGGGAACATCCTGGCAAAGGATCTGGAATACCTGGCCGGCGCCACCCTGGCCGGACTCATCCTCGGTGCAAGGGTTCCGGTGATCCTGACTTCCCGGAGCGACCCTCCCCGCTCCCGATTCCTCTCCGCCTGCCTGGCCACACTTCTCTTCCATGGAGGGATCCCCTCCCGGGGATGACAGCTACCTGGTGGCCGGTCCGGCCGGGTTCTCCTGCAGGCGCTCAAGTCCTCCGCGGCATTTTCCGCAGACAAGGTATCCGGGGTTGCGGAGAAGCCGCTCGTGACGCACCACCCCCAACAGAAACTCCCGCAGGCAGTCGACACAGCGGTATGCGAAAATCTTTCCCGTCCGGGCGGGCGTGACCGGATAGTCGTGGCACCGTTCGGGAGGATGTCCGAAGAGGCCCATCAGAGAGCGCCAAACCCCCCCATGAGGCCTAAAATCTTCACGATCCCTGTTCCTCCAGGCCTTCCGCCTCAGATGGAACACCACGGCATGGGCATATTCGTGGGCGATAGTCGGCAGAAAAACTCCTTCTCCCACACGTTCGATGATTCCTCCGTTGAAGCGAAGGGCGATCTCGCAGGACCGTCCCCCGGGATGGATGCGGACAGAAAAGAGTCCGGCCCGGAGTCCCCGCATGTCGAAGCGGAGGGAGCCGGCCCGTCCGTCGGAAAAGGTCAGGTCGAGACCGGCCGCCTCCCGGATGATCCCTTCGACCCTCAAAAGCTCCCCCATAAGGACCGGGTAGGGAACGGGGAAAAACCGTCCTCCCGAAGGCGGAAGGGGGGCGCTCATGAAGGCGCCGCCTTCCTGTTCGAGAGCGGGATTCCCTGGGCCGCCAGGAATTCCCGGAGCGATCCCGCGCCCAAGATACTCCTTTCCGTCATTCCCTCGACTTTGAGAAGACGGGGGAGGACGCTGGTCTTCGCCCGCTCGGGTGAGCAACCTCGGAGGAAGAGGTGGATCTGTCCGGATTTTTTGGGGTCCTGAAAAAGAAGGTCGGCCGGCCGGAGCCTCTCCTCGACTTTCTTCAGGGAATCCTGGGAGGGAAGAAGAAGCGTCGCGAGGGCGTCCTCCATCATGGATGGCGGGCCCAGGGAGGGAAGCTCCCTCAACATCTTCAGATCGAAACATTCGTCTTCGGGAAGCCACCAGGAGAGAAAGGCGATCGGCCCGGGGTAGAGGAGGTGTCCGAAGAGGGAGCGGAGGGCGAGCATCCTCGCGCGTCGAAGCTTCGACAGAAAGTCCGGGATATCGAAGTTCCTGACGACTTCCGAAGGAAAGCGGACGATTCCAAGGTCAAAAAACCCCCAAAGATCGGCCGGGACCTCCAGAGAGGTCCCACCCTCCCCGGCCCCCGTTCTCGCCGGTGAGGATCTCGCTGCCTTCTTGCGGCGCTCCGGCTTCAGGAGCGTCCGGGTCCATCCTTCCCCGGGAATTTTCCAGTAATCGCCCACGAGGATTGCCTCCCCCTCTCCCTCCGTCCCGGATAAGGCCGGGACCGGCACTGCCCGGCGCCATCCGGGAGACGAGGAGATCCCAAGAGGGACAAAGGGTTCCGGGATGTTCTCGAGAATCCGGCTCCAGAAAACTTCGAGGGTCGCATCGAGCATCCAGCGGTCGAGAAGAGGGCGCAGGAAGGCCTCGATCCCTTCGTTTTTTTTGTCGAATCGTGCCAGGGCTTCTTCGGAGGACCCTTCCGGATCGGTCCTCACGAAAACCGCACGACCCCAGTCGAAGCGGCCGGCCCAAAGCAAGAGGCTCGAGGCTCTCTCGACCCGGTCGGGCAAGAGACGCCAGGCCCCCCTGAAATTGGGAGTGTCCCCAAAGGCTTTTTCATGGAATTCCTGGCGCACGGAGGGAACCATCGCGCGTTCGAGGAGCGCCGCCAGATCCTCCCATCCGGCCCCCGGAAGGATCTTCGGAAAGACCGCCCGAGAGGGGGCGTTCTGGAGAAGGAGGCCCAGTTCCCTGTGAAACACGAAAAACCCTTTCTGGACCCCGTCCGCCGATCCCGGAGGGTCCCCGGAAAGGAAGAGCTTTTCCAGGGCCTGGCGCACAAGGGGGGAGAGCATGGACTCAAAGATCGCATCGTCGAGCCTGGTCTCGATCCATTCCATGGTTTCCCCTCCTCTGCTCGCTCGGCTCCGCCCCAGGCTGAATTCTATCAGCCTTTCTCCCAAAGCTTCCACCAGACGGTTCGATGGCCCTTGAGACGCTTGATCTCGTAGAGGGCCAGGTCGGCGTGACGGAGCAGGAGGTCCGGGTCGTCCTTGCTCTCCGGAAAGAGGATTGCTCCCAAGGACACACCCACCGAAAGGCGGACACCCGATCCCTCGGGAAGGCGGTAGGGAGTTTCGAAAGATCGGGAGAGGCGCTCAATCAGGGCCGGCAGATGGGCCCTGTCCGGAATCTCGGCCACCACCACGAACTCGTCTCCTCCAAGGCGCCCCACCAGGTCGCTCTCCCGAAGCGTCTCCCGGAGCCTCCCGGAAATCTCGACAAGGAGACGGTCTCCGGCGGCATGTCCATAGGTGTCGTTGACAGGCCTGAAGTCGTCGAGGTCGAGGATCCCCACGAGACCCAGGGCCTTTCGCCGTTCGACCGATGCGAGAAAGGAAGTCATGGCGAGTCCCATCCCCCTCCGGTTCAGGAGTCCGGTCAGGGGATCATGGACCGACAGATCCTCCAGCCTGGCCAGAAGACGGATCCGGTCGATGGCGAAGGCCGCCCTGAGGGCCAGCTCTTCCATCAGTTGACGTCCTCCCCTCCGTGAACGAAGGGGATTCCTTCCTGCCAACTCCCCGGACTGAAAACGGGGATGGATCGGCGGGCCTGAAAGGTCAGGCCGCCGACTCGGAGGTTTTCGCCTCCGAACAGGCGCTACGGGCTTGCCCGGCCCCGAGAATATTTTTCGCCGCATTCGCATCGGCGTTTTCCGATTTTCCGGAGACACGTGGCCGCAGGCGGAGCAGGTCCGGCTCGTGTTCCGGGGATCGACCCGGACCAGGCGGCCGCCCGTCATGTTCTCCGGACTCCTTCAACCGATCCTCCTCCGTGGTCCGCAGTCGCTTTCCTAAGTTTTCCCTCAGGGACGTCGCGGCCGTCCCTCTTCCCATCGATTGTACCCGGAGAAAGGGGATCAGGGAAGAGAAAAGGCCATGGAGATCCGGATCAGAGGGTAGTCAGCTCTTCCCGGATCCGGAGCAGAAGAGTCCGAAAGAGGCGCAGGGCTCCGGGGAACTCCGCATAGAGGCGATCCGCAAGGATCTCATCGTAGGTGTGGGATGCCAGGTTCCTGAGTTCGAGAAGGCCGAGCCACCGGTCGTCCTCGGGGATGAGCCCCACCTCGAAGACGCCCCGGATCGCGGCGCGGGAAGATCGCGCCTCGAGGCCCTGGAGGGAGAGGAATTCTTTCAAGACTTTCCAGGCGAATTCGAAGGTAAACTCGAATCGCTGGATGGCCGAATCACGCAGGAAGGAGTTTTGGGGTTGGTCCAGGGCCTCCGACTGTCGGCCGACCGCCCGTTCATAGGTATCCACCAGGGAGCGGAAGCTATCTGCGTTCATTGAGGAGTTGGCTTGTTCTGAGGGCGGCCGCGACGAAAGCCGGGTCCGCGGCCGAAAGATCGACGAGGTCGATGCGCTGGAGGATGGGCAGCGTCTCCAGGTCTTCCCGGATCCGGTCCATTGTCGGAAGGGGCAGGACGCAGTCGGCCAGGATCCCCAGATCGTAATCGGACCGGCTCGTCGCCCGCCCTCGGACTCTGGATCCGAACAGATACAGCCGGCAGGAAATCCCCGGAAGATTGCGCGCCACGGTTTCCCGGATGCGCACGATGAGATCCGGGGTCGCAAGGGAGGGGGGGCATGTGTGTCTATTGAAGCCAATCTAGCACGGAAATGCTCCCAAATCCATGATCTCCCCTCCCCGGTTCAAAAGGGGTGCGCCCCTCTATCGCGGAGTCCCGTCGCCGGTTTGAGTGGCGGCCAGGAGCACCCGGACCCCCTCATGGACGCGCGCGACGAGCTTCAGGCTTTCGGACTTTTTTTCGACCGGGTCGGAAGAAGGCGGAGCGGGCCATTCTGGAGGGCCGAAGGTGACGGTCAGCCGGGCGAAGCGGGGATATCCGGCCCCAGGGGGAAGGCTCCGGTCGGTTCCCGCGATTGCGGCCGGGACGATGGGAACCCCCGCACCCATGGCCAGAAGGGCCACCCCCCGGTGAAAGGGACGAAGCTCTCCATTCCGGGATCGGGTTCCTTCGGGAAAAATCCCCAGGACCCCGCCCTGGCGGAGAACCTCCTCGGAAAAAGAGAGGGCCTTCCGGTCCCCCTCCCCCCGCGCAATGGGAAAACCGCCGAGAGAGAGGAGAAATCGCGCGAGAAGGGGATTCGCGAAGAGTTCGGGCTTGGCGGGAAAGCGCGACTCCCTGGGAATGGCGTATCCCAGGAGGGGAACGTCGAGGAGGGAGAGGTGGTTGGAGGCCACGATCACCCCTCCGGAGGAGGGAAGATGCTCGAGGCCCGAGAGGGTCACGGGAAGGGCGGTGCGGAAGACGCCGGCTGCCAGGATCCGGAAAAGTCGGTAGAAGGACGCTGGCCAGATCGTCCCCGGAGGGGGAATTAACGGTAATGGTCGACGATCCATTTTACCGCTTCATCGATCGTGAGCCGGGAGGTATCGAGATGGAGGGCGTCCGGAGCCGGAACCAGAGGCGAAATAGGGCGGTCCCGGTCGCGGCGGTCCCGGTCGAGAATGTCTGCCAGTATGGTGTCCAGGGGACGACGGTCTCCCCGGTCCTCGAGATCCTTCTGTCGCCGCCGGGCCCGGATCTCGGGATCGGCCACCAGAAAGATCTTGAGGCGGGCCTCCGGAAGGATCACCGTTCCGATGTCCCGTCCGTCCATGACGATCCTGCCCTCCAGGGCGAGTCTGCGCTGGAGATCGAAGAGTGCCTTTCGGACGCGGGGCCAGGCGGAGATGCGGGAGGCCAGGCTCCCCACCTCCTCGCTCCGGAGATGGTCGGTCACGTCGAGACCCCCGATGAAGACCCGGGCTCCCGAAGGATCGGGACGAACAGAGATGTCGAGGGACGAGAGGATCCGCACGACCTCAGGATCGTCTTCGGCCATGCGGACGGCCCCGGCCGAAAGAAGAGCGAGGGCTGCGGCGCGGTAGAGCGATCCGGTGTCGAGGAAGATGAATCCCAGGCGTCGGGCCACCTCTCGGGCCAGGGTGGACTTCCCGGAGCTTGCCGGGCCGTCGATCGCGACGGCCTCGATCCGGAGACCGCTCACCGGTGGACCACCGCATTGAAAAGGTCGGGGAAGCCGGGGAATGAGGTCTCCACAAAGTCCGTTCCCGTGATCAGGAGGGACTCGCCCGGGGGAAGCCGGGTCCCCATAACCGCCATGGCCATCGCGATCCGGTGGTCGTGATGGCTGTCGATCCGCCCTCCTTTGAGCCTTCGGTCCGGACCTTCTCCTATAACCGCCAGTCCGTCGGGAAATTCTTCGACGTCGACTCCGACCGTGCGGAGGGCGGAAACCATGGCCGCGATCCGGTCGGACTCCTTGACCCGGAGCTCACCGGCCCCCCGGATCTCGGTCCTTCCTTGGGCGAAGGCCGCCAGTACGGCCAGAATGGGGATCTCGTCGATGGCCGAGGGGATCATCGACAGAGGGACGGAACAGGCCGAAAGCTCCCCGAAGGTGATTTCGAGGGTCCCGAAGGGCTCTCCCCCCTCCCCCGCGGGATCGGGCCGGATGTCGATCGCGGCGCCCATGAGCGCGAGAATGTCCAGAAACGCGGTTCGGGTCGGATTGAGCCCCACCCCGCAGAGGGTCAGACGTGATCCCTGGGCGAGAAGGGCCAGTGCGATGAAGAAGGCGGCCGAGGAGATGTCTGCCGGAACGGCGATCTCCGCTCCGGCGAGCGTAGAGGGCCACACCGTCACACGGCCATCCCGAACCTCGACCCGGCCTCCGAATCGGGGAAGGAGGCGTTCCGTGTGGTCGCGGGTCCGAACCTCCTCGAGCACCGTAGTGGGACCGCTTGCGGAGAGTCCCGCAAGAAGAATGGCGGATTTGACCTGGGCCGACCGGTGGAGGTTCTCGTAGGTGATCGGGCGGAGCCGAGCCCCCCTGACAGCCAGTGGAAGAAGGCTTCCC
>JAJYPO010000012.1 GCA_021795275.1 Nitrospirota bacterium | reverse complement strand
TACCCCAAAGGCATCAAGATCTCTGATGAGGAACTGGCCGCTCTTCATCTGGTGCGGCACTCCTTCCATGGAGAATGGAATTATTCCCTTCATCCAAAAGATGGATGACTTGTTACGATATTTTTTTACAGGCCCTTAGTGTTCGATGAGGGAAGAGAGGGGCTGGATTTTCCCGTCGTTTCTGACACAATTTGTTTTCATGAATACCCTCGTCGAGAGTCCGATCGATCTCCAGAACATCGATGTGCGCTCTGTCGCGTCCGGGGAGAAGGAAGCCCGGTGGAACGCCCTCATGCGCGAGCACCATTACCTCTTACCTCTCCTTCGGATGACCTCAATTGGGCATAAGGGTTAACACAACTTTTTCAACATCAATAGGCAATATTGTGGTAAGGCATTCTTTTGAATTTGGGCATTCAGTCCTCAACCAACATGGAGCACAAGATAAGTCACTAGAAAATATTATTGACTTTGGATAACGAGTATTTTCAGGATGTTCAAATCCTCCACTTACTGCAATAGAAGGAATTCCCACCGCGGCGGCAATATGATAAGGGCCAGAAATTGGTCCTATATACATATCTGAAGCAGCGATTACTGCAGCCATTTCTTCCAAACTTGTTTTGCCCCGTAAATCCATACATCTATTTATAGATTTAATACTTTCTTCCTCAGATGTAAGCCCTGAACCTATAATTACAATTTTGTATTGTTGCGAAATGTTTTCGATTAACTTGTCCCAATATTCAAGAGGCCAATCTTTATTTGGAGTATATCGACTAGCCCGCAAAAGAATGACGATTGTTTTTTTATTATTAAATAAATGCTTGTAATAACTAACTAGCTCTTTTTTAACAACGCAGTCAGGAATCACATTTTTCACATAGATGCCTAGGCAATCCCCAAAGAATCTTGAAAGATGAACCCGTATAGGAGTCATATTTTCATATTTTAATTTTATAACTGATTTAGATAAATTTTTAATAGGTAAAACTTCGTCAATATAAGATAATCCATACACTAATTCAGGAAGATCCGTATAGAATCGAATTCGAATTTTCGGATTTCGAAGTTTTATTTCTCGCATTGCTGGAGTGCACAACAATACATCCCCCACACCAGCATCCCTTGAAATATCAATAATATTTCTTTTCCAAGGTCTTAAAAAAGGGAAAGGGTAACGAAGAAATCTTGCAGACCAACCCGAATGACCAAGAATAACACGACTAATCTTTTTTTTAATATGCTTTCCATATGACCCAAGAATAATCTGTTCAATTTTTTTTCTGAAACGATATGTTCCGAACATGGAGGTACTCCCAGTCAAGTAGACCAAAAAGAGGCTTCTTTAAGGTAATAACGATTCTGTTAGTCAACGTTGTGCAAAAAAGGCCCATGGACAAAGAGGCTGTGTAATCCATCATGCAACAGCACTTTTTGAGGACTGAGCGGTTTTTTCTCCGGTCATGTCAAGATATTAAAAAGATAAAATACCTGAATGCCCATAATGTTTAGCCAGCTTTGCAAGTCGCACGCGGCTTTTTTAAGATCAGAACACAATTCAGGGAGGGGAAGTCTCCCCGCTGGAAGCGGCAGTTGAATCGAAGGTTTGGCGAAACTCCCTGGCTTTTCGGAATCGCCCCTGATACCTGACTGCGAGCCCCATCCTGTGATTTCCTTGTCATTCCATGAGAACATCCAACAACTGGCGAGGAGAAACATCATGGGTATTCAGGTAAAATAAAATTGCACATCACCAATTTCCGGAGAAAAGAAAATTTTCTCCAAAATCGAGACTTCCTCTCACCCATTCAGCATCTCTGTAATCCTCGAACCAGAAAAGTCTTGGAATAAATATTTCCGGAGCAAGACTTTTCAGATAGAGCATCCAGGCCGCCCTTTTGTCCGGAGCATCCTCGATGGCCCTTTTGAGAAGAGTTCTTCCGATCTTTAATCCTTCCTTGTACTCCATAAAATGGAGACCCACCCCCCGAAGCCAGATCGACCGGATTTCCCTCAACGCCTTTTGAACCTCTGGTCCGTGGGATGAAAAGTTCTCGCAGAGGATCGTGAAAAAGCGCTGGTCCTGCCAGAAGCGCTCGAATCCCGAAACCTGCCCTTCCTTCACCTTTTTTGCGTTTTGATCGGAAATCCGGTATTGCACGAGAGACTCAGGAATCTGGTGAAACCTTCCAAGGTTGAAAAGCCTTGTCTGAAGCTCGTAATCCTCGCACCAACGGGGATTGAGCCTCATGTCGAAAAGCCCCGCTTCAAGAAGGGTTTTTTTCCGGAGAAAGAAGGTGGACGGAATCGTCAGACGAAAATCCTTCACTCTTTCGGGAGTCAAACGAGATCTGTAAAGCCCTTTGAGTGCCCCTTCAAGATCCCGCCACATCGCACTCTGTCTGGTCGGTCCAGGAACATCTCTTTCGACGATCGTCGATCGGTCGTAGGAGATCCGGTCATAGCGGCAGGTGACGAGGGAGATCTCTGAATCGGCCAAAAGAGCGGCCCGCTGTTTTTCCAGCCGGTCCGGAGCCATGAGATCATCCCCGTCGATAAAGGCGATGAACTCCCCTCGCGATTCGGCAATCCCCCGATTCTTCGCCGCACACATTCCCTGAATGGGTTCGTGGACGATCCGAATCCTCAGGGAATCCCTCTTGACGTAGCTTTCGGCAACGTCACGGGTCGCCGGATCGGCGTTGTTGTCCACAAGAACGATTTCAAAGTCCCGGAAGGTCTGGTCCAACGCGGAATCAAGCGTTTCTCCGAGAAGCGGTCCCTCCCTGAAAAAGGTCACGACCAGGGAAACCTCAGGAGATTCGTGGGTATTCATGAATTCTCCTTCTCGTCGATCCACACGGGAGGAAGCTGAAAAAGCTGTTCGGCAAAGGACCGGTCCGTACCTGCCGGAAGAAGGTCCGATCTGTGACTCTCGAACCAGAACAGACGGGGATGCATGGTTGCCGGGAATAGACTTTTCAACCAATCCACAAGCGCACCTCTCTGTGCCGGAGTATACCTCCAGGCACGAAAAAGAAGGCTCCGACCGGCTTTCGCTCCATTGGCATACCTCAAAAAATGCTTCCCGGCCAACCGAAGATGAAAGGTCGCCATTTTCCGAAATGCCGGAACGGCATCAATGTTTTTGCCGTTTCTGCTATTAAACAGCTCCCAAAGGACAAAATGAAGTTTGTTCCCCTGGGTATAGAGAAACCTCACCTTTTCGGAGCTTCTCCTTTTGGAGAGGCTGTCGGGAGAATCCTTCCGATAGATGGCAAGCGATTCTTTCAGAATGACGAAGTCCCCGACAAGAAACATGCGGACTCCAAAATCGAGATCCTCTCCGTAATTCGGGTTGAGGCGAATGTCGAAGAGTCCCGCTTCGAGGGCTTTTTCTTTCGAAATGAGCATGGTTGAGGGCATCGACAGAAAAAAATGTCCGTCACTTCTTCCGGGAAGTATTTTTTCGAACAAGGAAATCAATTGGTGTTCGATCACTTTCCAGGAGCCCCGTTGACCGATGACATTGGCTTCGAGGACATTATCTTTTCCACAAAATCCGCGCCGCACACGACCATGGAGACATCCGAACGACTTCGAAGCGCTTCCAGCTGTTTTTCGAGCCTCTCCGGCTTCATCCGGTCGTCGTCGTCCAGCAGGGCGATGTAGGGAGCCCGACTATCAAGGATCCCCCGGTTTCTTGCGGAGCAGACCCCCTGCTCGGGCTCCTGGACGATCCGGATCCTTCCGGAATTATCATTCCGGAATTTTTCCATGACCGCCTTCGTCTCCGCATCGGCGTTGTTGTCTACAAGAAGGATCTCGAAATTCCTGAACGTCTGGGCGAGGACCGACGTGATCGCCTCTGCCAGAAGATTCTTCCCCCTGTAGCAGGGGATCACCACCGAAACCTCAGGGGTAGTGAACTCCATTCGTATTCTTCCTTCCTCTTCAGTAAATTGTCTTTTCAGGCCGCACTTGTCGCAATTCCACCCGAACCCCTTGGGAGGAATCAAAAACTTCCTTCATGTACTTTCCCGAAATGGAGGGATCGATCCTCCCTGGAAGAAACTTTTCAAACCAGAATAGTCGGGGATAAAATCTGACAGGAAAGAGACTTTTCAAAAACGATTTGAAATACCTATGTTCCAAGGGAGACTTTTTCCAAGCCAGAAAAAACATGGTCCGGATGAGATTCTGATCCTCGATTCCCTCGACAAACCTTATAAGGTGTCTGGCCAAACCATTGAGTTCGTACGAAGCCATTTTCTCGAGAAGAGAAGCGACAGAAGGATCTTTTTCCTTCAAGAAATCCGAAGTCGACAAATAATATCTGCACCTATCAGGCACATACATGCTGATAAAGTCAGGATTCCGGAACAGATTGTCCTCTCCTGTTCTCATCTTGAACAGGGTCAGCACCTCCCGAACCATCCAAAAATCTCCTTCGAAGAACATCCGCAGGCAAAAATTGCTGTCCTGGTCCCGAAGAAGATTCGTGTCGAACAGGCCCGCTGAAACCGCCTTATCCCGCATGAAAAACATGGTTGAAGGAAAGGAGAACTGAAACGAACCCATATCTCTGTCCGGCAATATCGATGCCACCAATTTTCGAATGGGGGCTTCGGACTCCTTCCATCCTCCCTGAGCTCCAAAAATATCCTTTTGCAGGACTCTCCCGTCGTTTCGGTCGACATTGTGCTGTCCGCAAAAGAACAGGGAAATTTCTGGCTTGTTCCTGGCGGCAGCATATTGCTTTTCGAGTCTCTCCGGAAGCATCTCATCGTCGTCGTCCAGAAGGGCGATGTATTCTCCCCGGGCCATCCGGATCCCCAGGTTCCGGGCCGCGCTCACTCCCATCTGGGTTTCTTTGAACACTTGGATTCTGTCCGGGTATTTCGAGCCATAATCTCGGGCGATTCCGGCCGTCTCCTCCGGGGCATTGTTGTCGACGAGCACGATTTCGAAGTCCCGAAAGGTCTGGTTCAGGACCGACTCGATGGCGGGCTTCAATAGCTTGCCGCCGCTATGGACCGGAATGACGACGGAGACGGCAGGAGTCATGGTTGTGCCTTTCTCATAATAATTGTCCCTGATCTTCTTATTTTTCCGATTCCAGCATCCGGAAGGAGGCCGGACCTACTTCACCAGAAAAACCGAATCCACCAGCTCCTTCGTCGCCGAGGAGGGAAGGGTTTCCTCCATGAACGTTCCGAACCAGAACAGCCTGGGATAAAGATCCTGGGGAAGCTTGGTCTTGGCCCAGAGCTTCCAGGTATTCCGGGAGTTCGTGTCGGCCCGGAGGGCTCGTTCGAGCATCCGGATTCCCAACTCCTTGCCGTCGCGGTAGCGCAGGAAGTTCAGGCTCTCGTGGCGAAGCCAGAGCCCCGCGAGCCTCTGAAAGATCGTCATCGTCTTTTCGGAAGGCGATCCGAAACGGTCCCACAGGATCCGGAAAAAAAGGTCCCTCTGGCGGAAAAGACCCACCCAGTCCATCTGGCGCTGCTTGATCTCCATCGCCTCGGGGGAGGAGATCCGGTAGCGGACCAGGGACCGGGGCACCTTGACGAACTCCCCCTTCGCGTACATCCGGAGAAAAAACTCGATGTCCTCGAACCAGCGGGGATTGAAGCGGTTCTCGAACCCCCCGGCGGAGAGGGCCGTCTCACGCTCGAAGAAGGCGGTCGAAATCAGCGGAAAATGGAGGGTCTCGCCCCTCCCGGAGCTTTCCCCGCAGGGAAAGAGCTCCTTCAGGATTTCCTGGGTGTCGTACCAGATGCTGGGCTCGGTCAGGGAGACGTCTTTTCTGACCTCTGTTTTGTTGTCCATCGTGACCCTGTCGTACCAGGTGCTCACAAGCGCGGTCCCGGGATTGTCGAGAAAGGCCTCTCTCTGAAGCCGGAGACGCTCCGGCGCCATCAGGTCATCCCCGTCCAGGATGGCCACGAACCGTCCCCGGCTTTCCGTGAGCCCCCTGTTCTTCGAAGCCGCGACCCCCTGCAGGGGCTCGTGGACGTACCGGACCGACCCCGGATAGCGGGCCGCGAAATCCATCGCGATCTCCCGCGTCACCGGGTCGGCGTTGTTGTCCACCAGGACCACTTCCACATCGCTCGCGGTCTGCCCCATCGCCGATTCCACCGTTTCCCGGAGGAGGGAGCCTTCCCGGAAAAAGGTGATGACTACAGATATTTCAGGGGATGCCATCAAACTCCGTCCTTTCACAGGGTTAAAGCTTGTCATTAATAAAATGATATGCAAGAAGACTGCCAAAGCTTTTCTTTTGATCGGGAAAGAGGCGACTAAACGCGGTCAGAAAGCGGAAAAGAACCTTGCGAAAAAAAGCTTCCCCCTGAAATTGTCCGCCCCGGGAAGGGTGTCGGGAATCTTTACAGGCCGAAAAAAATTCTGAGGAGGAGCCTTTCGGCATTTCTCCGGGCAAGAGACCCTTTTCCGAAAAAAAGGGGAAAATCGGTCGGGACTCGCAACCTTTCCATTTTTAATGGAAAATAGGGCGATAGGAAAAGCGGCTTTAGGACCCGCCTCTCGAGACTGCCCAGCAATCGATCACCGGAGGACCGTTGACGACCGGTTTCATGGATGCCCACGAAGGCATTGGGACGTTGCCAAATATTTGGACTCTGGAATGCGCCTGGCCCACGCCAACCATCTCTCTAACCCTTTTTCCGACGGCTCTATTTCCAAACGATACGTTCCTCGCATACATTTCGATCTCGTCCGGACAAGGACCCACAAAAACGGGGCCGACGAAGTCCGGGGACTCGTCGGGAAGGGCTCCTGTGACAACATTCGACCGGATTCTTCCCAGCATCGCCGATATTCTCGGGACTTTTTTCGCCCGTCTTCCCGCCCTCGCTCCTTTCCTCCTCAAACGGGACCTGAACGGCCGTGTGAGGCTGATCGTCCCCGTTTCTCTCCGATCGAACGACGCGTCGATGGCCCTTCTTCGATCCGTCTGCCATTCCATGACGAGCGCGCTCGGCCCCCATGCCGCCCGGGAGAATATCCTTCTTCATTTCGAAGAGGATGTGGGGGACGTCATCGGCGGAGCGCCGGTCTTCCCCCTCGAAGGGGTACGGGTGGTCGACCGCCTTGTCACGGAGACTCCCTGGACGGCCATCGCCCCCGAATCCTCCGGAACCCCGCGCATCGTCTTCTTTTCGATCACGGGAGGCGTCGGACGCTCGACCGCCGTTGCCGTCTCCGCCCTGAATCTGGCGCAGTCCGGGAAGAGGATCCCGGTTCTGGTTCTGGATCTCGATCTCGAGTCACGCGGTCTTTCCGGGTCATTGCTTCCCGAAGACCGGAGACCCGAATATGGCCTTGCCGATTGGCTCGTGGAGGATCTGGGCGACGACGGCCAGACCGTTTTCGAGGGACTGACCGCCGCGAGCTCTCTCTCCCGCGATGGGGACATCTATGTGGTTCCCGACCACGGAAGGAATCCTGGAGAGTACGTCTCGAAGCTCGGCCGGGTCTTCATGCCGAAGGTCTCCTCCGACGGGACCCGAACGGGGTGGTCCGAACGCCTTTCCATCCTGATCGGACAACTTGAGACCCGGCGGAAGCCCGACGTGATCCTCCTGGACTCCCGGGCGGGGTTCGGGGAGGTCGCCTCGGTCTGCGTGACCTCTCTGGGAGAGACGCTCGTCCTTCTCTTTGCCGTGGGCGGGGCCCCAACCTGGTCGGGATACCGCATCCTGTTCGACAGCTGGAAGAGGTCGGGGGTCACCAAAGAGGTCCGGACAAAAGTGCAGATCGTGGGGGCTATGGTTCCGGACACCGGAACGAAAAACTTCTTCGAACGTCTTCGGGAAAACGGCTATGACCTCTTCCTTCCGGCGTACGACGAAATTCCTCCGGGAGAGGCGGGGGACGATCTTTGTACCTTCGAGGAATCGGACGAGACGGCCCCGCATTGTCCTTGGCCGATTCTCCGTGACCGGGGGTTTTCTTCGCTCAGATCCCTCCACTCCCGTCTGGAGTCCGTCGACTCCCGGGAGGTCGGACTGGTCTTCGGCCCTTTGCTTGACGGACTGAATACCGCCCTTGTAAAGGATCCTGTGCAACGAACGTTAGGACGAACGGTGGGGAGGAATGTCGGGTGACGGAGCCGAAGGGTTTTTTTTCAGAATCGAAGAAGAGAACGGAGTCCGTCGTCGCCGTGGTGGTCACCTACAACCGCAAGGACCTTCTCCTCGAATGCCTCTCTGGCCTCGCCCGCCAGAGCCATCCGGTCGACGGCCTGGTCCTGGTCGACAACGCCTCGACAGACGGGACGCCAGCGCTCCTCTACGAGCAGGGAATCGTCGACCGCCTGCCCCAAGAGCACGCGTCCGCCATCCAGGAGTTCGTGACCCGGCCCAAGCTCCTGGGCGGAATCCCGACCCTCGCTCTCCGGATGAACGAGAATACCGGGGGATCGGGGGGATTCCACGAAGGGCTCAAGAGGGCCTATCTGGAAGGCGCCGACTGGATCTGGCTCATGGACGACGACATCGAGCCCGACCCCGGATGCCTCGAAGGGCTTCTCTCTTTTTCCGAGATCTCCCGGTGCCTGCACCCGCGCAAATACTTCCGGAACGGCGTGGTCCACGAATGGGAGGGGTACTACGACCTCCGGACGGGTCGGCGCATCTTTCAGGACGACCCCTCCTTCAAGAAAGGATTCGCCTTCTGCACCACCAACACCGGATGCTTCGAGGGGATGCTGGTCCACCGCAGCATCGTGGACGTCCTGGGCTATCCCGACCGGCGCTTCTTCATCGGGATGGATGACTCCCTCTACGGGTTCATGGCCCATTTCCACACCCCGGTCCTCTATCTCCGGGATCCGTTCGTCACAAAGAAGGCGGACGCCCCAAAGGGATATGCCCCCATCTCGAACCGGAGCCTCTACTATGGGATGCGCAACGCCTTCCTCTTCAAGGAGACCTTCGACCGCCTGGTCCCGAAGGACCGGGCCACCCGCTCCTTCTACCTGGGGGTGAAGTTCGCAGACTACGCCCTCAACATCCTCCAGAACCGGGACAGGAAACTCGAGGGGTTCCGGTGGCTAATCCGGGGGTGGCGGGACGGCATGGCGGGGCGATTCGGCCGGGGGCTCTGACAGGGATCGGGAGAGAGGCGTCTCTCCCGGGGCGCTTTCCCGCTACTTTTTTGCCACCAGAATGATCTCGGGGGAGTAGCGCCCGACCACGGCCTCGATGAAAAGGTTGAGGACGGGGATCCGGGCCACCCCCAGGAAGGTCCGGATGAGGCCTCCCCGGACCCCTTTCTTTTGAAGGTCTCCCTGGTGGGCGTCGTTCCTGTAGCGATTCAGTAGAACCCGGGAGTAGGGCTCCCGGCCAGAGAAATAGCGGCCGGACAGGGCGGTGAGCTCCCCCGGCGTCTGGAGGTTCAGTGCCTCGAGCCAGCGGAGCTTCTCGATCTTCTTGATCCGCTTCGGGAAGAAGGTCCGGACGAGGCCCGGTCGAAGGGAGAGTGGCACCCAGTGCAGGAAATACATCCGGCAGTGGGTCTCGTAGGGCCAATGGCGGTTGGGGGTGTTGGCATAGAACCGCCCCCCCTTTTTTAGCACCCGGCTCACCTCCCGGAAGAAGCCCGGAAGATCCGGGATGTGCTCGAGCGTGTCGACGGAGGTGACGAGGTCGAAGGTGTTGTCGGGAAAAGGAAGGTGATGCCCTTCGACCTGGCCCAGGATCCCGGGAGGACCCAGTGATGGACGGGCCAGAAGCTGAACGCGGGCGATCTCGAGGGCGTCCATCGAGAGATCCACCCCCACGACCCGGGCCCCCTTTTCCCGGAGCGCCACCACGAAGCCGCCTTCCCCGCAGCCCAGGTCGAGGACGGCCAGCCCCGAAAGGGATCCCACCGTACTTTCCAGGAAGGAGACGTGGCGCTTCTGGAGCACCGGACTCTGTACCTTGCTTTTGACCAGGGCCTCGAACCGCTCCTCTCCCATCCATTCCCGGTTGTAGGTTTCCCAGCGCTTTCTGATCAGGGCTTCGACCCGTTTTTCCGGGGTGTCTTCAGTCTTCATGTCTGTCGTTTCCGAGACCATCTGCACCCTCATGGGTTTGAATTTCCGAAAATTCGCTCTCCAGACGTGAACAGACCTCTTTTCCTGGCGCTCCTGTTGCCGTCCGAGGAGGGCGGGCGGCCAACGTCTCGAAGACCGGATAGGCGGACAGTTCATCCTCCACCGTGATCAGGATGAAGAGAAAACGGCGGCCGAGGGCTCTTCGGAAATCAGGGAGGCCAGGGCCTCTCCCCCCGTGCGGGACCTGTCCTCCGCCTTTTTTCGGAACCACTCGAAACAGTCCCAGAGGAGCCGGGAGGAGGACCGTGGGAGTCTGCGTGGATTGAGGGGAGCGCGAAGCTGGACCAGGGTGTCCAGGTAGAAGGCGTCGTCGGTCTCGTTCAAAAAGAGCTTGCTGCTTTCGAGCAGGGAGGCGGGGTCCTTTTCGCCGATGAACCGGTTCCGGAGGTGGCTCGCCCGGTCCCGGTTGGCCTCTTGTTCCGCCCCCCTCTCTCCGAGATTCCCGATGGTCGCGATGACCGCAAGGACAAGAAGGCTCAGGGTGGCGAGACGCTGCTGCCCGTCGATCACATCGAAATCCCGGTCGGAGCGGGCCTCGACCACGAGCGTCCCCATGTAGGGGAGGGAGTCGGACCGTTCCTCGACTTCCGCGAAACCACTCCAGAGATCCTCCCATTGCTCCTCCGTCCAGGAATAGTCCCGCCGGAAGAGAGGAACTCGGTAGCGTTTCCCGTTTCCGACAAGTTCGGAGAAGGAAAGTTCGATGTCTTGAGAAGATTCGCCCTGGCCATACTTCCTTTCCCGCGTCGCGTCCGGTGTGGGTTCCGTTCGAAGCACCCCCATTATTTCAGATTTCCCCTGTCCGCGCGAGGGTTGTCCGAGGCACTCCCAGAAAAAATGCTCCCTTTAAGGGATATTACTGAGAATCGGAAGTCCGGTCTGTCAGATCTTGTAGTACTCCCGGTACCAGTCGACGAATCGCCCGATCCCGGTCTCGATCGAGGTGGCCGGGGTGAAGCCCGTCAGGGCTTCGAGCTCGGAGGTGTCGGCCCAGGTTGAATCCATATCCCCCGCTTGT
Organism: Nitrospirota bacterium; assembly: GCA_021795275.1. Next base: position 15,425 of record JAJYPO010000012.1, on the reverse strand, counting down.
CTAGGAAGAAATTCCTTGATCGCCTTTTTCCCCAGGCACTCCTCTAGAACTTCGATGTAGCGCATGAGGAGGACGGGGTTCCGGTTTCCGATATTGTAGATCCGGTAGGGAGCGGCGCTGGTAGCCGGATCGGGATCTTTAGAATTCCAGGAGGGGGAAGGAGCCGGAGGCTGGTCGAGGAGGCGAACAAGGCTCTCCACGATGTCGTCGACAAAGGTGAAGTCCCTTATCAGCTTCCCTTCCCCGAAGACCGGGATGGGCTTGTCCTTCACGATCAGGTTGGCGAACTTGAAGAGGGCCATGTCCGGACGGCCCCAGGGGCCGTAGACAGTAAAAAACCTGAGCCCCGTCACCGGGAGCCGGTGGATGTGGGCATAGCTGTGGGCCATCATCTCGTTGGCCTTCTTGGTGGCGGCGTAAAGGGAGATCGGATGCTCGGTCGAATGGTGTTCGGAAAATGGTTGAAGAGTGTTGGCCCCGTAAACCGAACTTGAAGATGCGTAGATCAGATGGCGGGTTTTCGCCCGGAGGGCGCCTTCGAGGATATTTCCGAAGCCGACGAGGTTGGTATCGATGTAGGCGAAGGGGTTCTCCAGCGCGTACCGGACCCCCACCTGGGCGGCCAAATTGTAGACTACCGGGAACTGTTCCCGTTCGAAGAGATCCAGCGTGGCCGGGCGATCTACGATGTCCATCCGGTGGAAGGCGAATCCCTCCCGGGAGAGGAGGCGGGAGAGACGCGCCTCCTTGAGAGAGACGTCATAGTAATCATTGAGATTGTCGAGACCCACCACCGAATGCCCCATCGCGAGAAGCCGGTGGGAGAGGGTCGATCCGATGAATCCGGCGGCGCCGGTGACCAGGATTTTCATGAGAACCTCGCTGATTAAAGTAAAAAAATCTTCACCCAAACCTTTGGCGAATACAATGCAAGTTTCGGACCAAAACAATATTTGGGGTAGGATTTCTCGGCCGGTTCCTCATTGACATGGCGGATCACTTCTCCTCCCAGTGCCAAGAGAAAATCGGCATGACGTTTGGTTTTTTTGGAGTAACAGACGTCCCCCAAAGCCTGAAGGAAAGGCTTGAATTCTTCCACAATTTTCTCACCGACCGGCACATCGAGTTACGGGAACCCCGCCCAGCTCTCTGCCCAGCGATCAAGATCCATTCGACAGGTCCTTTTCCCCTCGAAGCCTACAGAGCCTTGAGCGGGAGTTTTTGATGGTCGAAGAAAAAGGACGTCCTTGCACATGTATGGGACCCCGTTAAATTTGACAAAAATAACCTTAAAGGGCAGTTTATTATTATTGAAAAAGCGAAAAGCTCATTATTCTCTTAAGGATATACAAGAAAAAGTTCGTTTCTTGCCTATCCGGTTTGCTGCCAATCATGGGAATACACGCTGACATTCTGGGAACGTCGCCAGGAACCCGCGAGGATCAACGACGTAAACTTAGCATCGGATTGCCTCATCGGCAAAAAACCGGATAGGCAAGATTCTTTCTTCTTCCCGATCACGGTCGGATTCGATCTATGAGCAAAAATGTTATAAAACTCCAGTGTTTTAGAGAGTTAACAACCACCATCTTTAAGATGTTGGGACAAGGCTACGGCCCGCCCGGACTAAAGTCCGTGAAACGTGCGGGCCTCCGCTTCAGATCCTATCCATTGAAGAATTGGATGGGACCAATATCTTGGCCCTCCACTCCCAATTCGCCACATGAAGTGGCGCGGCTAAAGCTGACCGGCTGAAAGCCGGTGGTTTAAACCTTATGGTGGAAAATGAAACCTGGGGGGAGAAGATGAGCAAAACTCTATCGGGAAACCATACGGCAATGGATAGTGCAGGGACCATGATCGCGTTTCACTTGAGCGTTCCTTACGGACTTGGAACCGTTTCGGAGCAGGATGTCTACGAGGCATTGAAACATGGGAGTCTTGAAACCATCCCCTCTCCGGCAAAAGACATTCTCGTTTCTCTTTTCAATGAGAATTCCCCGGTCTCCATTCTCAAAGCCGCTTACGAATGTGGGGCATCGGTCGAAAAAGTCCAGAGACTTTACGAGGAAATCGTAGGGATGCCCTGGCATCGTTCCCCGGAGTGGGAAAAAATAACTCTTTAATTTTCGGCGGTTCCATGACACGGATCAGTAAAACCAAAATGGACCATTGGATGGTATCGGGTGACTGGAAGAGTCTCGAAAAAAAAGCCGCCGATATTGTGTCCAACGCAGAAGAATCCGCCAAAAGCGGTCGAATGGATCCCCTTCTCGGGGGTGGAACCCGACTGATGCTCGAATTGAACCACAGAATCAGCCATGATATCGATTTGTTCATCCGCGATCCGCAATGGATTGGGTTCCTGTCTCCAAGGTTGAACGATAAAATCGGAGATCTTGTCCTTGGGTACGAAGAGGACGCAACCTTTTTGAAATTGAAATTTCCCGAAGGGGAAATCGACTTCATCGTTCGGATGTCCCTGACAGGACTTCCAGTAGAATCTTCCGAAAAAAGTCTTTTCTTGCTCGAACCGGTTGAAGAAGTCCTGGCCAAAAAACTGTTTTATCGTGGGGCATCCCTAACGCCACGGGATCTTTTCGATTGGTCCTGTATCGAGTCGATGCATTCGGGGACTCTCGATGTGCAAGGACTCGCCCGGTTGATCGATACCAGGCTGGAAAGCATCCATCAATCCCTTGAAAGAATGAGATCGAATCCATCAGCCAGAAGGACATGGGAACGGATCGACACGCCATTGGATCTGGATTTTGACAAAACGGTTGTGTGGGGAAAAGACAGACTGGAAGCCTTTCGGGATCTTTCTCTGACCGGAAAAGAAAAACGGAACATTCAAAAGGAAGCTCCGAAAAAATAGAAGAGTTCAGAATGTGGACTTGGATATTGACCCTGTCGGTCCATCCGATCAGCAACCCGTTAAAAGGATCATCGGCCGGGAATCGCTCCGAAGGGATTTTCGCCGCAAAAGTCATTCCCAAGCCAATGCCGACATGGAAAATTGGCTGGCCGGAGCCATCCAAAGATTCGAGATTTCCAAAGGCCAATCCGCTGACTTTCATGATCTTGTAGCCGATTTAGGAAAAGACAATGAAGGGGCAACAGAACTTGAAAACGATCTGAAAGAAATTGAATGCAGCGGGATTGGAACTGGAAAAGATCGGACAAGAGGCGGCCAGAATGGCCCGGATGAGGAACGAAATCTATGGGGATCTTCTGGACCGAAAGAAGCGGGCCTTGGAGCTTCATAGACCGGTCTTTCTGATCGTCGCCGGACCGAATGGGGCCGGAAAAACGACTTTATGCGAAAGTCCCCGATTCCTTCACCGGATGGGGGATTGGTTGGATACGGGCCATTTTCTCAATCCGGACAAGATCTCCTTGGTGGAACGGGCCTTGGACCCGCGTCTTTCAGCGGAGTGCGGTCTGAAACATCTGATGTCGCGTTTCGGCATGCAGGTCTACCCGAACACGGGAAGTCCCGCCGACAAAAAGAACCGGATCCACGCCGATGCCCTCTGGAGCCGTTTCGAAGCCTACCTCTCCGGGCATCCTCAGGCCACGGGCTATGTTCTGGGCCTCCCCAACCCTTTCTCTGACTGGGAAATATCGCAACGCTTTTTTCCACGACATTATTTCAATACCAGCCGGACAAGGGCCCACAAGGAAGGGGCCGACGAAGTCCGGAGACTCGTCGGAAAAGCCCTCCGCGAAGGGCTGATATGACGACCTTCGACCAGATTCTCCCTCGCATGGTCCAGGTTCTCCGGGATGTTCCAAGGCTTTCCGACCTCGGTCCTCTCCTCGTCAACCGGGACCTGAACGGCCGGGTGCGGCTGATCGCGGGAGAGTCCCTGCGCGCAGACCTCCGGTTGACGGAGACGCTTTCCGCTCTCGCGACCCGCCTGAAAGAGGAACTCGGCCCCCATGCCGCCCCGGAAGAATCTTTCCTGATTTTCGAGGAGGATGTGGAAGCCGTCATCGGAAGAGCCCCCGTTTTCTCCCTCGATGGGTTCGATACGGTGCGGGTGGTCGACCGCCTCGTCACGGAGTCTCCCTGGACGCCCATTGCCCGGGAATCCAACAGAGCCCCGCGGGTCGTCTTCTTCTCGATCAAGGGAGGCGTCGGACGCTCGACCGCCCTGGCCGTCTCCGCCTGGAGTCTGGCGCAATCCGGAAAGAGGGTCCTGGTCCTCGATCTCGAGTCTCCGTGACTGTCATCGAGTCTGCTTCCCGAAGAACGACGACCCGAATTCGGCCTCGCCGACTGGATCTGGCTCATGGACGACGATATCGAGCCCGACACCGGATGCCTCGAAGGGCTTCTCTCCTTTTCCGAGATCTCCCGGTGTCTTCATCCCAGAAAGTACTTCCAGAGCGGGATCGCCCACGAATGGGAGGGGTATTACGACCTCCGGACGGGACAGCGGGTTTTTCAGGAAGACCCCTCCTTCAAGAAAGGCTTCGCCTTCTGCACCACCAACACCGGATGCTTCGAGGGGATGCTGGTCCACCGCAGCATCGTGGACGTCCTGGGCTATCCCGACCGGCGCTTTTTCATCGGGATGGACGACTCCCTCTACGGCTTCATGGCTCATTTCCATATGCCGGTCCTCTATCTCCGGGACCCCTTCGTGACCAAGAAGGTGGACGCCCCGAAAGGCGACACCCGCACCTCAAACCGGAGCCTCTACTACGGGATGCGCAATGCCTTCCTCTTCAAGGAGACCTTCGACCGCCTGGTCCCGAAGGACCGGGCCACCCGCTCCTTCTACCTCGGGGTGAAGTTCGCGGACTACGCCCTCAACATCCTCCAGAACCGGGACAGGAAACTCGAGGGGTTCCGGTGGCTCATCCGGGGGTGGCGCGACGGAAGGAAAGGGCCTCTGAGGAAGAGCGGCCATAGGGCGACTTCTTTGCCGGACTGGTTCTTTTTCTTTTCGAGCCTTCGCATAATTTCTGAGAATCGGACAATACGCCAAAATGTTATTCTCGAAGTGATGAGAAGGCCTCACGGAAAGAGCGGTTATTCTGCCAGGACCCTCTCTCGCCCAGATCGCCGAGGTCCTCGAGGTCGATCCGGCCTGGGTAGACAACATCGCCCGATCTCTCGAAGAACGGGATTCCTACAGGAGCTGATCCAGAAAAAGGACAATGACGGTCTTATTGAGAACCCTTCTCCCGCCAGGAATTCCTACAACTCCGGCAGATTTTCCGGAGGACTTTCCGGATTTCCCCGGGGGCAGGTGATCCAGAACTCGGAGCCCTCTCCTTCCCGCGAGGCGACCCCGATCCGTCCCCCGCTCTGCTCCAAAAGAAGCCGGCAGCTGAAAAGCCCGAGCCCCGTCCCTTTTTTCTTGGTCGTCTGGAAGGGACGGAAGAGTCGGGTCTCGATGAATTCCCGGGACATCCCCGGCCCGTTGTCCGAAACCGCCACCGAAACCGCCTCCCCTTCCTCCCGGACCGCGACCCGGATCTCCCCCGGACCTTCCCGGCCCGTTTGTCCCTCGAGAATTTCCCGTGCGTTCAGCAAGAGGTTGCGGAGAGTGGTGTCGAAGGCCCGGGGGTTCCCCCGGACGAGAACCTCCGGCGCGGGAAGAACGGTGAGCGCGAGGGACGGGGTCGACTCCCATCCCAGGGCCCGGACCACCTCCCGGACCCGCTCCCCCGGAGAAAAATCCGACAGACGGGCGTAATCGTGGTGGTAGGGGGAGAGGAGCTGCTCCATCGAACTGTCCATCTGCTTCGAGATGCTGTCGAGGGAGAAGAGCAGCTCCTCCCGGAACTCCGGATCCTCCAGGTTCCGTTTCGCATTGTGAACCAGCAGTCTCAACCCCGCTCCGGCGTTCTTGAGATCGTGGAAGGTGAAGGCCCTGAGGCCCGACAGGAGCTCGACCTCGCGCCGCTCCGCCGCCTCGCGCGAGGCCGAGGCCCCCACCAGAAGACTCGTCCACTGGACGGAGAGCGCCTGGAGAAAGAGGCGGTCCTCGAGGACAGAGACCGGCCGGCTCTTCATCCCGAGCCCCAGGAGCCCGATCGGGCGCTTCCCGAAAACCAGGGGAAGGATCCAGGTCGCGTTCAGGGTTTCAAACAGGGGGACCAGGGCGGGGTCCGCCTCCCGGGAGTCGAGGCGGGGAAGGCCGTCGGACAGGGAAGAGAGCAGGGACGGGGACAGGTCGATCCGGCGCCGGTCCCGCGGGGCCGACCACCCCAGCGTCTCCCTGAGGGTCAATACCTGCGATCCTTCCTCCAGAACCCCGTAGGTCAGGGTCTGGGCCAGGGTGACCTCCCGGGTCTGCTCCATGAGCACCGGGAGCAGCTCCTCGGGGCGCCCCGCCTCCGACAGGGACCGTGTGAGCGTCATCCAGGCCTGCCGGTAGTCGTACCGGCTCGAGTAGAAATGGACCCCCAGAAACTCCTCGAGCTCCCGTCTGAGCCGCGCGGAGGAGAAGACCACCACGAAGGCACCCGCCCCCAGAAGAAGCGTCAGGCTGAAGGCCAGACGGCTCCAGAGTGGCCCCAGAACGCCCAGGACGTCCGCCATCCCTCCCAGAAGGGCCAGACCGACGCCGCCCAGGAGCAGGAGGAGGGAGCGGTTGATGGTGCTCCGGGAGAGTGCCAGGGCCACCTCCGGCGGCCGCTGGATCAGGTACGCATACAGAAAAAAGGCGTCCATCAGGAGAAGGCCCACCTCCCCCAGGTAAAGAAAGGAGCGGTCTACGCCCCCGTTGACCAGGGCGTTGACGTGGATCGCCAGGATCGACCCGGACCACAGGGCCACCCCGATCAGGGGATACTTGAGGTTCCAGCGGTCGATCCCGGAGGCGGCGGAATAGGTCTTTCCCATCTGGAAAAACGACAGAAGAAAGATCCCCGCCAGGAAAAAGGCCGCGGCGGAGAGGCCGGAGTTTCCGATGAGGAGTACCTGGGCCGGCGGCACCAGAAGGAGACGGACCAGATCGGGCTGGGTCAGGAACAGATCGCAGACCGACAGGACCCCGACCCCGACGAGCCCCAGGAGAACGGCCGATTTCCGGAGCTCCTCCAGGGGCCGCTGGCGGCCGTAGAGGACCGAAAACAGAAGGACGGCGAAGGCGGCGACAAACTCCCCCGCGAAGCCGATGCGAAGCGAAAAGGCGATCCGGGACAGCTCCCGAAGGTGGAGGACGTAGAGATCGGCCACGGAGGGGAGGAGGACCGCCCCCAGAACCAGAAGAACGGAAAAGGTCGAGGCCGACCGGCGCCGGACCACGGCCGCGATCAGAAAGGTCAGGACGGTGGCGGCGATCGAGAGGACTGGAAGCAGGGTATGGATCTTCATCCGACCGGAGACCGGCGGTCTCCGTCACTCCTTTCGACCAGAGGGACGGCGGGCAAGAAACGGGGCCCGCCCCGTTCAATGTTCAGTCCGTACAGGATAGGACAAGAGGGACAAGAAAAAAAGCTCCACCAGAACCTGCCGGGTCCTCCCGAAAGGAAGATCCCGAAGGACGGTGAGGATCGAAGGATTCCCGGGAGAGCTCCTCGCCCTCCTCAGGGAGTTCCCAGGCCCCCGGCTCATCTCCGATAACGGGCCACAGTCCATCCCGACAGAGTTCCGCTCGTATCTTCGGGATCAGGGGGTGGTCCATTCACGGATTCGTGTTGGACATCCCCAAAGCAACGGCAAGATGGAGCGACTCCACAAGAGCCTGAAATCCGAATGCATCCGGGTCTCCCCTCTGGGCGTTCTCGAGGAGGCCCGGGAAATTATAAAAGGAACATGCAGGAGCACGATCACGACCGCCTGCAGGCGTCCATGAATTACCTGACGCCTTCAGACCATCTGAAGGGCTCGGAACACGTCACGAAGAGGCTTGAAGACCGCAAAACGTCCCTCCGAGAAGCCCGAACAATCCGTCGGGAAAAACGACGGAATATTCGGGAACAAAACCGGTCTTCTGCGTGGCCGGGGCCAATCAGAAAAGTGCCATTTTCGCTGACTCAGCACAATAGAGACAACTAATCCTTCGCCTCCATTCATGCTGTCTTGATTTTCGGACCTTCCCACTGCAGAATGCGTCAGAAGAGAGAAATTGTTTCTCCCCCCACACTTGCCGGAGAACCTCCGATGAATCCTGATTCTCCTCTCTCTCTCTTCATTACCGGAGCCTCATCCGGATTGGGAGAGGCCTTGGTCTTAGCCTACGCCGCTCCCGGGGTCCGGATGGGCTTGGTGGCCCGTCGCGGACATCTCCTGAAAGATGTGGGCAGACAAGCCGAAAAAGCCGGCGCCCGGGGAGCACTTTACGAAGGGGACGTGACCGACAAGTCGAAAATGGAAGGGATCGCCCGAGATTTCCTGGACCACTTTTCCGCTCCAGACCTGATCTTCGCCAATGCCGGGCAGGGAGGCGGCTCCGGATACGCCATCGAACGATCTCTCATGGAAGTCAACCACTTCGGTGTCCAGAACACCATTCTCCCCTTTCTCCCCGCCCTTCAAGAAAAAGGAAGCGGCCAGATTGCGGTGATTTCGAGCCTGGCCGCCTACCGGGGCCTTCCGGGCTCCGGAGATTACTGCGCCTCCAAGGCGGCTCTTAAAGCCTATAGCGATTCTCTGCGTCTGGTCCTCTTTCCATTCGGTACCACCGTCACCATCGTCAATCCGGGATATATCCGGACCGAGATGACGCGGGACAATCCTCCCATGCCTTTTTGCTGGAGCGCGGGAAAAGCGGCGGCGACGATCCGTCGAAGGCTCCGCCACCGACCGGCTCGCATCGAGTTCCCTTTTCCCATGGTCATCTCCGTCCGGCTCCTGGCGCTTCTTCCGCCCCGGTGGGGCGATTACCTGATCCGATGGAGTCGTCCTCGCAAGGCTTCAAAAGACCGAAGAATCGGAGCAAAATAGCGGATCTCTTTCGTCATCGAATCGGAGAAGCGGCGAATCAAAGCTGGATGGGAACAGGTACAGGGGAAAGACGGGCTCAATTGAATTCTTCATTTGTTATGGCCCGTTTATTAGGTGTTCCCTTTTTTCGATGATGGAATAGACAGGAGGAGAGAATGGGGTTTTTATGGAAGACTATTTTTGTTTTATTTTTATTCTTATTATTATTCAAACCTACAACGATATTGGCTGATTCAAATAAAAAGCCAGGTCCTCAACCTCACAAAATTATTTCACAACACAAATCTGTCACCGATCAATCTGATCTTTATTCCAATAACGGGAAGATTGGATTAGGAATGACCTGGTCTCCCGCCAACAGTGCGCTCTATTCTGGATTTACTGACGTTCGTTATTGGGTAAACCGATGGTTCGGAATCGATGGTGGGATAGGATTGATTCATTCTTCATTTAATGGAACAAACAATCTATTGGGAGCAGGAAATCAAAATACATTTCAATTGACAACATTCCTCATTCAAGGAATGGTTCCTATCATTGAACGACAGCATTTTGTGTTTTATGGAGATTTAGGATTTGTTCCAGAAGTCGGAAGTCCAAATTTTGGATTTGAGATTCTTCCGGGTATCGGGATTGAATATGCCTTCCCTGAATATTCAAAATTTTCTGTGTACTTTCAATTGAATCCAGTTCCGCTATTTGGATCAACAGGAGTTAACCCGATCACCCATACCTTTACGGACTATGTCGTGTATACTCCCGTTTTCCTTGGCTTCCATTTTTACTTCTGGTGAATGAGGAACAAGATGTATCAATTTATTGATAATCTAAGATTAAGGTCACTTTTTGCCATTATTGTTTTTTTAGCTGTCAATGGGTGTGCAACTGAAGCCGATTACAGAAAGATTGTGGATTCATGGATGGGAAAAAGCAGTCAAGAACTCGTCCATCAATGGGGATATCCAAAAAATCAAGTTGTTGCTCCCGATAAAAACAATGTATACATCTACTATAGATCTCGCTTTTTGAATTATACGCAATATTATTATACGAATTATGGTGGATACGGTAATAATGAGACTGGATCGACCACGCAAACAATAAAGCTTGAATGTACAACATGGTTCGAAATCGATAAAAAAACTCAAAAAATAAAAAAAGTTGCCTTTAAAGGCAATCTTTGTATGGCTGGAGGATTAGGGGGAGACCATCCTGATCCACCCCCAACAAGATCGCATAAAAATAAATGATATAAGCATCCTATGAGTACGGCCTTTGCCGGATCAATTCTAGCCCCGTAGGAGAAGGCTGGATACTGTAGGACGATTTCACAAACATCCGACAAATAATCCATGATTCTTTCTATCTTGCCAACTATTGGGGACCTATCCCCAGTCAGACATCGCGATCAGCGCGACAAGGAAGGAATTCGCCCCCGTCCATTCAAGAAGCGCTTCTCGAGCGCCGCTCCTTCTGGCCCGGAAAGTCCGAGAGGGGTCGAGCTCCATCGCCTCGGGGGACCGTGACCCCCTGCGGACCACGCAACCCCGATCTCGAGGTCGGGAGTCTTCGGCATTCATGCCGGGAGACCGCTCCTCCGGAACGGGAGCTTACCGCCCTTCCCGCCGGGGTCTTTTCTTGAAACCCGCCCCCGGGATCAGGGATCCTCCCGAAGGGACCCGTCTCCTTTCGCGGGGGCCCGATCTTCGGAGGCCCGTGAGACCGCGTCCTCCGGATTCCCGGGAAGGATCCCGGGCAGGACATCCTCCGGCAGGCCGGTGCCGCCCCGAACCAGAAGCATCAGGAACCGCTCCAGAACCAGGCCGTCTCCGTTTTCCTCCGGTGCCAGTGCCAGCATGATCGCCTTCCTGTTTAAACGGTGGATCCCATCCCTCCCGTCCGGGGAGATGCGTTCCGGATTCCTCAGGCGACCCCTTCGAGGATGCCCCGGGCCGTCGACAGCGCCGCCCCCACCACCTGGTCCATGTTGTAGTAGCGGTACTGCGCGAGCCGCCCCACGAAGCTCACCCCCGTCTCCTTCTCCGACAGCTCCCGGTATTTCTTGTAGAGAAGATCGTTCTCCGGTCGGGGAATGGGATAATAGGGATCCCCCGAGGCCTGGGGATACTCCCTCACGATCGCAGTGTCGGGGTGCTCCTGTCCCGTCAGGTGCTTGAACTCCGTAATCCGGGTGTAGGCGTGGTCGTTCGGATAGTTGACCGTCCCCACCGGCTGGTACCGCTCCACCCCCGTCATCTGCTCGTGCTCAAAAGTGAGGCTCCGGTAGGGGAGCTTTCCGTAGCAGCAGTCGAAGTACTCGTCGATGGGGCCGGTGTAGACGATATGCCGGGCCTCGAGCCTTTCCCGGATCTCCCGAAAATCCTCCCCCAGCGCGAGGGTGATCTTCGGGTTGTCCAGCATCCGGGCGAACATCGCCGTGTATCCGTCCGCCGGCATGGCCTGGTAGGTGTCGGTGAAGTACCGGTCGTCCCGGTTGGTCCGCACCGGTACCCGGGAGGCCACGCTCGCGAAGAGCTCCGATGGATCGAGCCCCCACTGCTTGCGCGTATATCCCTGGTAGAACTTCCGGTAGAGATCCCACCCCACCGTGTTCACGATCACGTCCTCGCTCGTCCGGATCTCCGGCCGCGGATCCCGGACTTTCTCGAAGTAGGCCTTGAGCCCCTCCTCGTCCAGGGTGAGGCCGTAGAGCCGGTTCACCGTGTCGAGGTTGATGGGGATGGGAAGAAGCTGGCCGTCCACGGAGGCCAGCACCCGGTGCTCGTAGGGGCGCCATCCGGTGAAGCGGGAGAGATAGTCGAAGACCTCTTTCGAATTGGTGTGGAAGATGTGGGGACCGTACCGGTGGATCAGGATTCCCCGGCTGTCAGGCTCGTCGAAGGCGTTGCCTCCGATGTGCTCCCGCCGGTCCATCACGAGAACCTGACGTCCGGCCGCGGCCATCCGTTCCGCCACCACCGACCCCGCGAACCCCCCTCCCACCACCAGTACGTCGACCTTCATCCCCATGTCTCCTTATTTTTGGTTTTTTCCGATGCCGAAGTTCTCTGACCCGAAACCCCTGAAAAAGACTGGAATCGTTAGAGCAAAAATCGGACCAAATCATTTTATTCTTCAGATTTTCCGCAATATAAATTATCTGGAAATGATCTGATCAAATCCATATAATGAATTCGCATAAGGAATCGACCGGTCGCAGGGTCCGCGCTCCGAGACGGAGAGGGAAGAAGGGGAAAGGGAACAGTTTCCGTGAGAAAATACGACCGTTTGCCGCTGGATGTCTCGATTCTCTTCCGGGGGTCGACCGGCGGGTACCGGAAGGGACTCCTCAAGAATCTCTCCCTGACCGGTTGCTACATCGAACCGGTCCGCCGGGTGGATTTTTCGGGATGGGTGCGTCTCCGGATCGACGGAGACGAAGACCGACGCATCACCGGCATCGAACCGGTCGAAACATGGGGGCTGATGGCCCGGAAGGACGACGTCGGGTTCGCGATCCACTTCAACTGGATCGAGCGGGAGAACCTCCGCCGGTTCGCCGAATTCCTGCTGCGGTTCGCCCCCGACCATCCCGTCGTCCTCAAGATGCTCGAGCTCAACGAGCCGTCCCCCTTCCTCGGTCCCACCCCCTCGGGAACAACGAACGAACTCCCCCGTCAGGTGCAGTTTCTCGACAACCAGGTGGTGGAGCGCCTCCTCCGGAACTCCTGGTCGTCCTTCATCGAATTCGCCCCCGCCGAGTTCTTCGACGGCATGATCGACTGGTTTTCCGACGCCCTCGACAGCAAGGAAAAGCCCGAAAAAACCGAGGATTCCCGTTTTCCCGACTGGTTCTTCCCCAGCCGGAGCCCCGAGATCGGGGAGATCGTGCGCAAGCTCCGGATGGTGGCGCCGTCGGGCCTTCCCGTCCTGCTTCTGGGAGAGACGGGGGTGGGCAAGGAGATGTACGCTCGCCTGTGCCACGAGGTGGGCGGCCGGCCCGCGGCCCCCTTCGTGCCGATCAACTGCGGGGCCATCCCGCAGGACCTCGCCGAAAGCCTCTTCTTCGGCCACGAGAAGGGCGCCTTTTCCGGAGCCGTCGCCCAAGCCGCCGGCTATCTCGAGGCGGCCGGGAAAGGGACCCTCTTTTTGGACGAGATCGGGGAGCTGTCGCCGACACTCCAGGTCAAGCTTCTCCGGGTCCTCCAGGAACGGACCTTCACCCGGGTCGGCGCCTCACGGGAGCTTCCCTTCGAGGCCCGGGTGGTCTGCGCCACCAACCGGAACCTGATCGACGAGGTCCGGAAAGGCCACTTCCGGGAAGACCTCTACTATCGGATCAACGGCCTCACGCTCGAGATCCCTCCGCTCAGGGGGAGGATCTCCGACATCCTGCCCATGGCGGAATACTTTCTCAAGAAGATCTGCCAGGCGAACAAGCTCCCAGAAAAGTCCATCGGGGCGGGAGCGGCGGCCGCCCTCCAGAGCTATTCCTGGCCGGGAAACGCCCGGGAGCTCCACAACGTCATCTACCGGGCGGCGGTCGTCGCCGACGGCTCCGAAATCCGGGAGGAGGACGTGGGGCTCCCGCTCGAGAAAAGTGCCCAGTCAAAGCCGACACTCAAGGAAATCCGGGAGATCTTCGAAAAGGAGGTGGTCCTGGAGAGTCTGGTGCGCCACAACGGAAACGTGGCAGCGGTGGCCCACGAACTGGACATTTCGAAACCCTCCGTCTACCTCTTTATCAAGAAGCACAAGCTGGCGGGAAAGTTCGCCTCCCTTGCGAAGGATCCTGACGAGTTCTCCTGAAAAGGACCATTCCGGGAGCATCGGAGCGTCCGTGCTTTGCTTTCCGAAAAAATTATTGTGGCGGAAAAACGCGAGGGGACATGGTATCCGAAGAAAAAGAAGGATAGAGCCCAAGCTGGAGCATTGATCGATTATTTTGCCAAAAACGATCAGGGGGTCCTCGATGAAGCATGGCAAGACCTTTGCCGGAAACACCCGGCATGGGGGAAATTGGTCCTACAAGGAATACGAAATCTTCCCCCCTCTGTCGAATCTTTTCCATGGGTGAAAGGGATCCTCGAAAAAATTAAGTAGAAGTCGACTTCACAAACCAAAATTAAAGGAAATTGCGCGAAGGACGAGGGGAACGTGACGGCAAAAAGGGTGGTCAGGCCCCTGGCTTCCGATGCACTTTCAGGATGAGTTCGAGGTCGATTCCGAACATCGATGCGATCTGCTCGGGGGTCATGGCACCATGCGCCAGGAGCGTCCGGATCATTTCTTCCCGGCCTTTCTGGATCCCTTCTTCCCGGCCTTTCTGGATCCCTTCCTCTATGATCATGTCCATGATGTTGGGCATGTCCGCCTCCAGGATAATCGGGGTCAGGATCCGACGCATCGTCCCGGGATCCGTCCCTCTCCCTTTCGAACTCCGGATTATTGTTCGGAGATCTTCCGGACGCGTTCGAGGTCGATTCCGAACATCGATGCGATCTGCTCGGGGGTCATGGCACCATGCGCCAGGAGCGTCCGGATCATTTCTTCCCGGCCTTTCTGGATCCCTTCCTCCCGGCCTTTCTGGATCCCTTCCTCCAGACCTTTCTGGATTCCTTCCTCCAGACCTTTCTGGATCCCTTCCTCTATGATCATGTCCATGATGTTGGGCATGTCCGCCTCCAGGATAATCGGGGTCAGGATCCGACGCATCGTCCCGGGATCCGTCAGACCGTGAACCCCCGCCACATAATTAAAAATCAACCCGATCACTGGCTTGAGTATAGCATAGAGATCCTCTCGTTTTCCGGAGGCGCTGAAAATGGAGGAAAAGACGTCCCCCGGTCCCTCGAAGATGTGTTTCATCGAAAGAAGAAGGGCCGTCGCCGCCAGATCATCCACCCGGCCCAGGATTTCCTGGTCCGAATGCGAGGCGAGATCGACCGCCACAAGCGAAAAATCCGGCACCCCTTTTTGGATCTCCCGCGGCGTTCCGAGAAGATCGGACAAACCGGAGGGAACATTCCAGGGCTCCTTCCCGTGATAGAAGAGGACGGGAAGGACCGGTCGCGGAGCCTGACCGTTGCGGAGCGCCCGTTTCCAGAGGGAGAGAACGTACTGGAGCAACTGAAAGTGGATCTGCGGATCGGGTCGGCTCTTGTGCTCCACGATGACCGACAGGAGGAGTTCCCTCCCGCCCATCGGAACGGAAAAGACCAGATCCATCCGGGACGACCCCAATCCCTCCCCCACCGATTCTCCCGGAAGGAAGGCGAGTCTGTCGAAGTCCATCTGCGCGGTATATTCCTTCGGAAGAAGTCCCCGCAGGACCGACGCCATGACCCCTGAATTCCCCAGGGCCCCCTTGAAAAAGCTGTCGTGGAGAGGTCCTTTTTTCATCCAATCGCGCCCCTCCCAATGGTCTCTGTTCTTTTGATTCCCTTGACGGACGAGGCATTATTCTTGAAAACGCAGGCCGAGTCAAGCGATACGGAGCGAATCCGCTCCCAGT
>JAJYPO010000132.1 GCA_021795275.1 Nitrospirota bacterium | reverse complement strand
TCGCCACGGTCCTCCTCGCGGCCGGCATGGACCCGACCTGCGTCGTGGGAGGGAAGGTCAGCACCTTCCCGGGGTGCGCCCTTGTCGGAAAGTCGCCCTATTTTGTCACGGAAGCGGACGAGAGCGACGGATCTTTCCTGAAGCTCGAGCCCCGGATCCGGGTCGTGACAAACATCGACCGCGAGCACATGGACTTTTATGGAACCTTCGAAAATCTGGTGGAGGCATTTGCCACATACCTCGATGCGGGAGACGTCGGGGGGGTCGGGGTTTTGTGCATTGATGATCCGGGAATCGTCTCCGTTGTGGCGCGACTCTCCACCGTTCCCCTGACCTATGGCCTCTCCCAGGAGGCTCGGGTCAGGGCGGAACGCATCGCCTACGAGGGGGTGGGATCGGCGTTCGACGTTATGGTCGATGGAGCCTTCTGGGGGCGTTTTTCCCTGAAGGTGCCTGGCATCCACAACGTTCTGAACGCCCTGGCCGCAATCTGCGTCGGAATCTGTCTCGAAATATCCCCGGAGACGATGCAGAGGGCTCTTGCCGGCTTCGTCAGCGTCGGAAGGCGCTTCACGATTCTCGGAGAAAAGGACCGAGTCCTTGTGGTGGATGACTACGGCCATCACCCCACGGAAATCCGTGCAACCCTCTCTGCGGCCCGGCAGGCCTATCCGAAGCGCCGTATCGTCGCCGTTTTTCAGCCCCATCGCTTTACCCGGGTCAGGGATCTCCAGAACGCCTTTGTCGAGGCCTTCGGGGATGCCGACAGGATTCTGGTGACGGAGATCTATGCGGCGGGAGAAGAGCCAATTCCGGGAGTGGCCGGGGAGGCCCTCTACAATAAGATGCGGGACCGCTGGGGAGAAAAGGTCGACTACGAGCCTCGCCGGGAATGCTGGATGACCCGACTGCTCTCCCTGTTGAAGCCGGGAGACCTGCTCCTGACCCTCGGCGCAGGTGACATCACGCGACTTGGAAAGGAATTTCTTCTGTGGGAGCCAGCCTCGCTCGTCGCCCGCGAATCCGATCCCGTGAACGTCTAAGCCGTTATTCCTCGATCCGGATCGGAGGGCCTGTCTCCGCGGTCGCCTGCGTTTCCACAGCCGAGGAGATGGAAGAGGTCTTTGTCCTGCGGAGCCAGGACAAAATCCCGGGGCCCCTTTTTTTCTCCGGCCGGGGAAGCAATATTCTCTTCCCCGACCAGGGCATTGAAGGGACGCTGGTCCGTTTCGAGCCCGGCGATCTGGCGTCGGCTTGCCGGTGGACGGGGGAGGGGGAAGTGTATGCCGATGCGGGATTCCCCCTGCCGGCACTTGCCCGCGAAGCGGCCCGGCGGGGGATCGGAGGCTTCGAGTTTCTCTCCGGGATTCCCGGAACGGTGGGTGGCGCCGCCGTCATGAATGCCGGGGCGGGGGGACGGGAATGGTCGAATCTCTGCAAGAGCGTGACCGTCATGCATCCTTCGGGCGCCATCGAGACACTTTCTGCCGAAAGAATGGGCTACGGATATCGGACCTCGCTTTTTGCGGACCGTCCGCTTGAGCGCATGGAGGCCTCCGGTCCGGGAAACATCCCGAAGGGAAGCGTTCTCCTGGGAGCGCTTCTCTCGGGTCCGTGCATCTCTCCGGAAGACTGTCAGGCTCTCCTGAACCGTCATCTCGACTACAGGAAGCGAACACAGCCTCTCGAAGAGCCAAGCCTCGGATCTGTTTTCCGGAACCCCGACGATGGACCGGCAGAATACACGGCCGGCCGGCTCATCGAGGAGGCGGGCCTCAAGGGCGAACGCCGGGGAGGCATCACGGTCTCTCTCCGGCATGCCAATTTTTTTGTCAATACGGGTGGGGGATCCGAACGTGAGTTTCGGGAGCTTTTGGAATACGTGGCCCAGCGCGTCAGGGAGCACTGGGGTGTCGTTCTGGAACCTGAGGTGAGAATGTGGAACTCATAACGCAGGCAATGCTCAAGGAAAAAGGGATCAGGAAGGTGGCGGTTCTCTGTGGTGGGGAATCGGAAGAGGCTCAGGTCTCACGGGTCTCCTCACGTGCGGTCTCCGAAGCCCTTGTTCATGCTGGATTTGAGGTCCGGGAGCTCGAGGCGGACAGGACACTGGCGATGACTCTTTCCGAATTCGCTCCGGATGCGGCCTTTCTTGCCACACATGGGGGGGCGGGGGAAAACGGGACGCTCCAGGGCTTTCTTGAAATCATGAAAATTCCCTACACCGGCTCCGGAGTCCTCGGATCGGCGATCGGGATGTCCAAGATGCGTTCGCGCGCCCTCTTCCGGGAGCGGGGGCTTGCCGTTCCCCTGACCTATGCCCACAGGATAGGACCGGCTTTTCGTGCCGACAGTGTCTCCTTCGACCCGCCCTACATGGTCAAGCCGGAGTCAGGTGGATCCTCCATCGGCGTCCGCCGGATCGAACGACGGGAGGATCTCGCACAAGCGGTCGCTCTCGCGGGCGAATATTCTCCGTGGGTCCTGATCGAACAATGCATCCGCGGAAGGGAAATCCAGTCCGCCGTCCTGTCCGACCGCTTTCTCGGGGCCATCGAGATTATTCCGGGAAACGCCGAACCGTTCTATACCTACGCTTCAAAATACTCTCCAGGGGCCTCCCGCCATATTTGTCCGGCGCCCCTGTCCGACACCCTTCTCGGGGAGCTGGCCGAGACGACACTGGAAGCCCACCGGATCCTTGAACTCCGGGGGACCAGTCGTCTCGATACGATCCTGAACGAGGAAGGGGTCTTCTTTGTTCTCGAGGTGAATACTCTTCCGGGTCTGACTCCGACTTCCCTGTTGCCGGAAATTGCTGCCCATGCAGGACTCTCCTTTACCGATCTTCTTCTGGAGCTCCTGTGGACAGCCCGTCTTGACGGGGAGTGCTCCGCTGTCCATGCCGGCCTCTGATGGGAGGAGGGGCTTCCGGTCCGGGGAAATCCTCCTTCCTTCGCCCCGGATCTGGCCGATACATTCTTCTCCTTCTCTTCTGGCTCATCTGGGGGGGGGTTTTTTTTCGGGGGCTCTTTCATTCGCCAGGACGGTCCTTCACGGTCACGATCCTCGGCCCGGAAGTCCTTGACAGAGACCTCGTCGCCGGCTGGCTCTCTCGGGTCCGATACCGCACCGTGCCCTATCTCGACCGGGAACCGCTCGAAAGGCTGAAAGAGTCCCACCCCTGGATCGAGTCCGTCAGCGAAAAATATCTCCCCGGAGCAGGACGCGTCGTTCGCGTCAAGGTGTGGACGCCGGTGGGCCTTTTGCGGCCGGCCTATGGTCTCATGGCCTTTCAGGCACCTCTGGCGACGGCGGTTCCCTCCAGGGTTTCCTATCTGAACGCGCAGGGGCTCTCCCTCATGGGGCGTTCCTATCCGGGCACGGGGGCTCTCCCCCAGGTCATCGTCCGCGCTCCCCTGACCCGTTCCACCGGGATCCGGCTGGTCCGGACCATCGAGACCGTCCGGAACTGCCGTTCGGAAGGGGCACCCTCCGGGCAGTGGTTCAGCCTGAACGGCCCCCATGAAGTCCGGTTCTATCCCGATCACAATCTTCCGGTGCTCCTGTTGGGAACCGATCTCGGCTGTGCGCCGTTCCATCTTTTCCGGGCCTACATGAAAAAATCCGGCCTCCTGGCCACCGGCAAGCTCCCCGAAGGAATCGACCTGCGCTTCAAGGGAATGCTCATTCTCCGTCCATCACTGGAAAATCTCCCTCCCACGCCTTCCCATCCAGGAAAAAAAGAGGCCCGTTCCTGACGGGATCCTTTTCGGTCCGCTCTGTTGTTGAGACACTTTCTCCGTTGTGAGAAAATGGGCAGGCTTCGGGGAGAGCCGGGCGGGCACTTTCAATTTTCAGGGGAGACAGAGGCATTCGATGACGGATCAACCAGTATTTGCGGCAATTGATTTGGGTTCGACAAAGGTGTGCGCCGTATTGGGTCAGGCGATCGACGACGACCGGTTTGAAATAGTCGGGATCGGCTCCGCATCGACACAGAACGGCATCAGAAACGGGACGATCGTGGATGTGCAGCAGACAGTGGCGGCCATTCGGAAAGCGGTCGATGTCGCGGTGCGGAAGGCGAGCTGTCCCGTCTCCCGTGTGGTGGTCGGGTTCGCGGGAGGTGAGATCGACGGCCAGGACCAGCGGGTCATGATCGCCCTCAAGGACCGGGAGGTCCTGGCGACGGATATCGACAGGATCTTGCAGGAAGCCCGGACGATGATGAGCTGCCAGTCGTCCGAGCTTCTCCACACCATTCCCAAGTCCTACCGGATCGACGAGCAGGGGGGCATCGTGAATCCTGTCGGAATGGTGGGGGCCCGCCTGGAGGCACTCGTCCACGTCATCCGGGGCTCCGACATGGTGCTCGCGAACCTCAAGCGGAGTGTCGAAAGGGCCGGGCTGACGGTTCGCGACGGAGACCTCGTTCTGCAGCCTCTTGCAAGCGCGCGGGCGGTTCTGACCGAGGACGACAAGGAGCTTGGCGTCTGTGTCGTCGATATCGGGGGGGGAACCACCGGCATGGTCCTCTACCAGAACGGAGCCCTCTCCGGAGTCCGGATCATTCCGTTGGGAGGGGCCGCCATGACGAAGGACCTGGCCGCCGTCATGCGGATCTCACAGTCCGAGGCGGAACGGATCAAGAAAGAGGTTTTCAGCACCCCCGGGCAGTCCGTACCGCAGGAGGTTCCGGAGGAGGAAGGGGCCCCGTCCCCTCCCGTTTCAGAGGAAAGTCCGCAAGGTTCGCTCCGCAGGACCCAGGTCCGGGAGGTTGTCGAGGCCAGGCTCGAGGAAATTCTGACGCGCGTCAAGGGAGACCTTGACCGGATGCGCCAGAACGCTTTCCTTGCCCGGGGAGTCGTCCTGGTTGGGGGCGTCGCCCGGATGCCGAACATCGTTCCTTTCGCGGAAAAGATCTTCGAAATGCCCGTTTCCGTCGGACAAACCGGTCTCCGCGTCCAGGGCCTGGTCGATCAGGCCTCCGCTCCCGAGTTCGCATCGGCCATCGGCCTCCTTTATTTTGCGAGGGATCAGTGGAGCCCTCAGGATCTCCCGCATCGGGAAGATGTCTCTTTGCCGGAAACACAGGAGCCAAGAAAAGGAGCGACGGCCTCGTCCGGCGTCAGGATCTGGAACTGGCTTCGGGAAATCATCTGACGGGCCAAACAGGTCCGTCTTCCGAAGGACATCTCTCCGGCGGCGGACCGGATGACCTCTCATGATCATCAACAGTGCGGAGCCGGATGGCTCCTTGGAGAGCGGGTATGGATTCAGAGTGGGGCGAAGAGCCCTTGATCGACTACAAGCAATCCGGAATACTCGGGGCCCGCATCCTTGTCATCGGGGTAGGCGGCGGAGGGTGCAATGCGATTCACACCATGATCATGTCCGACCTGAAGGGCGTCGAGTTCGTGGCGGTCAACACCGACCTTCAGGCCCTCAACCGGATCGATGCCCACAGGATCCAGATCGGAAGCGCCGTCAGCCGGGGGCTGGGAGCCGGAGCCAATCCCGAAGTGGGACGACGGTCCGCTCTTGAGGACGTCGACAAGATTCGTGGAGCGGTGGCTGGATCGGACATGGTCTTCGTGACGGCGGGAATGGGCGGTGGGACGGGGACGGGAGCGGCTCCCGTGATCGCGCAGGTGGCCCGGGAAAGCGGCATCCTTACCGTGGCGGTCGTGACGACCCCCTTCGGCTTCGAGGGGCCGAAACGATGCCGGAACGCCGAGGAGGGACTTCGGGAGCTCCGCCGTTTCACCGACACACTGATCGTGATTCCCAACGACCGGCTCGAATCGGTGGTCGACAGGGGGACGCCCCTCATCGACGCCTTCAAGAAGGCTGACGACGTCCTTCGACAGGGTGTCCAGGGGATATCGGACATCATCACCCGTCCGGGACTCATCAATCTGGACTTTGCCGATGTGAAGACGACGATGGCCAACATGGGCCGCGCCGTCATGGGGATCGGAACTGCATCCGGACCGGAGAGGGCACTGACGGCCGCCCGTGCGGCCATAAACAGTCCCCTTCTCGAGGACAGCTCGATCCGGGGGGCAAAAGGCATTCTCGTGAATTTCCGGGGAGGCTCGGACATGACTTTAAACGAGATCACCGAGGCCTCCCGCCTCATCGAGGAGGAGGCCGAAAAGGGATCGGCCAATCTGATCTTCGGAACGGTGGTCGAAGATCATCCGATGGAGGAGATCCACATCACGGTGATCGCGACGGGATTCGACCAACCGGCCGACCGCGCTC
>JAJYPO010000131.1 GCA_021795275.1 Nitrospirota bacterium | reverse complement strand
GGCGGTCGAGGAAATCGCCCATCAGTTGCGCCTTCGCAACATCGGAGGAATCATCATCCTTGATTTCATCGACATGGAAAAGGAAAAAAACCGGGAGAGGGTTTTCCAGGGGC
Source organism: Nitrospirota bacterium (assembly GCA_021795275.1). Next base: position 6,189 of record JAJYPO010000131.1, on the reverse strand, counting down.
TTCAGGAAATGCTGACGAAGGACAAGGCCCGCACCAATGCCCTCAAGATCTCGGACCTGGGTCTGGTGGAAATGTCCAGGAAAAGGGTCCGGGAGGACCTTGTCCACCTTCTGGGAGAAACCTGCGCCTATTGTGACGGGAAGGGATACGTCAAGTCCGTCCGGACGATCATCTACGAAATTTTCGAAGATCTCCGGAAGCTTCCTTCGGGTCGGGGAGCGAAGGACCGCCGCGTGATCCTCTATGTCCATCCGGATGTCGAGGCGGAGCTCGCCTCGGAAAAGATTTTTCTGGATGCCGTCCAGCAGGTGATCCGCCGAAAGGTGATCATCAAGAGTGATCCACTCTATCATATCGAGGAGTTTGTCATTGTATCTCCATGAAACGACACCTTCGAAAGGTCACTTTATGAATAGACCCCGCCTTTTCCCTGCCGGCAGACTCCTGTCATGCCTTCTGTTCCTGCTGGTCCTTTTTTCCGGAGGATGTTCCAAAACACCCGCCGGCGGGGAAAACGTTCCCGGCAAGGTGGTGGGGACTGTCTTCCTCGATCCCCGTGTCCCCCTCTGGATGACTCATGGGTCCCTGGCTGTGGTGGCCCTGATGAAGGGACCCACCTCTCCGGACTGGCTCCCTGTCGCCCGCGTTGTCTTTGTCCATCCGACATTCCCCGTCCCCTTCGAGATCTCCCAGAAGGATGTCCGCCTCACAGGGATTAACTTCCAGGGGGCGGTGCGGCTTGTGGCTCGTCTCTCCCTCGAATCAGGCAGCTCCCTGGTTGCGAGCGGGGAGTACAGCGGGACCGTTCCCGTGGACGGAACTGTGGGAGGATCCCCCGTCAGGATCCTCATCGACCGGAAATTGCCGACCGTCTCGGGGAGCGGGCCTTAAACGATGTCCAAGACTCTTTTTTTTGAACAACTTTCAATTCATGTGAGAATCGGGACGGGACAGGAGGAACGGTCCCGTCCCCAGCGCCTTCTTCTGTCGGGAGAGATCGAACTTTCAGAGATTCCCTGGGGCAATGACGCCATTCACAAGACAGTGGACTATGACCGCCTTCTTCGGGAAATCGTCGCCAAAGGAGAGGCATCGGAGTTTTTTCTGCTCGAACGACTGGGTGAGGCCATTGTCGACCATGTCATGGGGATCTTTCCGGGAGTGGCCGGGATGACCCTCTCCCTCTGGAAGGATCCGCCCCCTCTTCCCCTCCCCCTCGGGAGGGTGGGGCTTAGGGTCCGGGAAACCCGCCCCCGCTGGGAAGACCGGAAATCCCCGAAGCGCCAGGAGAAAAGAAACGAAAAAATACAGGAAGGACCAGAATGATCTTTCATCCCAATGTCTTTGGACTTCTTCTTTTGCAGGCGACGGCCGGAGGATGCTTTCTCATGACCTTCCTGTACCGGTATCCTTCGGTCAACCGATCCTTTTACCGGTTGCACGGCCTTCTTTTCCTCCTTTTTTCAGGAGGCGCCCTGTTTGCCCTCGGTCCGTCCGGAATGAGAATTCCTGCCTTTCATCCCGGCCGTCTGGACCAGCTGACGGTCTACCTCATGATGTCGGGAACGGCAGGGCTGGTGGGATACAACTCCCTGGTCAATTTTGTCTCCTGGAACCGGATCCGTCCCATCACACGACCGGTCCTCAATATTTCTGCCCTCCTGCTTCTGGGGGCCACGGGTACGGCCACCCTGATCCTGAATGCTTCCCTCAGCCTGTCCGTCTCGGGATTGATCCTTCTCGTGACCATGTTTGTCTCTTCGTTTCTCCTGGGAGCCGTTCTTCTTGCCATGAACTGGGGGCACTTCTATCTGACCAACCCCACCCTTCCCATCGAACCGCTGGCCTTTCTTGCCCGGGCCCTTCTTGGATGCACCGCCCTGACGGCCATCCTTTCGGGAGTCCTGACGTGGATGGACTGGCAGGGACGGCCTGGTTTTGCCGAAGGGCTTCTCCTGGAGTCTTTCCAGGGGCTCTACCTCTGGGGAAGACTTCTCGTCGGGGTGATCGGGGGACTGGTGATCTCCATACTGGCGTACCGCACCGTCCGGATGCATTCGACCCAGGCCGCCACGGGACTGCTTTATGTGGCGCTTCTCATGATCCTCTTCGGAGAGGCCTTTTCCCGGTTCCTCTTCCTGAATCTTGGGATTCTGATATGATGTCGGAAGGGGGCCGCACCTAAAATGTGGCCGCTGTGAAATTCTGAACAAATCAGTTGATTTGTGGGATGGCTTGCCGATAGAATAAGGATCTTGTAGTAACCTCGGCCTCTTTTCCATGTAAGAGGGCCTTTTTGGAAGATGTCCGGTTTTCTGTGGACCCGGATAATGGAGAGTGCCCAGGCGCTGGCCTGAGGCGTTTGATTGCAAGCTAAGGAAATGGTCAAGGAGGCCTGGATGTCTATTTTGATTGCCGATAATTGTATCTCCTGCGGAGCCTGCCTTCCGGAGTGTCCGAATGACGCTATCAGCGAAGGGGATCCTATCTACGTGATCGATCCGGATCTCTGCACGGAATGCATAGGGTTCCACGATGAGCCCCAGTGTGCCGCAGTCTGCCCCATCGATGAATGCTGCATACCGGATCCGAATTATGTCGAAACAAAAGAACAGCTTCTTGCGAAGAAAGATCGGATTCATCCGAACGGATAACGGGGCCCCTCCCTGCGCATTCTGGCAGGGAGGCCCCCTGAAGGGGGCAGTGTAATGGCAAAGAAATTTGTGCTTGTCGAGCCAAAGTCAACTCATCTCCATGTCTATAGTTCATTCACCATTCCCAGACTTGGCGTCATTCTGCTTGGAACCATGCTGAGAGACCGGGGGTGGGATGTCAGGGTCTACATCGAGGATGTGGCGCCCGTTGACATGAAGGAAGTGCTTTCTGCAGACATTGTAGGGATTTCAACGCTCACTTCCACGGCTCCCCAGTCTTACCGTCTGGCAGAGACTGTCCGCAAGGCGGGGATTCCCGTCGTTATCGGGGGCACGCATGTCACATTTCTTCCGGACGAGGCTCTCGATTACGCGGATTATGTCGTGCGGGGAGAGGGCGAGGAAACACTTTTCGAGCTGATCGATGCCATGGAAGGCCGTGGCGATATGGAGAAGATCCTTGGTCTCTCCTACTGGAAGGGCTCCCGGAAGCTCCATAATCCGGACCGGCCACTCAAGGAGGACCTTGACTCGAATCCCATCCCCGATTACGGCCTGGTGGAGGGTTGGAACACCCAGAAGAGGGGCCTGATTTCCATTGCCACCTCCCGCGGATGTCCGTTTACCTGCACTTTTTGTTCCGTTCCGGGTATGTACGGCCATGGATTCAGGATGCATTCCATCGAGAGGGTCATTGAGGAAATCCGGGTCAACAATCCGAAATATGTCTTTTTCGCGGACGACCTTTTTACAGCCAACAGGAAAAGGACCAAGGATCTCCTCAAAAGGATGATCGAAGAGGGGCTGACCCCAGAATGGGGAGCCCAGATCAGGACGGAAACCGCCTTCGATCCCGAACTGCTCGAGCTCATGAAGGCCAGCAACTGCTTCAATGTCTTTATTGGGTTCGAGTCGATCAATCCCCAGACACTCGATCTGTTCAACAAGCGGCAGACCTACGAAAAAATTGTCCGGTCCGTCGAGGCCTTCAACAAGGCCGGCATCAGGATTCACGGTATGTTCGTGGTCGGCGCCGACACCGACGACAAAAATACGATCTACGAAACGGCCCGCCTCGCCCAGGAGTGGCAGCTTCAGTCCATTCAGCTGATGATCCTCACTCCGCTGCCAGGCTCTCCCGATTTCGACCATTTTTATGCCACGGGAAACCGGGAGCTTCTTTACAAGGACTGGAGCCTTTATGACGGACATCATGCCGTCTACCGTCCGAAGAATATGACCGCCTACGAATTGAACGAGGCTGCGATCGGGGCGATGGAAGATTTCTATTCCTGGAAAAATATATCCCGAAGCGCCATGAGGCGGGACTACTATTCGACATTGATCCAGTTTGGGGCGAAACATCTTTTGAAGAACTGGCGCCGGGAGAATCAGGGATTCCTTGAGGGACTCCGGTCGACGGTCTTTGAAAAAGCGGAGGAGGGGATCGAATCCTCCTCCAGAAATCCACGCACGAACCGTGTGGGCGTTCCGAGATTCATTCTTGACTCGGAGCTGGGTTCAGGTCTTGTCGCCTTTTTCGCAAGACTTGGCAGTTCAGTGGTTCCCTTTTCCGAATCTTTGGCCGATGGGGATGATCCGACGGCCCTTTCCAGGATTCGCGGGAAGGTGGACTGTATCGTGTTGCCGGTGATGGAGCGGGCGCGTCAGGGAGAGGAAGAGTTTTTCCAGAAAATCGAGAGTCTGAAGCAGTGGCTGGCCCAGCACAAGCAATCGGCTCCGACAGCCGTCTCCCTGTTCCTCGACAAGCAGGATGGCTCCCTTTACTCCTCGCTGGCCCAATTGGGAGCATTTTTTACACAGGATCTGGACAGGGTTCATCGAGCCTACAAGGAGACGATCGCCGGAATCAGGACTTCCCCGTCGATGGCGGAGGAGATCAAGCCGGTTATGGTCCAGATGACCTCCTGAGGCCGACCCGAATCTGAAGGAGATTTTCAGGCAATGGAAAAAGTGACACGAATCGCAACCGCTGAAGAACTCTCCCAGAAAAAGTGGTATGTCGTGGATGCCGACGGTCAGACCGTCGGGAGGCTCTCCACGGCCGTCGCGCTTCTTCTGCGGGGCAAGAACAAGGTTTTCTTTACTCCGCATCAGGATGCAGGGGATTTTGTCATCGTGATCAATGCGGCCAAGGTGGCCTTCACAGGAAAAAAGTGGAGCCAGAAAATGTATTACCGGCACAGCGGCTATCCCGGAGGTTTCAAGTCTGCGACCGCAAAGGAAGTCCGCTCCCGGAATCCTGAGCATCTGGTCATTCACGCCGTGAAGGGAATGCTTCCCAAAAACAAGCTCTCCAACCAGTTCATGAGCCGCCTCAAGGTCTATGCTGAGGAATCGCACCCACATCAGGCCCAGAATCCCGAAGTCTACGCATTAGGAGGTCGTTGATGGAGAGAGAACCGAATGAGGATGGACGGGGTTCTGCGACCGGAAAGCGCAAGACTGCCATCGCCCGTGTGCGGGTCCAGAGCGGTACAGGTCTGATCCAGGTCAATGACAGGCCCCTCGAGGAATACTTCCCGAGGACCCTGTGGACCACCCAGGTGAAGGCTCCCATCGAGCTTACGAATATGGTCGGGAAACTCGATGTCTTCGCCAAGGTCACCGGAGGCGGGTTGACCGGACAGGCCGAAGCCATCCGGCATGGAATTTCCCGGGCTCTGCTCGAAATAAATCCGGAATTCCGGGAGTCCCTGAAAAAGGAAGGCTTCCTGACCCGGGACGCCAGGGTCAAGGAAAGGAAAAAATTCGGCCAAAAGGGGGCCAGAAAGCGTTTCCAGTTTTCCAAGCGCTAATCTCTGGAGTGTGTCCCGATATGAAGGGGAGACCTCGGTCTCCCCTTTTTTCGTGCTGAAATTGGAGAGAAATGACGAAAGAAATGGCCCAGCAAGGGACAAAGATTCGCGCCGGAATTGTCGGCGCCTCGGGGTATGCCGGAGCAGAACTTGTCCGTCTCCTGGCATCGCACCCGGCAACGGAGGTCGTCCGCCTGGCGGGGGAGTCCAGGGCTGGAGTTTCTGTCGGGGATCTTTATCCCCATCTAAATTCTTCCGCCATTCTGGAAAAGGCCTCGGAATCTCCCCTCTGGACCGATGTGGATATCGTGTTCTTCGCCCTCCCTGCCGGGCAGAGTTTCAGGCTTGTTCCTCGATACCTTGAACAGGGGACGGTTGTCATCGATCTGGGGCCGGACTATCGTCTTCGGGATCCGGCCCTCTACCGGAAGGTCTATGGAATTGACCACATGTTTCCGGAAGGTCTCTCCCGGGCGGTCTATGCTCTTCCCGAATGGGCAGGAAACTCCCTAGGCAAAGGCAGTCTCGTCTCCTGCCCGGGGTGCTTTCCCACAGGAGCACTCCTGGGAATTCTTCCCTTTCTCCATCGCGGACGGATCAAAAGGGACATGATTTTTGTCGACGGAAAGTCAGGGATCACGGGCGCCGGAAGGGGGCTTACCCTGGAGACGCACTTCCCCGAAATTTCAGAAGGTGTTCTCGCCTACAAGCTCCTC
>JAJYPO010000130.1 GCA_021795275.1 Nitrospirota bacterium | reverse complement strand
GGATTCATCGCCCTGGCCGGGATCATGGTGAGGAACTCGATCCTTCTCGTCGATTTTCTCCACGCCAAGAGGGCAGAAGGGGTTCCGATCCGTCAGGCCATCCTCGAAACGGGGGCGGTGCGGACACGACCCATTCTGCTGACGGCGGCGGCGCTTATCGCCGGGTCCTTCGTCATCCTCTCCGACCCCATCTTTCGGGGGATGGCGATCGCCCTGCTCTTCGGATCGGTGGTCTCGACCCTTCTGACGCTTTTCGTCGTGCCCCTCCTGATACTTCTTGTGGAGGGGAAGTCCTGGCCGTCGGCCCGACGGTCTCCGGATCCCCAGGGAAGAGGGGCCGGACAACCTTGAAACAACAACATCAACCTGTGACAAGCAAGGAGTCGACAATGTCCATCGAACGCATGATCCGGGCCCTGGCAGGAACACTCATTCTGGTGAGCCTCCTCCTGTCGGTCTATATTTCGAGAAACTGGCTGTGGCTCACGGCCTTTGTGGGAGCCAACCTTCTCCAGTCGTCCCTGACCCGCTGGTGCCTGGCGGAGAGCATTCTCCGGAAGATCCTGAAGCGCCCCCGTCCGGACGGGGCGGAAGGATGCGGGGTATAGAAAGGAGAGGGCCATGAAAGCCCAGGTGATCCGTCGTCACGGGCCTCTGGGGGCCGACACGCTGGAGCTTGTGGAACGGCCAGTTCCCGAACCGGGACCGGGAGAGGTGCTGGTCCGAGTCCTGGCTTGCGGGGTCTGCCGGACCGATCTCCATGTGGTGGAAGGGGATCTTCCCGTCCTCCCTGGAGAGGGAATTCCGGGCCACGAGGTGGTGGGGGAGGTCGTCCGGAACGGGCCCGGCACGCGCGGCCTCCATCGTCCCGGAGACCGGGTCGGGATCGCGTGGCTGTACCGGGCCTGCGGTATCTGCCCCTATTGCCGCAGGGGTGACGAAAATCTGTGCCTTTCCCCTCTTTTTACGGGCTACCACCGGCCGGGAGGGTACGCGGAGTTCGTGGTGGGGGACGAAGCCTTCTGCTACTCCCTGCCTTCCGACAAGGATCCCGTGGTACAGGCCCCGCTTCTCTGCGCCGGGATCATCGGGTACCGGGCCTTCGCCCAGTCGGGGCTCGTTGCCGGCCAGCGTCTGGGACTCTATGGATTCGGAGCCTCCGCCCATCTGGTCCTGAAGCTCGCGAAGTCCTCGGGCCTCACGGTCCATGTCGCCACTCGCGGAGGGCGCCACCGGCAGTGGGCCATCGAAACCGGGGCCGACTGGGTGGGGGAGGACGCTGCCTCCGTTCCTCCGGAGCCCCTGGACGGGGCCATCCTCTTCGCCCCGGTGGGGGAGCTGGTCCCGGGTATCATGGCCGCTCTCGACCGGGGAGGGATTCTCCTGACCGCAGGGATCCATCTGACCGACATTCCGCCTCTCAACTATCAGAGAGAACTCTTTTTCGAAAAGCGTCTGCGGTCGGTCACAGCGAACACCCGGGAGGACGGGCGGAGATGGCTTCAGGTGGCCCGGGAGCGCTCCCTTGTGCCCGAGGTGGCGGTGTACGGACTGGCTGAAGCGGGGCGGGCCCTGGAGGATCTCAAGAACGACCGTCTCAAGGGCGTGGCGGTTCTCGGGGTGAGCTGAGGAGGGGGCCTCCGGACGAGAGGCTCCCTTCCTTCATGCTGGCTTTGAAGAAGCTTATTTGACGTCGACGTCGACCGAGGCGCGGGCCTTCAGAAGGTCGTGATGGCGAGAGGCGGCCCGGAGCATGATGGTGTGGTGTCCGCTGGGCAGCTTGAGGGTCACGGGATCGTCGTGGGTCGCTTCCAGAAAGTTTCCGTCCACGAAGATGTGGACGTGGTTGGCCCGTCCTTCCTTGTGGTAGGCGTACTTGACCCGGACCTTTCCGGAAACCGTCGCGCCGTTTTTTGGCGAGAGAATCTTGATCGTGGTCTTGGCAAAGGCAGGGGAAACCGGAAGGAGGAGTATCGACCCGGCCAGCGCTGCCATCGTCAGTCTGTTCGAAAAGAAGGAAGAAAGGGGCTTCCGGGCTGAAGCTTTCATAAACATGCCTTTTTCATGGATCATCGTGTCCTCCTCGTGATGAAGTCAATGATTCCCGTTATCATCCATGCTCTCTGCGAATCCCCATGGATGCAAGAATAGTATGCGGAGTGGAACGAACGATGGTTCAACTCTACCACCCGAACAGTCCCCCGTAAAGGAAGGGAGGTGGTTGTCGTCCGGGAGAACAGCGTTGACGAAATCCCTCCGTGTCCATTAAAATCCACAGTAAGGATGGTCATTATCCCCGCACCATTCTTTCTATCGCTTTTTCTCGTAATTTTCACACGGGGCGATGTAGTCCCGTCAATCCCTCAAAACGTCCATCACCCGTCATGAGACCCGCGCCATGTCCGCGGATTCAAAAGGAGATTTTGCGATGCCAACGGTGACTATCATGCCTTCTGGAAAAACCCTGGAGGTTCCCGCCGGAACGTCTCTTCTCGACGCCATTCTTTCCTCGGAGGAGGGAATCGGCCACAAATGCGGAGGAAAGGCTTCCTGCGGCACCTGCCATATATTCGTGACGGAAGGCCGGAAGAGCCTTTCCAGGGTCGATCGCGTCGAAAACGAACGGCTCGACGCTGTAGTGGGGGTGGGATCCAAATCCCGACTGGCCTGCCAGGCCCGCGTCGGAGAGGAGAATGTCACCCTGGAAATTCTGGGCTTCGCCTCGGGATTTTGATTTTCTCCAAAGGCGCGGAGGGGGGCCTGTGCCCCCCATCGACAGCGACCTCTTCCGGTCCGGCGATCACAGCCGATGTCCCTTTGCGGATAAAGAGACACGGGACACCACGACAGAGGAGTTTCCTCGAAGACCTTGTCCGGGCCAGCTTCTCCGCGGGGACTTTTCCCGCATCCTCAAGCGAATGGGGCGATCAGACCCCCCGGATTCCAGATCTTGGGATTTCAGCCTCAATGGCACCCGGGGGCAGTCGCTCTGCCCGCGGGCCCTATTTTTGGCAGGATTTCCCGATTCGGTTTCTTTGAGACCTCGTTCCGTTGCCTCCTTCCAGAGGACGGGAAATCTCCAAGATTGTTTTCTCCTTCCATCGAGCCAATGGACTTCCGCCGCTGGCGAGCCTTTGAGGGAACCGCGAGAGGGCGCATCGACGGGACAATATGATTCCGATCATGACGAACGCGCCAGCCCTATGAAATAATAACCGGACGAAAGTGCGATCCTGCTGTCTCCCATGATGGGCCGCGACTCTCCTTCAGGCTGTCTTGCGGGAACAGGGGAAGGAATTTCCTTATTTCTGATAGCGAACGGAAAAAGTCTGGTGAAAAAAGTCGTTTGCCTTGGGCTGATCGTCTTTTTTTTCGTTTCCGTCCCCCCCGTTGCCCATAGCGCAACCTCCACGCCGGCTCCTTCGTCATCCTCACCTCCCCCTCCAGAGAGCGGGACCATGCCCCCTGCGCTTCCTCCAGTCGCCCAGGGGACGCCTTCGCCCCCCGGACCCCCGCAGCCGGCAGTTCCAGTGCACCATCGCCCCCTCTCCCTCAACGGGGCGGACGCCATCGCCGCCTACCGCAACGCCTGGAACCCGCTCACATCCGGGCCGGACCTCATGCCCCAGGCGGACACCCTTCCGGAGGGAGAGTTCAATGTCCGCTTCTTCATGTACGGGCGCTTCACTCAGGCCCAGTATTCCGACTCCGGCGGGATCACGGGGCTTCCGCCCGGGTACAGCCAGACCCAGCTGCTTGATCTTTTCGCCATATTCTACGGTCTCGACCTGAACACCGAACTGGTCTTTCTCCCTTCGGTCGTCACCACCTTTTCGACCCAGGGCGGAACCTCGCTGAACGGCGCCGGCTTAAACGACCTCAGCTTCGGCATCAAGCACCGATGGATCATCCAGGACCCCTTCACCGGGCGCCCGAGCTTCACCACGGCATTCCTCGTGACACTCCCCACCACCTCCTGGCTTGGAACCCCGGTTCCCGTGGGAGGGCTTCCGCCCATCAATGTCGTTCCTTCCACCCATTTCGGAACCCCGGCCTTCACCGGAATTGCCATGCTCCGGAAGAACATGAAGCCCCTTCGCCTGATCGGCGACCTCTACTACACCCTGTCCATCCCCGGGACGATCTCCGCCACGGCCGGAGATGCGCCGGCCTTTTCCCAGTTCGGGGACCTGGTCCAGTACCGGATCGGAATCGAGGACGTGGTGGACGACAAGAGCGGACTGGGATTCATTCTGGAGATCGCCGGGCTTTCGGGACTCCCCTTTTCGGTGGACGGCCTTCCCGTCAATACTCACCCCTCCTCGTTCAATCTCATGGGGGTCCAGCCCACGATCGAGTACAACCTCACCCCTCGTCTTGCCGTCTCCTTCGGGGTGCTCTTTCCCGCTTTTGGCAACAACGAGTACCTGGCCACCACACCGAACTTCTCCCTCTGGTATTACTTTCAGGGAGGGCAGGACCACCTCCTTCCCCGATAGGGCAGCCGCCGGTTTTCCTTCCCCTTTTGGCCCATTCCGGGACTCCCTCTGAGGGCCTTCCCGAGGTCGTCGGCCCCATCTTGACGATTCCTTCTGCGCGATGGTGTAAAATGTAAAAGGGAATCCGTATGGGCCAGGCAGGCCCGAAAGGTCAAGTCTGAAGAGGAGACTGTCCCATGACATTCATTCAGGCGCGCGCGCTCCCCACGGGGTTGCTGCTCGCCCTCGCCCTTTTGTCTGCCGGCTGCCAGACCTCGCCGGCCGTGACCTACGTTCCTCCCTCTCCGGGAATCCCCGTCCAACGGGGTATCCCCCTCCGCGAAATCGTCTCCGACATCGAGAAGCTTCTCCACGACGTCTCGCTTCGAGGCGGTCAGAAAGTCCGCGTGGCGGTGATCCGCTACACGACTCCTTCGGGAACCTCCCGAACCTTTGGCCGTTATCTCTCCCAGAAAATCGGGGAACGGCTGTCGTCGGATTCGGGAATCCTTCTCATCGATCCGGGACAGGTCTACGAAGCGCTCCACGAGATGGGGATCGAGCAGGGGCTTCTCGATACCAAGAGCCTCCTGGAGATCGGACAGAAAGTGGGGGCCGACGTCATGGTTGTCGGAACCTATACCGACCTCGGGCAGACCATCGACATCCAGTCCCGCTTGCTGGCCCTTCCCGGCGCGCAGCAGCTGGGGCTCTTTTCCCGGAAGATCCCGAAGACCGGAGAGGTGTTGAACCTCATCAAGGTCGGTCCTTAACCCAACTTCGTCATCAAAGGAGATGTCCCATGGAGACGATCCCGAGTCCCGAACCCTGCAATTCCTCATTCGAAGACAGCCGGACAAGGGCCAGGGGGCGCGCGGCTGTGGCCCTCCTGTCTCTTTTCGCCCTTTTGCTCTTGCCCGGCTGCATCGAGTCCATCGACCCTGGCAAGGCGGCCGTCATGTGGACCATCAGCCAGGGGACCGACACGAAGACGATCTACCGGGAGGGGGTCCAGGTGATGGCTCCCTGGAACGAACTTTACATCTACGACCTCCGGACCCAGGAGGCCCGCCTTTCCCTCCATGTCCTGTCGGTCAACGGTCTGGCCATCGACATGGACTCCTCCGTCCTCTACAGGGTCCAGGGCAAGGCCCTTCCCACCTTGCAGGAAAAGGTCGGTCCGGACTACTATCATGTCCTGATCGCCCCCTACGTCATGAGCGAGGCACGCAAGATCGTGGGGCGGTTCACCCCCTCCCAGATCTACTCGAGCCAGCGGGAGACGATCGAACGGCTCATTCTCGAGGGGATCCGGGAAAAACTCCGGAACTATCCCCTCACCGTCGAAGGGTTCCTGATCCGGGACGTGCGTCTTCCCCGCATCATCCGGGTGGCGATCGAGCGCAAGCTGACCGAGGAACAGAACTACCAGCGCATGGAATACGTGCTTGACGTGGCCCAGAAGACGGCCCAGAAGCGGCGGATCGAGGCCCAGGGCATCGCGGCCTTCCAGAAGATCGTCCAGGAGAACCTGACCAGAAGCTACCTGACCTGGAAGGGCATCGAGGCGACAGAGAAGCTGGCCAAGAGTCCGAACACCAAGATCATCATCATCGGAGGCGGGAAGAACGGGCTTCCGGTGATCCTGAACGCGGAGTCCGGATCGGGGCGATGACGCATCGGCCCCGCGAAACGGATGTGACCTTGAATGGAACTCATCGAAAGGAAAGATAAGGAGGCAGCTTTGACCATAGAGAAGGGATTGGCGGAAGAAGACGGGGCGCCGGATTTCACGGCGGAGGCCGCGGGGGCCGCGACCCCGCGGGTGTCTCTTTCGGATTTTGCCGGGAAGA
>JAJYPO010000129.1 GCA_021795275.1 Nitrospirota bacterium | reverse complement strand
CGCCTTGGACGAGATCCAATGGCTCCTGTCCCTTCGGGACGAGCGAGACGATGCTTGCGGGGAGACGCGGAAGCTGGCAATCGACAAGCTGAAGCGGTCCGTGACAGGATACGGCGCCTCCAGAAGATGGAGGAGATCCTCTTCGCCCTCGTGGCCTCCTGCGATGCGTCGGATATGTCCCTGTGCCCCCTCCAGGATCTTCTTGCCCACGGGTTCCCCCTTGAGGACAGGGCCCACGTCGACAACTGAACCTCATTCAGAAACGGTAAGGCCTTCCGGAGAAACCGACCCTTGGCTCGACTGGAAGGTCGCCATCCGGTCGCATCTGCTGGTCCGGGGCTCCCGTTCTTTGTTGACAGATCCCCACCGGCTTCCCATAATGGAACCTTGTTCCGAACCCCGGCCGTTACTCCAGATCCTTCCCGAGCCGGACCGGCCCATCATTTAAAAAGCGAGCATCACCAAGCATGCCGAACCTGATCGTCCTGGGCACCCAGTGGGGTGACGAGGGCAAAGGAAAGATCGTCGATCTTCTGACCAACCGCGCCGACGTCATCGTCCGCTACCAGGGGGGACACAACGCCGGCCATACCATTGTCTCGGGCGGGGAGAAGTTCATCCTCCACCTGATCCCCTCGGGAATCCTCCATCCGGACAAGCTCTGCGTCATCGGAAACGGGGTAGCCCTCGATCCCCACGCCCTGGTCGAGGAGCGCGAGATGCTGACGAAGCGGGGAGTTGCGGTCGACCGGAACCTTCGGATCAGCGATGCCTGCCATCTCATCCTCCCCTACCATCGGGCCATCGACAAGGAATCGGAAAAGTTCCGGGGAACCCGGCGGATCGGGACCACTGGCCGGGGGATCGGTCCGGCCTACGTCGACAAGATGGCCCGGATCGGCATTCGCCTGGGAGACCTGGCCAATCCGTCCCTTTTCCGGGAGAAGCTCGCCCAGAACCTGGCCGAGACCAACTATCTTCTGGAAAAGCTCTACACCACTCACGGCCTCGACGTCGAAACCATCTATGCCCAGACCATGGCCCTGGCCGACCGGATCCTTCCCTTCATGGACGACACGGCCCTCACGCTCCACAAGGCCATCAAAAACGGGAAAACCCTTCTCTTCGAAGGGGCTCAGGGAACGCTTCTGGACGTCGACCACGGAACCTACCCCTTCGTGACCAGTTCGAACTCCTCCGCAGGAGGGGCCCTGACCGGCACCGGCGTCGGGCCGACCGCCATCGACCGGGTCCTGGGGGTGACAAAGGCCTACACCACCCGGGTCGGATCGGGTCCCTTCCCCACCGAGCTCATCAACGAATCGGGGGAGTACCTCCGAGAAAAAGGTCAGGAGTTCGGGGCAACAACGGGGCGCGCGCGCCGGTGCGGCTGGTTTGACGCCCCCGCGGTCCGTTACGCCTGCCGCATCAACGGGATCTCCGAGATCGCACTTACGAAAATCGATGTTCTCGATGCCCTTCCGACCCTCAGGATCGCTACGGGGTATGAGATCAGCGGTCGAAAGACGGAAGAATTTCCCCGCCGCGTGGAACTTCTCGAGAAGGCCCGTCCCGTTTACGAATCCCATCCCGGATGGACGCAGCCCACCTCCGGCGTCCAAAGCTTCGACGCCCTTCCGGACAACGCCAAACGGTACATCGCCCGCATCGAGGAGCTGATCGACGTTCCGGTGACGGTCCTCTCCACCGGGGTCGGCCGGGAGGAGACCATCGTCCGTCAGGATCCGTTCGCAGCCCGGTAAAAGGGGACCAGGCTTTCGAGCCTTTCGACCAGGTCCGCGACCGGCGTCTCGAAGGGGAGGATCCATCCCCAATCGCCTCCGGCCGTCTTGAGTTCGAGAAGCCGCTCCCCGATCTCCTGCGGGCTCCGGGTCAGGGACGGCCCGACCATCCCCGTGCCATGGACCAGATCGTAGTCCAGCACCTCGGGATGGCTTTTAAACCACTTCCTGGCCCTCGGGTCAGACCGGAGCCACTGGCCCAGGCTTTTCTTCGGCCCTTCCGCCTCGTCCTTTACCACGAATCTGACCGAACAACCGCCCTTCCCGATGAAGACGCCCATATGGGCCCAAGCCTTGTATCCCCTCTTGGCCGGTCCCAGCGCGAGCCAGGTCTCGTTGGGCGGATTGACTCTGCGGCGCATGTGGCTCGCCACGTGGGGAAAGACCGGGACATCCCGGTCCGTCATGAGCTCCGCCAACCGTCCTGCCAGTCTCTGAAGCGCGGGCCGGACCGTCTGTCGGATGGGAGCCATCCGTTCCGCAAATCCTTCGATCTCGAAGATTTCGATCCAAGCCGGATCGAGATAGTCCTTCAGCATTTCCATCGGCATCCTTAGTTTTTTCTCTGGATGGTGTTTATTTGCCCCTCGCAGGGCCTTCCGATCAGACTAACGGGTGACGAGCGCCCCGGTCAATGGCCTTCCGGAATTTTCCGGGAGATACCCGCTCCCATTCTATTCCTTCCGACTTCCGGGCTTTTTGCCCCATCCGATGGGGCGGGTAGTCCTTACTGGAGCCGAATCGCCGCATTCTGTCCGGGCGAGGAAGAACTTCTGACTTTCCGGACCGTGTCCTCGAGGAACGCTCCCGCGATCCCCCCAAGAGAAGCGCCATAAGGGGCGGCCCCCGCCTGCCGAGCCGGTCCGGTTCCGGCGGGGAAAGCGGGCCCGCACGGTCCGGAACCTCCGCCCCCTCTTTCTTTCATACAGGAGATGCTCAAGGGACGCGCTCCATGTATAATGAATCGAAGAGCGCGACCACAGCCCCGAAGCGGGCGCATGACCGTTGTTTTCGGCCGCAGATCCCTGCGGAACCGGACGATCCCGGCCTGGCCGGAAACAAATCTGGAGAGATGCCCATTGGACCACACCCCTGTCTCCTGCGCGGAATACTACCACGAGGAGACCAAATACAGCCGGACGACCATCCATCGCTTCCGGTCCCTGGACTATTCGCGAAAGCCGGCCCCCTTCAAGGACTACCAGGCGGACAATCCGATCAGCCTCGTCCCCTTTCTTCCCTTCAGCCACATTCCCTTCTCCCGGAACCCCATTCCTGTGGCCCCTCCCCAGCCTCCCACGCCATGGGGACTCGCGGAGCTCTCCCGACTTCTCTTCTTCTCCTACGGGGTCACCGCCATCATGGATTCGCCCAAGATCGACAAGACCTACATGCGGGCCGCCCCTTCGGCGGGAGGTCTCTATCCGGCGGAGGTCTATCTCGTCATCCGGGACCAGCCCTTTCTGAACGACGGGATCTATCATTATCACGGGAAGGAACACCATCTCGTTCCCGTCATCGAAGGCGCCTTCTGGGAGAAGGTTTCGGCCTATTTTCTCCATCAGCCGGCCCTCAACGACGCCTCCTTCCTGATCCTTCTCTCTGGGATCTACGAGAGGTCCGCCTGGCGCTACGGGGAGCGGGGATACCGCCGCATCCTCCTGGACACCGGCCACCTGATCTCGAACTTCTCTCTCATGGCCCGGGAGGCGGGATTCCTGGCCTATCCGCTGTCGGGGTTCCAGGACACCTCCATGAACTCCCTTCTCTTTCTCGGTGACACCAATGAGGTCTGCCTCACGGGTCTGGCCATGGTGCACGGGGAATCCGCCTACGAGCCGATCCCCTGCACCCCCGTTCTTCCTTCACCGGCCCATCCTCCCTACACTCCCCCGGAAACCCCCGAGACGGGAGATCTGTTCCGGGACCTCCACCGACTCTCCGCGATCGGTCCCGAGCCTTTCGCCCCGCCGACGCTCTGGTCGGAAGAGGGAGAATACGATCCCACCCTTCTTCCGGTCTCCCGGTTCACCCCCCAACGCGATCCCGTGGCTCTGACAGACCGCGAAGTCGAATTCGACGAGAACCTCTCGAGAGACCTCCTGACCCGGCGGTCTGCCCGCCAGCTTTCGGGAGAACCCCTTTCCTTCGAAGACCTCTCTGCCCTTCTGAACTTCGGATACGACCTGTCGGCGGATACCGGGAGTGACCCTTCCGTTCCGCCGACTTTTTTCGGGCCGCAACTTTTTTCCTCCTTTCTGGTGGTCAACGCCGTCGACCTCCTGATGCCGGGTCTCTACCATTTTGCACCGGACTCGCGGGAACTGACCCTTCTCAGAAGGGGAAACATGGCCGAGATCGCCTGCGAATTTTCCCTGGGACAGGATCTGGCGCGCGATGCCTCCTGCCTCCTCATCCAGGTAGCGAATCTCCCCCGCCTGGCCGAGCGGTACGGGAACAGGATCTACCGGACCCTTCACATGGACGTCGGCATCATCGGGGAACGGCTGAACCTTGCGGCCGTTCACATGGGCCACGGAGCCAGCGGCATCGGAGGGTTCTTCGATGACGAGATCGCCGAATTCCTTGGGCTGCCGACCTCCTCTGCCGCCCTGTACCTGACGGTTCTCGGAGCGGTCCCGGGGGCCTAACGACCCTCTTGTCAGGGAGATCCTTGTGTCCGTCATCAGGCTACTGCCCCTTTCCGAGCTCGCCCGGCTGAGGGAAATCGTCCACATCCTCGTGAAATACGGCTTCGAGGATATGGTGGGCTTTTTAAGACTCAACCCCCTCAAAGCGGCGGGAGATCGTCTCCTCTTCCGCAAACCCTCTCCCTCCGATCCGCGGCCGGTCCGACTCCGGAAAGCCCTCGAAGAGCTGGGTCCCACCTTTTCCAAGCTTGGACAGATCCTGTCGGCCCGCCCCGATCTCATTCCTCCGGACTACATCGAAGAACTGTCCCGTCTTCAGGACCGCGTATCACCCCTACCGTTCGAGCGGATCGAGGAACTCCTTGAAGAATCCTGGGGGATCCCTTTCCGGGAGCGCCTGGCCTTTCTCGATCCTGTCCCCCTGGGACAGGCCACCATTGCGCAGGTCCACCGGGGGAGGCTCCCGGACGGAACGGAGGTGGCAATCAAGGTCCGTCGCCCGGGGATTCTGCCGAAGGTCGAAGCCGATCTTTCCATTCTGGCCGTTCTCGCCGGACTGCTAGAGGACAATCTGGAACGGTCGCGACGCTACCATCCCCGGGACGTGGTGAAGGAGTTTTCACGGATCCTCCGGCTGGAGCTCGATTTCACACACGAAGGAAAAAATATCGGACGGGCGGCCCGCCATTTTGCTGACGACCCAGAAATCGTCATTCCACGCTATTTTCCGGAATACTCGACCGATCAGGTCCTCGTACTCGAGTTTCTGGACGGGATCAAGATCGACCAGATCGACCGATTTTCCGAGATGGGCACCACCCCAGAGGTCATCGCCCGGATCGGAGCGCGCTCGATCCTGAAGCAGGTCTTCGTCTTCGGTTTCTTCCAGGGCGACCCGCACCCGGGGAACATCCTGGTTCTTCCGGGCTCCCGGATCGGCATCCTCGACTTCGGGATGTTCGGGACCCTCTCCAAGACCTGGAGGAACCTCCTCGGAGACCTCCTTGTGGCCCTGTCCGACAACGATACGGCCCGAGTGGTCGGTCTATTGCGCCGGATGGAGGCCATTCCCGAAGACTGCGACGCCCTCCGCCTCGAGTCGGAGCTCGCCCGGTTCCTCGACGAATTCGTCAACCAGCCCCTGTCTGAAATCCGGGTGGACCTCCTGGCCTCCGAGCTCTTCGCCATCTCCCGGGAGCACGCCCTCAAGCTTCCCGCGGAGCTGGTCCTTCTTCTGCGGGCCCTCGTCATCATGGAGGGTATCGGCCGCCAGCTGGACCCCTCCTTCAACATGCTCGAGGAGGCCCGCCCATTCATTGTCTCCCAGTTCCTGAAGAATTTTGGCCTGGGAGAGCTCTTCCGGAACATGAAGATCTCCTCCCGGACACTTCTTCGGATACTCTCGGACCTTCCGGAACGGATCGAGCGCCTGGTCGATACCGCGGGGACGGGAAAATTCCGGATCGACTTCTCGCTCCGCCATCTCGACGACCTGATCCGGGAGATCGACCGGACCGGGAATCTCCTCTCCCTGTCGATCCTCGTCTCCTCCCTCGTCATCGGATCGGCCCTGATCTTCTCCGCCTCCCTCTCCTCTCATTCCTCCTTCAAGACGCTCGGCCTCATAGGATTTTCCGGGGCGGGCATCCTGGGCTTCTTTCTCGCCATCGTCATCTTGAGATCGCGGCGCTTCTAGCCCATCTTCTTTCGTATTTCAAATTCCCAGAATCAGAAATGTCGCTCAGGAAAACATCCGGACGATGTCGTCGCCCCAGAGGAGGGATTGGGTCTGGGCCGAAGCGACGGTTTCCAGCGGGACGGGAATGTCTCCCAGGATATGGTCCAGGGAGTCCCCGGAGCGATCGAGGCTCCCGGCGAATGAGAGGAGAGTCCCCAGGGATCCCTCACC
>JAJYPO010000011.1 GCA_021795275.1 Nitrospirota bacterium | reverse complement strand
CCGCCATGGCCCGCCATCACTTTCAACAGATCGTCCAGGGTCCCCCCAAGCCCCCCCATCGACCGGGCAAGGACCGCGCTGAAGAAAGGGAGGCCCAGCAGGGTGAGAAGGAGTCCCCCCAGAACCATGACCGGCAGACCCAGCGAGATGAGGTTCATCTGGGGCATCATTTTCGACAGGAATCCCAGGACGAGGTTCAGGACGAGGCCTCCCACGATGAAGGGGGAGGCGAGAACCAGTCCAAGCGTCATCATTCCGCCGACCAGGTGGGTGATCCCCGCAAAGTAGCTGTCCGAGAAGCTTCCACCCCCGACCCGGATCACATCGTAGGAGCGGGCCAATGTCCAGAGGAGGGCATACTGGGCATTGGTGGCGAGAAAGATCAGAAAGGCCACCTGTGTCTGAAAGTTCCCCAGGAGGGGCACTTCCGCCACACCCAGGGGGTTGATGACATCCACGATCCCGAAGCCCGCCTGGACTCCGGCGAGCTGGCCTCCCAGCGCGACGGCCGCAAAAATCAGGTAGGCGCAGAAACCGATCGAGACCCCGACCACGAATTCCGAGAGGATCTCGAGAAGAAGGGTGTCGTATCCGCTTTCCCGGAAGGGGATGTGCGCCCCCACCAGGGGAAAAAGGAGGGCCGACAGGGCGACGGCCGCGAGGGCCTTGATGCGCGTCGGAACAGCCCGCGCGTTGAAGGCCGGCATCGCGATCAGGACGCCGCTCGTCCGCGAGAGGATCAGCACGAAGAGCTCCGGGTCCCACCGGGAAAGGGAGAACAGGTGCATGAAAGGGCTGGCGTTCACCGCGTCAGCCCCGGCAGCTGGGCAAAGAGCCCGTGGGTGTAGTCCACCATGAGCCGAACCATCCAGGGCATGAGGGCGAGCAGAACCCCTCCGACAGCTGCCACCTTGGGAAGGAATGAGAGCGTCATTTCGTTGATCTGGGTCACGGCCTGGAGAAGGCTCACCACCACCCCCACCAGAAGGCTGACCAGAAGGACGGGCAGGGTCAGGACAAGGGCCACCCGCATGGCCTCATGGGTCAGGTCAACGGCGGTCTGGAGATTCATGTCATCCCTCCTTCAGTGAAAACTCTGGACCAGGGACCCGACGATCAGGGTCCACCCGTCCACCAGGACGAACAGGAGAATCTTGAAGGGCAGTGAAACCACGGTCGGGGGAAGCATCATCATACCCATGGACATCAAGACCGAGGAGACGACCACGTCCAGAATGAGAAAGGGGAGATAGATCATGAACCCCATTTCGAAGGCGGTGGACAGCTCGCTCACGACGAAGGCCGGAATCAGGACATAGGTGGGGATCTGGTCCCGCGTTTCCGGGGTCTCGGGCAGATGGGCGATCCGTTCGAAGAGCGCCAGATCCTTTTTTCGAACCTGCCGGAACATGAACTCCCGTACGGGGGCCATCCCCCGGGACAGCGCCTCGTCCGAGCCGATCTTCTTGTCCAGATAGGGTGTGATCGCCGTCTTGTTCATCGTCTGCCAGACAGGGGCCATGATGAAAAAGGTCAGAAAAAGGGAGAGTCCGATCAGGACCTGGTTGGGTGGAACCTGGGCCGTGCCGAGGGCCTGCCTCAGGAAAGAGAGCACCACCACGATCCGGGTGAAGGAGGTCATCATCACAAGAATGGCCGGGGCCAGGGAAAGAACGGTCAGCAGGAGGAAGAGCTCGACCGTCATCGCCACCTGGGACGGCTCCGGGTTCCCGTTCCCGAATGAGAGGTGGATGTCGGGAAGGGGCGCCACGGGAGCGACCGCGAGATCCTTTGCCAAGGCCGCCTCCTGGCAGAAGCCGGAAAGGAGCAGGGCGGACAGGAGCGTCAGGGCCGTCCTGCCCAAGAGGGATCTCATACCGTCCACCGGCTGTTCCGTTCGGCCGAGCCTCGTTCCCGTGAAAGGGCCCCGATCCTGTCCAGGGCTTCGCGCACGGCGGCATCGAAAGAGGCCGGATCCGGACCGGAAGTGCGTGCGGAAGTAGCGGGAGGCGGAGTCTGGTGACGGGGAGCCGGCGCGGCGGGAACCGCTGTTGTTGACGCTCGGGGAGACGGCTCATCGATCTTCCCCAGTAGAGAAATCCCCGATGGGGCGATCCCCACCAGGAAAGAATTCCCGGCAACCGTCACGAGGGCGATCTGAGAGCGGGGACCAAGCGACCGGGTCGACCGGATTTCGATCTCGTTCTCGGGCCTTCTCGCCGACAGAAACTTCTGGCGCTGGAGGAGCCTAACCACCCAGACCCCTGCAAGAAAAAGAGCCAGGACGAAAAGGAGCGAGCCTGCCAGCTTGGCGCCGATGAACAAAAGACTCCCGTCGTGGCCCTGGGATGTCGTGATCATGAATCTGCCTCCCTAATGGATGGATGCCGGCACGTCCGGCATCAGAGCTTCTTCACCCGGTCGATGGGGCTGACGATGTCGGTCAACCGAATGCCGTACTTGTCGTTGACCAGGACAACGTCCCCCCGGGCCACCAGCTGGTCGTTGATGAGGACCTCCATCGGCTCGCCGGCCAGCTTGTCGAGCTCCACGACCGATCCCTGCCCAAGCTGCAGGAGATCCTTGATGAGCATCCGGGACTCCCCCACCCGGACCGAAATGGTGAGCGGGACGTCCAGAAGATAATCCAGGCTCAGGGGAGGTTCGTGGGTCTTGGGCGGACCCTGGGGTTCCTCGCGGTCCTTGCCCGCTTCATTTTTGGCCAGGTCCTCTTCCCAGGCACGGGCCAGTGCTTCCTCGTCCAGTGGTTCGTCCGCCATCGATCCTCCCCTTCCGGCATGATCCTCATTCCGGCGCCGTCATCCGGCGCCTGCATCAACACCCTACTGAATCACGAACTCCGTGAAATAGACATCGGTCACCTTTCCCGAGTCAAGCCTGGCATTGACTCTGTGGCGAATCTCGTCCTTCAGTGCCAGCTTCCCTCCCGTCGACTGGAGATCTCCCACCGTCTGGGCTCCCAGAAGGATCAGGATCGCGCTCTGGATCTCGGGCATCCGGTAGTCGATCTCCTTGGCCGTAAGCGCGTGGTCGAGCTTGAGGGCAATCCGGACCTTCAGGTACTGGGGCGCGCTCCCGGCCGGCCCGGAGAGGTTGACGACAAAGGGCTTGAGATCGATGATCGGATGCTCCTTGATCATCTTCTCCATCTCCTTGGGGGTCAAGTGGTGGTGCCGTTCCTCGGAAGGCCCTTTTTTCTTGTGGTGGAGGAAGAAAAAGGCTCCTCCGCCTCCAAGGAGAAGCAGGATCGCCGCAACGACGACGATCAGCATCTTCCTGGAGCCTTTTTTCTCTTCCCCCTGTCCTTCTCCGCCCTCTTCTTCCTCAGCCATCGCTCTCTCCCGGATTGCGTCCGCCTGTCCGGACCGTCTTCAGGATCTCCCCGAAACAGGTCCACGCCTTCTTTTCGACCTATGATAAGCAAAACGTGTACCAAATCAGAAAAGGGTCCTCCGGGAGGTTCCCCGGAAGACCCTTTTCTCTTGTAAAGCATTACCTTTGCAGAATTATCCGATACGCGTCAGCAGCGTGTTCATAAGCTGGTTGTCGGCCGATATGACGGAGGCGTTGGCCTGATACCCTCTTTCCGCCGAAATCATGTCAATCATTTGACGCCCAAGATCCACATTCGATTGCTCTAGGGAATTGGCCAGAACCAGCCCGCGGCCCCCCTGGTTGGCCCGCCCGATATTCGCGATTCCGGAGCCGATGCTTTCCTGATAGAGATTGGCCCCGATGCTGACGAGGCCGTTGGGGTTGTTGAAGGTCGATACCGCGATCGCCCCGAGGCTGTGTTCCGTCCCGTTCGAAAAAGAGCCGACGATCCGTCCCGCCCGGTCGATGGCGATGTTCGACAGATCTCCTGCCTTGTATCCATCCTGCGTCTCCTCGATCGTCGTGGAGGGCTCGGCGTATTGTGTCAGATCCAGGACCTGACGCGTGATCCCGTCCTTGGTGTTTTCGGGAACCTTCTGTCCGGGCTTTGGAATATAAAGTGACAGGGTGACCGGCGTGGACGCCTTGTCGTCAAGCGCCATGGTGTAGTCCACGCTCTGGACCCCTGACGTGTCGAGCTTGGTGGGGGAGCCCCCGTAGCTCACCTGGGCCACATTCCCGTTGCCGTCGAAATTGATCATGGACACCATCCCCTTGATCGTGTGGGATTTCCCTCCCGCAGAGGAGGTATAGGTGACACTTCCTCCGCCCTTTGTCAGCTTGGCCCCGTCGAGAGTCGCCTCCACCGCCCATTGCCCCACGGCATTGGTGGGGTGGAACTTGTAGGTGAGAAGATGCTCGATGCCGAGGGAGTCGAAGATATTGCTGGATTTCGAAAAGGTCTTTCCGGCCTTCAGCTTTTCCGTCATATTGGCGTCCAGGTTGATCCGGGAGTAGACATTCTGCGAGGCCTTGGGAGGAATGGTCGACTGGGGCACGCCGAGATCCCCGACCTTTGGCTGGATCCTTCCGGCGGCGTCGGCCGAGTAGCCCTGGAGGATATGGCCTCCCTGGTCGACGATCCGGCCATTCCTGTCGAGGGAGAGCGCTCCGTTGCGACCGTAAAGGACTGCCCCGTTTGCGTCCCGGAAAGAAAAGAACCCGTTCCCCTGAATGGCCAGGTCGAGGGCATTGTTGGTGGACTGGACCGACCCCTGGGTGAAGAGAGGCTCGATGGATTCGACGTAGACCCCGGAACCCGGCTGGGAGGGTCCGACGGCATTCGATTTGCCGGCCAGGGTCTGGCCGTAGATATTGGCGAAGACGGCCCGCCCCGATTTGAACCCGACCGTGTTCATGTTGCTGATGTTGTTTCCGATCACCGACATGTCCGTTCCCATGGCGGAGAGACCGCTGTTGGCGACATACATGGACGAAAGAATACCCATGGCAATTCCTCCTGGACAGAAAGAAAGGTTATCGTGCTTTCAAACCGCCTTCATACCGGCCGAAGGCGGGACGTCACAGCGTATGGTGAATCGAAGGCGAGGTCTTCCCGGGTGGTTTCGCGTAAGATCCGGAAAGGGAGCGCACCCTGGGAGCGGGCTCCGGCACCGGGGAAAGGGGAGCCGGGGCAGGCCGGGCCGCGTGCTCCTTTTCGCGAAGGACGCCCACATGGGTGATGTCCGACAGATCCACCTTCTCTCCGTTGACCTCGAGGCGGGGGCGGGTCCCGGAAAAGAGCACCCCCGTAACGATACCGGTCCGGAGGGGCGAGGCCACGACCGGGCGGTTTTTGACGTCCCGGGCCACCACTTCGAATTCGTAGCCTCCCGGAGGAGCCATCGTTCCGCGGTTGCTCAGACCATCCCACGCCACATGCTGGTTCCCCGCCTCCATCGGTCCCGACTTGAGAGTGCGGACCAGCTGGTGCTTGGCCCCGTAGATGTAAACGGTCGAATGGGCGGTCGGCCGGTCGAGCCGGAATACCAGGTTGGCGGATTCATGAGGGTTCCGGACGAACCGGTTTCCCTTCATGAAAACCTCCCGTCCCAGAAATCCTACCATCTGGAGGGAATCGGCCTCCTTTCCCTGATTGGCCATACCGTCCATCTTCTTGTTCAGGTGGACCAACTGGTCCAGCTGGGAAAACTGGGCCAGCTGGGAGGCGAATTTCCGGTTGTCCATCGGATGAAAAGGGTCCTGGTACTGGAGTTGCCGGATCATGATGTTCATGTAATCTTCCATCCCCAGCTTCTTTTTCAGGGGCGGAGGGAGCTTGGAGGGGGTGAGGCGCTTCTCCGACTCCTTCCGGATGGTCCGGATATCGTTTTGTTCGGTCTTGACGATCATGATCTTCTCCTTGAAGTTGGTTCAGGCGATTCGATGATAGCCCGTGTTCTTCACAGCGTCCCCCAGAGTGGCGGCGGACGCTTCGGCCAGCCCACCTTCCCCCCCGGCCATCGTTTCTTCCGCCCCGGGGGGTGCCGAGCCCGGGAAGCCCCCCCGCCCTCCGTCCCGTCCGGGAGCTCCCGCCTCCTGACGCCCCGGATTGGCAAGATCCTGTCCCTGAGAGGAGCCTCCGGCCATCCCGGACTCCTGTCCTCCCCCCGGGGAGGGCCCATCGCCTCCGCCCGGCGATCCGCCGCCTCCCGCTGCCGCAAATCCCTGAATCGACGCCCCGTCCTGCCCGGGGGAGCCCTGGGAGAGGACCTGGAACCGGTCGAGGACAAATCCTGTCTGGGAGAGGGATTCCTTGATGTGCCCCTCTTTTTCCGAAAGCAGGTGGCGAATACGGGGATCGTGAGAGGAGAGCTCCACCGTGACGAGACGGGTGTGGGGATCGACATGGACGCGAACGCCCACGGGCCCCAGGTGGGGCGGCTTCACCTCAAGGGCCACCTCTCCTCCCCCTTCCCGGGCCAGCGTGCCGACGCGGGAGGACAAGCCGTCGGGAAGAGCGGGTGCCGGGAGGGCCTCCTCCCTGGCGGAAGATCCGACGACGGCCCCCCCCTCCAGGCCAGCGGCGGAAGGAGTTTGAAGGGAAGGACTCCCCTCCCCTGTTCCATGGACCGGAGTTCTTTCAAGGCGCTTTTCGGGGAGGGGCAAAGGGGAGGTTTTCGGAGCGGCGGAACCCTCTTCCCCGGTGGATGGACCCTCCCGCTGGAGGAAAAATCTCTCCGGCTGCGAAATCTTTTCCGCCGGCCGGCTTCCCGCGGGAACTGTTTCGGCCTCCGTTGGGAAAGTCGCCCTTTCCGGCCTGGGAGCCTTCAGATCCTTCGGGAGATCGCCCGGCCTTTTTGTGGGCCCGGAGGGCGGGAGCGGTTTTACAAACTCCCCCGTAACGGTTGGACCGGAAGAGCCAGGGCTTCCAGGGGCGGGAAGGGAGAGAGTCTCGGGAACCGGCTCCTTTTTCCCAAGCACCGCCGAGAGGGAGGGCGGAGGCGTTGGAGAATGGCCCTGGGGACCCCACAGGACACGAGAGGACCGCGGGGCCCCCGCAGAGGCGGGAAGGGGGAGAGAAGTCTCCTTTTTCGGAGAGATTTCCGGAAGGGAGGGCGGCAGCGACAGAACCTCTCCCCCTCCCGTCGCCGCCTTTTTCTTGCGGGAATGGACGACGGTCCTGGCGCGCTCTCCGTGAGGCGTTTTGACGCGATCCTTTCCGGACCGGGTCTCCTCCGGAAGCTCCTCCTCCGGGTGTTGTCCGGACCGTCCCGCCAGTGTCCTCTTGAAGATCGCGGCGAAAGCGCTCTTTTTGTGACCGGAGGTTTTAGTGGAGCGCGTTTCCGATCCTCTCCCGGCCGCTTTCGCAGAACTCCGCAAGTCCGCTTTTTCAGACCTTTCGGGATCCGCAGGATCCTTTTGCGTCCTGACCGGAGCGGATTCCGGGATCTTGTGAAGAATGGATGATGGTGCTGTCCCCATGACGACGCCCCTTCCGATAGAGGTTCACCGACCGCCTCCCCGCGCGGAAGACTCTCCGGCCATCTGGACCGAGATTTTTGCCGCAACGCGAGGATCCACGTACCGCATGATGCGCGACGCCTTCCGTGGATTCATTCCCGAGAACAGCGTCAAGCGGAGGCTTTCCGGCATGACATTGATCTGGGAGGCCGCCGTCCGTGGGGCCATGGATTCATAAAGTCTGATGAGACGTCTGACATTCTTCTTTTTGAGCGACTGGTAAAGCGCGAGCTTCTTCTCGATCTCCCCGAGAATCTTCTTGTTCCGCTGAATCTCCCTGTCGAGATCCTGCTTCATCAGAAGGATGCGGCGCTCCTCCCCGGAACTCGACGGGGAGGTCGCCGGAGGGGCACCCGGAGCCGCAGAGGCCTCCAGACGGAGCGACAGCGCTGAAAGGATCAGGAGCACCATCATCCCACCGAAGAGAGGGATGCGTTCCCAGAGTTTTTTCATGGAGATCCCCCTCCACGAGGAGTTCCCCCGCTCCCCCTCGACCGGATCCAGAGCTCCAGGGAACGCTCCTCCAGACGAAGGGAGTGCCGTCTTTGCCCTTCCCTGTGGCGCTCCTTCAGGATCAGGATCTTTTCCTTTTCCGTCATGGCCTTCTTCCAGAGCTCCCGAACCCTCTCGAATTCGTTGTCGGCGAGACGCTCGCGACGCTCCTGCTCCCCGATCTGAAGATCCATGTGGGACAGCCACGCATACCAGGCCACGAGAAATCCTGTATCCGCAGGCGCTCCGCCCTCCCTGGAGAAGGCCAGTCCTTCGTCCTTTTGGCGCCGCATTTCCCGGGTCCGCTCCCTCTCCCGGGTCCGTTCGCCTCCGGCCCTCGCCAGATCCCGTTCTACCGCCTCGAGTTCGGCTTCCCTGACGGACAGGACGGATTCCAGGGTGAATGGACGCTCTGCCATGTCAGGGCTCTCCCCCGCTCAGGATTCTCACGACTCAACCTCGCCCGTTTCCTCCAGTGATAGGAAGAGCTCCTGGAAGGCCTGTTCCAGGGAAACGGGCTCTTCCCTCGATTGGCGCAGAAAATCCGTCATGGCGTCGTGAAGGCGGATCGCCCGGTCGAGAAGGGGATCGGTCCCCGAAACATAGGCCCCGATCCGGATCAGGTCTTCCGACCTCCGGAACAGCCCGTACAATCGGCGCCATTCCCGGGCCCTTTCCTGAACATCCTCCGGCACGATGTCGACCATCACCCGGGAAAGACTGTCCACGGGATCGACGGCGGGAAAGACGCCTTCCTGGGACAGGGTTCTCGACAGATGGACATGGCCGTCGAGGATGGCGGTCAGTGCCTCCGAAAGCGGGTCTGACGGGACATCCTCCCCTTCGACAAGAACGGTGAAGATCCCGGTGATGGATCCGGACCCCTCACCGCAGCCGGCCCGCTCGATCAGACGCGGAAGCTGGGCGAAGACCGATGGGGTGTACCCTCTGGCCGAGGGGGGCTCTCCCGTGGCCAAACCGATCTCCCTCTGCGCCCCGGCATAGCGGGTGAGGGAATCCATGACGAAAAGAACCCGTTTTCCGAGATCCCGGAACATTTCGGCAATCGACATCGCCAAAAGGGTTGCCCGGGTCTTGAGGAGAGGGGGCTGCTCGCCCGTCGCCACCACGATGACCGACCGCGACAGTCCTTCCGGACCCAGATCCCGCTCGAGAAACTCCCGGACCTCGCGCCCCCGTTCCCCCACCAGGGCGATGACATTGACATCGACGGCGGCATTCCTGGCCATCATGCCGATCAGTGTGCTTTTCCCCACCCCCGGACCGGCGAAGATGCCGATCTTCTGGCCGACACCGACGGTGGCGAGGGCATTGATCGAACGGACCGAAAGGTCAAGCGGACGGTCGATCCGCTGTCGCTTCAGGGGATTGATGGGACGTCCCCGGAGCGGCATCTCGATCGTCCCTTCGGGGAGAGGAGTTCCGTCCAGTGGATGGCCGAGAGGATCGATGACCCGCCCCAGCCAATCGGGAGAAAGAAAGACCGAGGTAATCCGGCTTTTTCTCATGAGGCGGGTTCCGGGCCTGACCCCTTCGAGGTCCCCGAGCGGCATCAGAAGGGTCCGCCCTTCCCGGAATCCGACCACCTCGGCATCGATCGGGGGATCGGAGAGAAGGGAGCATATCTCCCCCACACCCAGATTCATTCCCTTGGCCTCGATCATGAGTCCCACTCCCTGGACGACCATTCCCCCTTCCTGGTCGGGACTCCATCCAGACAGAAGGCGATCCATCGAGCGTCCGGCGGAGGCAAGCCAGCGGTCGGCCTTTTCCTCTTCCATCCCGATCCTCATGAACCCTCCCCGTCACCGGTCTGTCCTGCCTCTTCCGGATGGAGTCCGGGATTGACCCGAGAGAGGGTTTTCCGAAGAGAGTCTCCGGAGGAATCGGGATCGAAAGCGACGATACGGTCGGAAAATCGGAGCTCGACATGCCGGGGCGGAAGATCCGGGGCGATTCCGAGACGGATCCCGCGGGCCGCGAGATCTTCCGGAAATGCGGGATCGAACTCCTTCACCAGGTGAAAGTCGGATTCCGGGACCAGAAGCTCTCCTTCGCGCCCGGAGGCATACTCCCCCACCATTCTTTCGAGCAGTTTCCGCAGAATCTGCGGACGGTTCTCATCATCACCGAGGATCTTCGACAGGGCCTTTTCCTGGAGATCGACCAGGACCGGCAGCATCCCCTTGAGCCGCTCGCTCTCTATGGCGGACATCCGTGAGGCCCACTCGAGCCAGGCCTGACGGAGAGGAGCCATGTCGGAGCGGGCCTTTTCGAGTCCTTCGGCATATCCCGCCTCGAAACCGGCCTTTCGGGCCTCCTCTTCGACTCTCTCCAGCTCTTCCGACCTTTGAAAGAGGTCTTCCTCCTTTTCGGTCTCCCGGGCTCCGGGCGGAGGAACCTTGCCGGCGTTCCGGGTCCGCCCCTTCTCCCCCGACTGCCCGGCCAGACTCTCGGGGCTCCATCCTTTGAATCCTCGACCGACGCTAGACAATCTGTTCTCCCCCCCGTCCGAGGATCACCAGTTTTCCTTCGGCCTCGAGACGACGTAGGGCCTTCATGATCTCCGCCTGGGCCGACTCCACGTCCTTGAGGGGAATCCCGCCCATTGAATCGATGTCTTCCTTGAGCGCCGCCTGGGCCCGCGTCGACATATTGGAGAGGATCTTTTCCTTGACGGCATCCCCGGCCCCGCGCATGGCCTTGGTCAGGACGTCCCGCGAGACGCTCTGCAGAAGCGCCTGGATCCCCCGGTTGTCCACCATCACCAGGTCGTCGAAGACGAACATGAGGGCCCGTATCTGCTCGGCCACCGCCTGGTCGTTCTGGCCGATGAAATCGAGGATCCCTTCGGACGTCGACCGGTCCATCTCGTTTAAAAGATTGGCCGTCTTTTCGATTCGGCTGACCCCGAGGCTGGTAAGAGACCCTCCCATCATCTGGATCTCGGTGGAGATCACCTCCTCGAGGTCCCGGATCACCTGAGGATTGATGTCCTCGAGGGTGGCCATCCGGAAAACGACGTCCGCCTTCAGGGCTTCGGGCAGATAGGCCAGGACATTGGCCGTCTGGTTCGGGTTCAGATAGTTCAGAATCAGGGCGATCGTCTGTGGATGCTCGTTTCTGATCAGGTTGGCGATCGACTTGGGGTCCATCCATTTGAGGGACTGGAGATTGGTCCCCTCCTGATCGTTCATGCTCTCGAAAATCTGGTCGGCCTGCTCCTTGCCCAGGGACTTCTCCAGAATTTCGCGCATGTACTTCTCCCCCATGCGCGGAAGCCCCCGGGTCGCCTTGTAGACGACGGAGAACTCCCCCATCACCTCATCGATCTCCTCCGAGCTGACCTCCCCCATTTGGGCGATGAGGCTCGAGATCACACCGACCTCCTTGATGTCGAGCTGTTTCAGGATCTCTGCGGCGACCTCCGGTCCGACGGCCGCAATGAAAATCGCCGCCTTCTCAAGACCGGAAAGCTTCCTCTTGGCCAACGCCTTCCCCTCCTACTTTTCCTTGAGCCACAACCGTAAGACCTGCGCGGCCTGGGAGGGATCCTCCTGCGTCATCCGGGCAATGTCTTCCTTGCTTGAACGAATAATCACGCCCTCCTCTTCCCGCACGGGTACCGCCAACCCCGCCGGCCCCTGAGCCGGAAGGGGAACGGCCTTGGTAACCATGCTCTGGAGAATCGGCTTCAGGATGAAGAGGCTGAAGACCAGGACGAGGAGTCCGCCAAGGAATATTTCCAGAAGAGGCATGAAGGGTTTGAGCCGTTCGGCCATCCGGGCTTCCTGATTCTGGGCCCCTTCAGACTCGGGCCTCACGAAGGGCACGGAGTCCACCACGACGGTATCGCCACGGGCCGCGTCGTACCCGATTGCGTTCTGCACGATGCGCGTGAAGGAGGCGATCTCCTCGGGAGTCCGCGGCTCGTAGACCGACGTCTCCCCTTTTTTGCCCGTCACCGTCCGTGTCTTGCCGTTCACCAGGACGGAGACGGAGACCCGGGCGACCGTCCCTGTGGGCTCAACGATATGGCTCATGGTGTGGCTCACGTCGTAATGCTCGATGTCCTTTTTCTTGGAATATCGCGTTTCCGTTCCGTTTTTTGGACCCAGGGGCGGACTGGCGACCTTCCCGTTGGGTCCGGGAATATTGCTCAGGACACCGGGAACGCCAACAGGCACGATCCTGGAGCCGGAAGATTTTTCCCGAAGCTTTTCGCGCTCCGCGAGAGCCCGACCCTTGGGATCGAACTGCTCCTTTGTCTCCTCGACACGTCTGAAATTGAGGGTCGCATTGACCCGGACCACAGACTGGCCCTCCCCCAGGACCTGATCGAGCATGGTCTGAATCCGCTTCCGGAGGCGATGCTCCACCATCGACTGGTAGGAGAGCTGGGCCTTGGTGAGCTCTCCCGGAAGGAGGCCGGGGCGCTTCCGGTTCAGGATCGTTCCGGTATTATCCACGATCGTCACATGATCGGGGGTCAGGCCCTCCACCGCATTGGCCACGAGATGCACGATGCCGTTCACCTGATCCCGTGCGAGGGCCCGGCCCGGCTTGAAACGGATCAGCACGGAAGCGTGGGCCCCCTTCTGGTGGCGAAGAAAAACCGAATGTCGGGGAAGGACGATGGAAACCCGCGCCAGGGCGACCGGACTCATCTCCTCGATCGTTCGGTCGAGCTCCGACTGAAGGGCCTGAAGGTACTGCACATGCTGCACGAAATCCGTCGTCGTGAGAGAAGGATGATCAAAGATGTCGAAGCCGGCACCGTGATGGCGCGGAAGGCCTTCGTCGGCCAATTCCATCCGAAGAGTATAGACCTGGTTCTTGGGGACGCGGATCACCCCGCCTTTGGAGGAGACCGCATAGGGAACTCCCATCCGGTCCAGCTTCTGCTGGATTTCGAAGGAATCGACAGGCGAAAGACTCGAATAGAGGACCGCCCGGTCGACGGATTTTCCGGCGAATCCCAGAAATATCATGACGCCGACCAACAGGACCCCCAGAACTCCTGCCACAATTTTCTGAACGAGAGTGAGGCGGCCGAACCACAGGGAAACCGTTTCGGATATCTTGCGCAAAATGTCCATCGAAGCCCTCTACTCCTTACAGCGGCATGTTGTTCATTTCCTGATAGGCCTTCACGATCCGGTCCCGGACCTGCATCATCAGGTGAAAGGAGACATCGGCCTGGGCCATCTCGATCATCGTCTGGTGAAGGGTCACCCCGTCCTGCCCCGTCGAAAACTCCTGAATCGTCTTGTCCGCCTCTGTCTGAAGCGAGTTGACCCGGGCAATCGAATCCTTCAGGACGTGGACGAAGGATTCCTCACCCGAAGGCGAAGGCTGAATCCTTTCAGGCTCCTCCTCTTGGGGGAACGGCTGGAGCGGAGATCCGCTTCCGATCCGCGGCTCGTCAATCATTCGGAACCTCCCTTTTTAACCCCGGGCCTTCTATACATGGATCGTCAGATCCTTCGAGGCCATCCTTTTCGTCGTGTCGAGGGCCGTCAGGTTGGCTTCGTAGGCCCGTGAGGCGTCGATCAGATTCGTCATCTCCTCAAGCTTCGACACATTAGGGCGGTAGACGAATCCCTCCGGATCGGCATCGGGATTCTGGGGATCGTAAATCCTGTTGAGGGGGCGAGGATCCCGGACCATGCCGAGAACCTTGACCTCTTTGACAGGGCTTTCCGAAGGACCTTTGAGAATGTCCGAAAAAGACTGGCCGGGAGCGACGGCAGCGAAGATGACGTCCCGCCGTTCGTAGACCCCCCGGGCATTTCCCCGTGTGGAATCGGCGTTGGCCAGGTTTCCGGCCAGGACATTGAGCCTCACCCGTTCGGCTTCGAGTCCGGACCCCGAGATCCGGAGAGCGTCTGAGAATCCCACGATTACCTCCCTTCACCCGAGATGGCGTCACCCATCATCCGGTACTTCCATCCGGCCATGGAGGCCAGGGCATTGTAGTTTCCGGTATTCGAGGCCAGCTTCTGCATTTCAAGTTCGATGTTGACGGTATTGAGGTCATTGCCGACCGTCTCTTCCGTGTTTATGGTGAGACGACCCTCCGAGCGATCCAGATTCTGTCGATCCGGAGACTCCAACGCCTTTGAAAGCTCATTCTTGAAGGACAGATCCCGGGCCATGTACCCCGGGGTATTCTGGTTGGCGATGTTGCTCACCAGAAGTAGATGCCTCCGGGAGCGAAGATCCATCGTCACCTTGAGAAGATCGCTTGTCCTGTCGAAAAGATGGACCTGGCTCATGATCATCCTCCTCCCCATTCAACACGCAACAATCATACCAATAACCCAAGAATGCCTGGTCATTCAATTTCAGGAAAAAGCCTGTTCAGGAGACCTGAGGTTTGTTCACTGTCGAAAGGAATTTTTTTCCCTGTCATGCGGATTCCTCCCCGTTCCCCTCTCCTCCCCCGATTCCGTATTCGGAGAGCTTGTTCCGGAGGGTGCGAACATTGATGCCCAGAAGCCTCGCAGACTGGGCCTTGTTTCCGCCGCAGGAAGCCAGGGTCCGAAGGATCAGCTCCCTCTCGACCTCCCAGACCGAACGCCCGGGCCGAATTCCCGCATCGCACTCCTCCCCCCTCCCGATATTTTCCGCCTCCGGATCGAGAAGATCCGAGACATGGGAAGGCAGGATCGTCCGTCCTTCGGCCAGGAAGGCTGCCCGTGTCACGACGTTTTCAAGTTCACGGACATTGCCGGGCCAGGGATGACGCGCGAGAAGCTCGATGGTCTCGGGAGCGAAGGGACCCACCGCCATGTGTTCCTTCTCGAATGCCAGCCGAAATCGCTCCGCGAGGAGGGGGATGTCCTCCATCCTCTCCCGAAGGGGGGGAAGTGCGACCGGAAAAACCCTCAGGCGGTAGTAGAGATCCTCCCTGAATCGGCCGGCCCTTACCTCCTCCTTCAGATTCCGGTTGGTGGTGGCGATGATCCGGATATCGACCGGAACCGGGCGAGTCCCTCCGACCCGGTCTATTTCCCGCTCCTGGATCACCCGAAGAAGTTTGGCCTGAAGGGCAAGCTCCATCTCCCCCACCTCGTCGAGAAGAAGTGTTCCCGAATGCGCAAGCTCGAACTTGCCGATTTTACGGGCAATGGCCCCCGAAAAGGCTCCTTTTTCGTACCCGAAGAGTTCCGATTCGAGAAGGTTGTCTGGAAGCGCGGCGCAGTTGACGGCAACGAAAGGGCGATGCGCCCGGGTCGAACGTTCGTGCAGGTAGCGCGCGAGAAGCTCCTTGCCCGTTCCGCTTTCCCCTTCGATCAGGATCGTCGCCGGCGTCGAGGCGACCGCATCGATCATTCCAAGGATCCTGACCATCGCAGGGTTCCGGGTCCTGATCGGCCGGGAGACGTTTTCCCAGGGACTGCGGCCTCCTGATCCCTGGGCGCATCCGGCCTTTTCCTCACACTGATCAGGCGCAGGAGGTTCCAGGATCTTTCTCAGATCCTCGGCCTTGAAGGGCTTTGTCAAGAAATTGACTGCACCCTGCTTCATTGCCGCCACCGCCTGGGGAACCGTCCCATAGGCCGTCATCAGAATGACACGCGTCAGAGGGGATTTTTCCTTCAGCCGGGAGAGGAGCTCCCATCCGTCGACCGAGGGCATGCGAACATCGCTGATCACCCATCCGTACTCTTCCCGGGCAATCTTCTCGATCGCCTCGCGTCCGTTCTGGGCGAGACTGACCCTATAACCGTCCCTGCGAAGAGTCTCCCTGAGGGCGATTGCCATTTCAGGCTCGTCGTCGACGACAAGAACACTTCCGGTTTCATGAGGACTCACCTGACGCCTCCTTCGTTTCCATTTTCCGGCACCAACCGGATGCGATCCGGAGGGATGATCAAGGTAAACACCGTCCAATCACCCTCCCGGTCATAGCGGATTTCCCCTTCATGGGCCACGGCGATGTTGTGGACGATGGAAAGGCCCAGCCCGGTTCCTTTGGCTCGCGTGGTGAAGAAGGGGTCAAAAATCCGCTCCACCACTTCAGAAGCAATTCCAATGCCATTGTCTTTTACAACAAAAAAATAGCTTCCATCGTTGGATAAGAGGGATTCGAGCCGGAGTTCCCGCAACCTCTCTTCCGATGCCGGGAGGCCCATGAGGGCCTCAAGCCCGTTGCTGAGAAGGTTGAAGAGGGCATGGGTCAGAAGTTCTTCGTCGACATGAAGGTGGACGGGGGACGGAGGGGGGACGGAATGAAATGTCAGGGTTCTGGCAGAGCGGGACCGGGAAACGGAATGTACCATTCGGGAGAAATCGGTGGAAATGCGTCCGAGAAAGGTCCCGGCGTCAAGCCACCCCTCCTGGAGCTCCGGAGTTCGGGTATGGTAGAGAAGGTTTCCGATCAGACGATCCATGGAGGCAATCGAGGTCGCCATGTGCCCGAGGTATTCCCGAGCATCCGAAGTTGTCGCATCCCTTGTCAGCAGGGCACTGAACAGTTCGAGACTTCCGAGGGGATTCCGAAGCTCGTGGGCGATTTGCGCGATCATCTCTCCCATCGCCCGGAGTCTCCGGTCCCGGGCCACCTCCTCCTCCATTTCACGGATACGCGTCACATCGGTAAAGATGAAGACATAGCCGATCGGCCCTCCTTCCGGACCTGGAACGGGCCGGCGGACCACCCCCCATGACCGGCTTCGCTCATCGAAGGCGGCATCCTCTCTTCCATCCGGAGGCCAAAGTCCCTTCGTCCCAAGGAGGGACAGGAGAGAGCCTTCGGGGGTCTCGGAAAAGACCTCCATGGCCGGATTCCGGTAAAGGACCGACCCGCCCGGCGAGAGGACAAGAACCCCTGCGGAGAGGCTTTTCAGGATGGCCTCCAGAAAACTCCCCTGGCGGTCGAAGTCCATGTTTTTTCGGGAGAGAGCCAGGGACAGGTCGGCGATTCGCTTTTCGAGGGCGGCGTAGGAGGTGACAAGGGATTCCGATGCAGACTGGAAGGAAAGAAAGGCCTGTCTCAGAATGTCTTCACGATCCTCCGCTCCCTGGCATGATCCGGAAACGTTTTCAGGGTTCTCCATCCTTATTTCTCCAGTTTCATGGCCCTTATCTTCTGTTCGGCAATCCGGGCCACCTCATCCCCGGAATAGAGCCTGACGGTCTTTTCAAACCAGGCGAGAGCCTCCCGGGGGTGGCCATCGGTCAAGGCCATCTGTCCCATCTGGTAGCTGGCCCACCCTCCGTGTGGTCCGGTGGGACAACAGACCAGCAATTTCTGCCAATAACGCCGGGCATCGACCCGGTCGCCCCGCAGCAAGGACTCTTGGCCCAGGTGAAAGAGGACCCGGGCGAGAAGGGAACGTTCGTTCGGGATGTCTTCGATTTCAGGAAGGACCCGTTTGAGCAGGGCAAGCCCCTTTTTACGGTGGCCCGAGGCAATATCGAGAAGGCCGAGACGGGCCAATGCCGCACCCTGGTTGTTCATGGGAACGCCTGAGTCGGACCATCGGGCCAGAACACGCCGCTCAAGCTCCGGCTTCTTCAGCTCCCGGGCGAGCTCCTCTGCTTTCACGAACCATCTCCCCCGCTCCGGAGTCGAGAGTGTCGGATCTTCGGTGAGGGTCATTGCCCAGTGAAAGGCCTGATCTTTCCGATCGTCCTGGAGCAACCACCGGAATCGGGCTTTCAGTGCCTCCTTCCGGAGAACCGGATCCCGGACGTAGCGGAGAACGGCCGCCAGAGTTCTGGAGGCTTTTTTCCGGTCCCCGGCCTTCCGTTCCGCCCTGGCCAGGGACAGATAGAGAGAAGCTCCCCCGGGATCCGAAGGAGCCGGAAGCCAGTAGCGGTAGGAATGGAACAGAGTCAGGATTTTTCGCGGGTGCAAGGGATTCGAGAAGAGGGCGATCCGGCCAAGAACCAGTTCTGTCTCCAAGTGCTGGATCTTTTGCCCCATCCGGGAGGAGGGGGCGATCCGACCTTCAAGTCGGGCGATCTCGCGAATGGCCTTTTCCCAGCCCCCCGACCGGACCTGAAATCGAATGCGGAGTAGGGCCGCCTCATTTGCGATTCTCTGATTTCGTTCTTCCGAGGCGATCCGACCCAGCTCTTGGATCGATCGGGCCAGGATTTCAGGCAGATCCTGGCCATTCTGTGCCCCGACCCCATGAAAAAGGGTCAGCCGCAACAGCTCGATCCGGGCCATGTGGCTGGCCGCGCTCCCGGGATTGTCCGCCACGACCGCCCTTAAACGGGCCCGTTCGTGGGAGGAAAATCCGATTCGACCTGAGATCCTGGCCAGATAGTACTCGGCCTCTCCGGACCTCGGATCGTTGGGGAACAGACGCTCGAAACTCCGGAAAAGCACCGCCGACCGGTGATTGTGGCGAAGGGCGTAAGCGGTCCGGGCCAGAAGAAAGAGCGCTCCCGGATGGTGGTACGGATAACGCTTCTCAAGTGCAAGGGCGGATAGAAAGGCCGATTCGGCCCCCTTCAGATCCCCCCGGTCCAGCAGAACATGACCCCGGAGATAGTCATACCGAACACGGTCTTTCTTCGAAGCGGAGGTCGCCAGAGGCGGGCGCGCCTCGGACAGCATCGCCTCGGCCCTCCGGAGATTCCCCCTCTCCCTCCAGGAGTCGGCGATGGCAAGACGGGCCCGAAAGGCCCACGGGCTTTCAGGATAGAGGGACAGGAGGCGAGAGAGAATTCCGCGCCCTTCCGCTCCGAACCTCTGACGAATGAGATATCGTCCCTCGCGATACAGGACCTCTCCGTTATCCCAGCCCGGAGGAAGGACCGCTTCCGCCTTCCGGAAATAGACAAGGGGCTCCCTGAAGTTTCGGGCTCCCTTCTCCAGAGCCTCACGGCCATGGATTCTGGCCAAAAGGAGAAGTGCCGGCCCCCGGTAGACCGAATGCGGGTGGGACGCGAGCAATTCCGCAAGGGCTTCTTCAGCCATCCTGAGGTGCTGGGATCGCAGATCCTTCCGGGCCACGGACAGAAGGGTCCTGTCGTCTTTCGGACCAAGGCCTCCCCTGGGAGGCGTCCCCGCCAGCGCCCACGAGGGAGCTCCCGATAGCGTCAGAAGAAGGAGGAGGCTCGTCAGTGCCATGGTCCACTTCATGGAGGCGACCATTTTTGCCACAGCCATCGTCACTCTCCCAGGATATCGCAGACTAAGGAAGCTTCGGGCCCGATCCTGACGGGAAGATCGGGTGATCCCCGCCCATATTTCCCTTACGAAATTCGGAATCTCCGGATTTTCTCGATCAGGGTCGTCCGGTTGATCCCCAGGATTTCTGCCGCCCTGGAGCGGTTTCCGCTGGCCCGCTCCAGGGCCTGGAGAACCAGGCTCCGCTCGAGGTCGCCCAGGAAGACCGACAGGTTGAAGTCTTTGCCGAGCAGCCCTTCGGCCAGAGGGAGTGCTCCTCCCTCCGGCGGAGGGGCAAACGGCTCCGGCGAGGACGGAGGGGAGACCGTTTCCGGGATTTTTACGTCCGGTTCAGGGACGAACAAGAGGTTGCAGGATCGTCCGATTTTTTCCGGGAGGTCGGGAATATCGACTTTTTCTCCGCCCGAAAGGACCAGAAGCCGCTCCATCACATTTTCAAGCTCCCTCACATTTCCCGGCCACTCGTACTTCACCAGGGCGTTCATGGCGCCGGCCGAAAGCGAAACCGGGTCTCCCCGACCCTCCTCCTCCCATCTTTTGATAAAAAAATCGATGAGAAGCGGAATATCCTCAGGGCGTTTTCGCAGGGGAGGGATCTCCACGGGAATCACGGCCAGCCGGTAGTAGAGATCCTCCCGGAATCCCCCCGAGCGGGTCATTTCCTCGAGGTTGCGATGAGTGGCCGCCAATACGCGGACATTGGCGGTCCGGGGTCTTGCTCCCCCCACCTTCTCATAGACCTTTTCCTGCAGAACCCGCAAGAGCTTGACCTGGAGAGTGACAGGCAACTCCCCGATCTCGTCGAAGAAGATGGTTCCCCCCTCCGCCACCTCGAATCGGCCGGCCCGGCCGTTCGATGCCCCGGTGAAGGCCCCTTTTTCATGGCCGAAGAGCTCGCTTTCCATAAGTCCCTCGGGAATTGCTCCGCAATTCACGGGAACAAAGGGTGCGCTCGCCCTCGGACTTTCGTCATGGAGGATCCGGGCGATTCTTTCCTTTCCCGTACCGCTTTCCCCGGTGACCAGAACCGTCGAATCGCTCCTGGCCACACGGGCCACCAGGTCGAGAAGTTCTGCCACCGGCCTGGAGCGGCCGATGAAACGGCCTGAAAAGTCCGGGAGAGGGGAACCTTTCTTTGCCATGGGTTCTCCTTCGGGTCCAACATTGCCCCCTCCAGCCTTTTCATGCGGATGGGGGGATTTTCGCAAGATTATATCGGACTCGGCCCTTTTTCTCCATGCTCCGGAGCGTTTGCCTCTTTTCTGAACCGGGATGCCTCCGCGACTCTCTCGAGGAGACGACGAACCGAAACCCTGGAAAGAGCCCCATGGGCTGCTCTGAAGGCGCGAATATCGGACTCCGAGGGATCGTCGCCCGAAAGGAAGCGAGAGATGTCATCCCCCGAATTTCTTGAAGGATGCTCCGCGTTATGAGGACAGACCTCCTGGCAGAGGTCGCAACCGAACAGCCACCGATCGCCCAAGGACTTCCTCAGAGTGGCATCACCCTCTCCCGGCCGTTCGACCGTAAGATAGCTCAGGCATCTTCGGGCATCAAGGAGATGGGGGGCATCAAAGGCATTTGTCGGACAGGCCTCAAGACATCGGGAACATGTGCCACAGGGATCCCGGCCAGAAAGAGGACTGATTTTTTCGAGGAGGGGAGTCTTCAGCAGAAGCGATCCGATGGTGAACCAGGACCCAAGACCGGGATGAATCAAAAGGGTGTTTTTTCCTATTCGGCCAAGGCCGGCCATCTGGGCGTATGATTTTTCAAGGATGCTTCCGTGATCCGGCTTGATCAGGGCTTTTTCCCCCGCAGGGAACAGGTGTGAGATTTCCGAGAGAACGCGCCCGAAAGCTTTTTCAAAACGGACATGATAGTCCTCTCCCACTGCATAGCGCGCGATCTCGAGTTGACCTTGGGCAGGGGCAGGAGAAAATGCGCGCGGGTCGTAGGGAAGAAGGCCGAATATGAGGGACCGGTAACCCGGATAGCCATCGGAAAGCGAACGCCGCCTCGATGCTGTCCGTTCAAGATATTCGAGGGTTCCATGGCGCCCACTGGAAAGCCACTCCATGAAAAATGTCCATTCGGGAACTGGGGGGGGATCGACAAGAATGGCCCAGTCCTCAAACTCACGGTCCATGGCCGGGGCAAGGATTTCCATGATGCAGGACGCCCGGTCGACGGGAGCGGTAGAGCTCCGTGGCGAGGAATGATCAGAAATCCGGAGCCTCCAGCTTGGGGAGGTTCTCCATCAGAAGCTGAAGAACAACCTCCAGCTGTTTATCCGTCAGATCAAGAGAGCGCAGGGCATCGAACATCGTCGACTCCGGACAGGGAGCCTCTTCGAGACCGAATCCGGCCAGGGAGGCGAGACCGTCCGCGAGAGCGACGATCGCTGTTTCAAGCTGATAGGAAGGAGCCTTCGAAGGGTTGTTATGCCATCCGATCGGAACCCGGATCGAGGAGGGAAAGTGCCAGAAATAGGCCAGCCGGAATCCGACAAAGGCGTGGCTCGCCCCGAACAGATCCTCTTCGAACCTCCAGTCCGGAATTCCCGGATCCTTCCGTATCAGTTCGGGAATCCAGGGCTCGAAGTCCAGATAGTAGATCACCTTCCCGAAGTCGTGGAGAAGCCCAGCCGTAGCCAGGTCCTCCGGCTGGCCAACGGCGAGATTTTCACCCAGGATCCGAGACAGGATCGAAACGGCAAAGGAATGTTTCCAAAGCTTGACCACCCCCTCCCGGCCGTCCACAAGCTGAAGAACGGACATCGAAAGAATCAGACCCCGAATTCCGTTCAACCCCAGGAGTAGGATCGCTTCACGGATCATTCCGATCTTTCCAGATCGCGCATAATAGGGAGAGTTGGCCACTTTCAGGATCCGGGCGGCCATCGACTGGTCTTCTTCGATGATCCGTGCCAGGCGGGCCATGGAGACATCCGGGTCGTCCAGATAGGCGAGGGCCGTCCGAACGATGGCCGGAAGGGTCGGCAGATGGTCGATGCTGGAAATTCTTTCGAAAAGCCTGTCTGTCGAAGGTCGGCCCTGCGAAGAAGGGTTCGGGGGAGAGGAGATGTTCTGGGTCATGCAATTTTCTCCGAATTGTTCCCGAATACCGGAATCCAGCGGCATCCCCGGGGATTATCGACCCCCTTCTTCATCAAGGCTCCATGGACCGAATCCTTTGTCGGACCGTCTCCTTTATGGCTTTTTCAAGCGCTCCGTCAAAACGGTCGAGCATCTCTTTCGGAACTCCCGACTCGGGAGTCACAAGGAGAAGTCGGCTCCTTGCCATCCGAAGCCAATCTTCCCCCCAGCGAAGCCAGAAATCGGCGGAAGAAGCCTCCGAAGTCGTGACGAAGATTTCCAGGACCCCCATTTTTCTGAGGCGGTCCATCAGGGAAGTTGTGACTCTTTCCCCGGCCCGAACGACTAGTCTCCCCTGGGAATCGTGAACGTCGACCGCCAACGGCTCCGAGGGTGGGGTAGGCTCCTTGGTCAGCTCAATCCGGACAAAGGGATCCATCTGTCCCAATGGCTTTCTCCTTTATCAACAAAGCCCTATCGATCCTCTGCCTACCTATCGAACAATACCACTCTTCGAAGAGGCCTGACAAGACTTCCGGACTTTGCCCGGGGATCTGGACAGACCCCTGATAGACAGTCACCGCCCGTCCGATGGACAATGCGCCACCAAGGACCTTGGCGCTTTTCAGCATCAGGTCTCCACGGACGGTCTCCCGAAAACAAAAAGATCCGTTGGTTGTTTTTGAGGGGGTGTTGTCGGCGGGTGTTATCGAGGAACACCGGAGCTCCATTGTCGTCGGGTGCCCGCACCAAAGGAGGAAGTCAGCGAAAGCGGCGTGGAGTCTTTCGTAGAAAAGGGTCCAGTTTCCTGGACCAGGCGGAAGGGCGTAACGCGGAAAAAACAGGGAGAGGCAGAGATCCATTCCGTGAAGAACGGCACCTCCACCTGTCTGACGGACGGCCACTGATTCCGGGGGCACTCCCCATTCCGGCGGGATGGTTCCTGACCATGTCCGCCCGACCGTAGCCCCAGTGGAGATCCGAAAAACCCGGAGAATTCCCCTCCGCCCGGGCCTTACCAGGGTGGTGATCTCTCTGTCGCGTGCCATCTGCCCGGAAGATGACCCGGCTCCGTCGACGAGCAGGACCCAGCGGTCCGAAGGAGTCCCCGGATCCTTCGACATCGGCGGATTCCCCTCCGGCTTGTCAGGAAAGGTGAAGGGATGCCGGATCGGTGAGGACCGGATCCCGGGCCGCAGCCACTTCATCGGGCCTCGCCACGGGCGTTCGGCGGGGGGCCTCCTTGATCCTTGACGGATTGCTCCGGGCCAAGTCGACAATCCTTCGGAAGTCTTCGGCAAAACGGTCGAGTGTCTCCTTTGACTCCGTCTCC
Organism: Nitrospirota bacterium; assembly: GCA_021795275.1. Next base: position 3,490 of record JAJYPO010000011.1, on the reverse strand, counting down.
GTCGGCTCGATCATCAGTGCCTCCGGAACAATGAGGGGAAAGGAGATGGTTGGGGCGTAATAGCCGGCATCGAGTATCTCTTTGGCCAGATCCGAAGCATGAAGCCCTTCGGCTCCCAGCTCTTTGGCCGAAAGGACAAACTCATGGGCGCAAAGCCCCGACCCGGTTCTCGGGAGGGTCCCGGAAAGGCGTGCCCGGAGATAATTTGCGTTGAGAAGGGCGTAAAGGGCCACCCGCCGGACACCCTCCCCTCCAAGCATCCTCAAATATCCGAGCGCCCGCAAAAGTACGAGCGTAGAGCCGATGAATGAACGTATCGGCCCTATGGAGGTTTCGGGAGAGACCAGGGAATAGCGTTCTCCCTCTTTTCTGATGCGGGGAGAAGGTAGAAAAGGCGCAAGGTGGGCCTTGACACCGACCGGGCCGGAGCCTGGCCCACCTCCCCCGTGCGGGGTGGCCAGGGTCTTGTGGGTGTTGATATGGACGATGTCGAATCCGAGGTCGCCGGGCCGGAGAAGTCCGATGAAGGCATTGAAATTGGCACCGTCCATATAAAGGAGTGCCCCGGAATCCTTGACCATGGCCACCATCTTGAGAAGATCCTTTTCGAAAATGCCCAGCGTGCTCGGAACGGTCATCATCACGAGCGCCGTTTTCTCTGACAGGGTTTCCGCGAGATGGCCCAGATCCACCCCCCCGTCGCTCCCGGAGGGAAGAACGCGAACGGTAAATCCGCCCATGGCCGCGCTGGCAGGATTGGTGCCGTGCGCCGAATCAGGAATCAGGATTTCCGTCCGGCCCCGGTCCCCCTTCGACTCGAAATAGCGTCTTGCGATCAAAATCCCGGTCAGCTCCCCATGGGCCCCGGCAGCCGGGGCAAGGGTCACGGCCTCCATCCCGAGGAGATGTCCCAATGACTCCTCGAGCGTGTGAAGGACCTCCAGCAAGCCCTGCATCCCTTCCGGCCCGGTCCTCGGATGGAGATCGCGGAATCCCGTGATTTCAGAAATCCTGTCCATGATTTTGGGATTGTATTTCATCGTACAGGAGCCGAGGGGATAAAAATGGGTGTCGACCCCCCGATTCAAATGGGACAGACGGGTGAAGTGACGGACCACGTCAAGCTCCGACAACTCAGGGAGCGCAAGAGGGGATTTCCGTCTGATCTGTTCGGGACAGCGGCCGTCAAGAGCTTCCGGAGAGATTCCCGGAGGGAAAACCCCACGGGCTCCCGGACGGCTTTTCTGCCAGAGGGTGGGTTCCATGGGGGGTCTCATCGATCCAGACTCCTCGCCACCGGACAATTCAAGGGACATCGCTCTTTTATCCTCGCATTATGTAAAAAACGTCATTTTTCAAGATAGAGCCGAACGATCTCGACGGTCCGCGCAATCTCGGCCTCTGTTCGAAGTTCGGTGGCGCACCAAAGCATTCTCCGGCTCCAGGAAGGTCCCAGGAGACCTCCGAGAGGAAGCCCCCCGAGAATGCCCTCAGCCAGAAGATGTCGGCTCAAATCGTCGGCGTCCACGGGAAGCTCCGAAACGAATTCGTGAAAAAAGTCGGCCTCCGGGTTGATGAGGGAGATCCCCGGTATTGTCTGGAGCCTGGCGCAGAGGTCATGGGCGTTGGACCACGAGCCTGATGCGGCCCTCCGGAGTCCGCCCGGGCCGAGAAGGGACAGGTAGACCAGAGCCTGCAACGCCAGAAGGGTTTCGTTGCTGCAGATGTTCGAGTTGGCCTTTTCGCGACGTATGTGCTGCTCCCGGGCCTGAAGGGTCAGAACGAAACACGGACGGCCCTCCCGATCCTTCGTCAGCCCTGCCAAACGGCCCGGAATGCGACGGACAAATTTTTTCCTGGAGGAGAGAAGTCCGAGATAGGGCCCGCCGGAAGACAGTGGAAGCCCCAGAGGCTGCCCCTCTCCCGAGGCAAGATCAGCCCCCCATTCTCCCGGGGATTTCAGAAGGGCCAGAGAATGAGGATTGGCGTGAATGATGAAAAGAGCCCCCACCCCATGAAGGAGATCGGAGACCCCGTCGAATTGATCGACCGCCCCCAGAAAGGTCGGCGTGGATCCGACAAAGCATGCGACATCCGGCCCGACGCGGCCCGCGAGACGGGAATAGGGGGTCGTCCCCCCCTCCAGAGGAACGATTTCCACCCGGACAGACATCCCCTCGAGATAGGTCTCCACCACAGACCGGCATTCCGGGTCGATTCCTTCGGAAAGGAGAACCACAGACCTCTCGGTTTCCCGGACGGCCACGAGTACGGCCTCGGCCATGGCTGTCGCCCCGTCGTACAGGGAGGCGTTCGCCAGGTCCATGCCATAGAGCCTTGCAATGGCGGTCTGAAACTCGAAAATGGCTTGCAGGAGTCCTTGGGATGCCTCCGGCTGATATGGAGTGTAGGAGGTCAGGAACTCGCCCCTTCCGACCAGGGCGGAGACCCCGGCGGGAATAAAGTGGTCATAGGCTCCCGCCCCCCGAAAAACCACAACTCGGGAAGCCGGCAGATTCCGGTCTCCTCGGGACGAAAACCACTCCATGAGAGTCCGCTCGTCCTGCCCACCCCCCAATGAAGACAGATCGGGAGGAGAAAAGGCCGCCATCGAATGGGAGTAGACAGAGAGAAGATCCTCGAGAGTGTCCAGGCCAAGGAGGGATAGCATCTCCCTGGTCTCTGTCTCGGTGTGCGGAATGAAATCGGCCATCGGATCAGTGCCCCCCGACGGATCCGGAGGACAGATGCGCCCGGTAGCCGTTTTCGTCGAGAAGCGAACTCCATTCCGAGGCGTTGTCGACCTTGAGTTCGAAGAGCCACCCGGCTCCGTAGGGATCCGCGTTGACGAGGGCAGGATTTGACTCGATCGCACTGTTGATCCCCACAATCTCCCCCCCCATGGGGGCATAGATCGAAAAGGCTGCCTTCACCGACTCGATGATCGCCGCTTCGGCACCCCGGGGGACCTTCTTTCCGATTTTTGGAAGCTCGACAAAGACGACGTCGGTGATCTCTTTCTGGGCAAAATCCGTAATCCCGACACGCATCCTAAAAGGATCACCAACGGACTGGATCCACTCATGGGTCGGGGTATAGCGCCGTTCTGAACTCACTTTTCCACTCCTTGATCTGCTGTTCCGTTCGACATGCCTGCTCACTATTTCTTTTCTGACAGGCCTCCGGCCCAAAAGGGCCGATCATGAATCCGGGCCCGATGGGTCTTGCCGTGAATCTCGATCCCGGCCTCCTTGCCCTGCTCGAACTCCCTGAGAAAAACTGGATCCATGTAAGCCAGTCCGAACCCTCCCCCCACCCGGGGCGAGTGGGCGCCCGAAGTCACCTCTCCGACCTGAAGGCCGGTTGAGGGGTCGAGGACGGGGCAGTGAGTCCTGGGAATTCCCCGTTCGAGCAAAACAAATCCTGTCAGACGCTCCCTTCCTGCCTCTTCCCTCTTTTCCAGCATCTTGTCTTTTCCCAGAAAATCTGG
>JAJYPO010000128.1 GCA_021795275.1 Nitrospirota bacterium | reverse complement strand
TTTCGTGAATCTTATATCTGCGTTTCCGGAAACGTTCCATCCGAACAAGACCACCCAGGGTTTTCTTGCGGGGAGAGGTCTTATCTCCAATCCGAGAAATGGGGGACTTGATTGACAGGCTCTATATATAGATATAAAGTTCATTTGTAGAATAATTTTAGGTCAGGTTTTTTCCGTATGGTCTATGTTCGTTCCATCCGAACAGTTTAAAATCGAAACTGGAAAAGAGGCCGAGATGTCTGAAAAAAAAATCAAAATTCCACTCTTTGGGCATGAAGTCGAAGTGGTCGAAGTTCCAATTTCCAAAAGCACCGAAGGTTTTAATGATTATGAATTGGGTGATGGTTCAAAGATCCGTCTGAAAGTCGTAGCAACCTCTATTCTTCGACTTGTGGGGCAGTTTACCCCGGATGGGGATCCTATCTACCTTGTTAAGAATGGACAAGTGGTGACAGTCATAGAGGCTCCCGACACTTTGCGGAGAAAAATATAAATGCAAAATCCGTTTACTGTTCCAGGGACATCGTTTGAACAATCTGCTCTGTCGAACTCTTCAGTTTCTTCGTCTGGGATTAACAGTTTGCTCTTTAATTCCCACGAGCAAAACCTATCTGGTGTTTTTCTCCTGGGTTCGCAGGAAGTTTTTGAAACCCGAACCGAATCTTTTCGATCTGGGTCTGATCCTGACCAGCGAAAAAATCCAAATGTGAGAAAGCGTTTATCCGGACCGGCCATACGGACGTTTTTCAACATTGCAGACAAATGGGGATTGTCGGTATCGGAACAGTGTGGTCTTCTAGGGTGGATTGCGCCGTCAACCTACCACAAATACAAATCTGGTAAAATCGGAACGCTCACGTATGACGGTCTTGTCCGCATATCGCTCGTCATCGGCATTTACAAGGCGCTCCATATCCTTTACCCAGATAATGTTTTGGCAGACCGATGGGTGAAGTTGCCCAACGAAAATCCCATATTTTCCGGGAAACCCGCACTCTCCATAATGATCGAAAATGGAATTGACGGGCTCTATAAGGTCCGAAGGCTATTGGACAGCCGGAGAGGTGGATGGAACTGACACCACCAATACAAGAATTTCGCTTTTCAAAAACGCATCGTCTTATTCCAAGTCGATTTCCTCCCGTTGGGATCCTGGACCAGGTATCGGGTCCGGAAGATTTGGATTCCATCTTCGAACTGGAAGCCTGGACAAACGACCGGATTACAAAGGAGATTGGTAACATTGAAAGCATTCCGCGCTCTGAATGGGTCCTGGGCGCACCAAATGCCAGCATCATCATGGCCTCTTTTTGCCATCCAAAACCAGATGGGAGCCGATTCACCGATGGGGTCTTGGGGGCCTGGTACGCTGCCTTAAGTCTCAAAACAGCCCATGCAGAAGTTCTCCACCATCGGCAATTGGAACTAGCCGAAATCGGCGTTTCAAACACATCGCTGACCATGCGGGAATACATTGCGGATTTTCAAACGGAATTCCATTCCCTGCTTGAGGACCAAGAGGACTATAAACGTTATTACGATCCCATAAGTTATGTCGCTTCCCAAGAGCTCGGGACCCATCTTAGGGAGAGGGGATCAAATGGGATAGTTTACAGGAGCGTGCGAGATCCCCGTGGAACATGCGTCGTATGCTTTCATCCAAGGCGGGTTCTGAACGTCCGTCAAGGGGCCCATTTCGAATACAGCTTCTCTGAGAGCCGACCTCCGCACATTCATCGCCTCAGGACAAAAGAAGCCTCTTAAATCCTTGTTCCCCTCCACTTGGCTGTAATTGTCGGTAGTCCTCATTTTTTCATAATAAATAACCTTTCACTCCATCCCATTCTCTCGTGTCGGTTTAAAAAAGGGATCCGCATCAGATCATGGATCTTGTTGATCCTCCCGGTTGCTACGATGAGTCCCTCCATTTGGTTGAGGACTCATCGTAGCTGACCCTCAAGATTTTGGCTTTTTCCTTTCCTGTATCATTTACAATATAAAAATAAAGGGAAAAAGGGGGCGTGGAGGGGGATCGTCAGGTTCGACCACGAAAATCCGCTGGGGGAGGAAGAACAATGAAAAAGGTGGGCATCGCGCTCCTCGTGTTTCTGATCATTCTGGCCGGTGGACTGATCTGGTTGCACAACAACATGGACAGCCTGGTGAAAGAGGCCATCGAAAAATACGGAAGCCAGATGACCGGGACCAAGGTCGAGGTGGCGTCCGTCAAAATCAGGGCTGCGAAGGGACAAGGCGTCGTGAACGGTCTCCTTGTTGGCAATCCTTCCGGCTTCAAAACGCCTTATGCCCTGAAAGTGGACCGGATCGAGATTGATCTTGACGTCTCCTCCATCGCAAAACCCGTGGTTCTTATTCGCAAAATCGCCGTAGCCTCCCCTGATGTCATCTATGAAAGAGCGAACGGAACGACGAATTTCGACGCCATCCAGAAACACATCGAGGATCAGGGCGGCTCGTCGGGGGCCAGCAAGGGCCAAGAGGAAGGCGGCAAGAAGCTCATCGTCGACCGGCTTTCCATCAGGGGCGCGAAGGCCCAGGCAAGCGCCGAATTCATGCAAGGCAAAACCGTGACGGTGACGCTTCCCGACATCACTTTAAACAACATCGGCAAGGCCGAAGGCGGGGTTCCCCCGGGAAAACTCGGGCAGCAAGTGGGGAATGCCCTGAAAGAGAAGCTCGAAGCGGCCGTGAATTTCGATGCTCTGGCAAGGTCCATGGGAAATACCCTTAAAAATGCTGGAAGCGAAATTGGGGGAAAGGCCAGAAATGCCCTCAAGGGATTGTTCGGACAATGAGCGGAGGGAAAATCCGATTCCTTCCCTGACACAGGCCGGGGGTCCGCCGGATTTGGGATTCAAGGTTGTCGGAAGGGATCCGGGATTTTGAGGGTCTCGCAAAAGCGCCCCCCGAAGAAGAAAGACAAGGCCTGACGGATTTCCTCAAGACGAGGCGGCTCCTCGGTCCTGGCTTGGGAGGTCTCACCCCTGATCCCTTCCCCTCTGTCCGGAGCCGACGGTTCAGGATCCCACCCGTCCCGGGATGTCAGGCGAAGACGACCGTCTTGTTCCCGTGGATCACGACCCGGTCCTCCACATGGTAGCGGAGCCCCCGCGCCAGGACCATTTTTTCGACATCCCGCCCGAGCCGTGCCATCTCCTCGGGAGAATCTCCGTGATCGACCCGGATCACGTCCTGGTCGATGATCGGCCCAGCGTCGAGTTCGGCGCTGACATAGTGGCAGGTGGCCCCGATGAGCTTGACTCCGCGCTCATAGGCCTGGTGGTAGGGGCGGGAGCCCACGAAGGATGGCAGGAAGCTGTGGTGGATGTTGATGATCTGTCCCGGGTAGCGTTCGCAGAGGAAGGGAGGGAGGATCCGCATGTAGCGGGCCAGGACCATGATCTCCCCCCGGACATCCTCGTAAATCCTTGCAATGTCCCCGAAGGGGGCCAGGCCCGCCTCCGGGGAGACCGGGACGAGGTGGAAGGGAACCCCGTGCCAGGACACGAATGACTCAAGGTCGGGGTGGTTCGAGACGACCGCCACGATCTCGATGTTCAGCTCCCCCGTTCGCCATCGGTGAAAGAGATCGGAGAGGCAGTGGTCCTGCCGGCTCACGAGAATCACCGCCCTCTTTTTGACCCGGCTCTCGGACAGGGACCAGGTCAGACCGAACTTTTTCTCAAGGGGGCCGATGAGACGGGGAAAGTCTTCGATCGAAAAGTCGAGGGACTCGGAGAGGATCGCCTGCCTCATGAAGAACCATCCCGATCCGGCATCGGCGTGGTAGTTCGCCTCGGTGATCCAGCCGCCGTGGCCGGCGAGGAACCCCGTCACGGCGGCGATGATCCCGACCTTGTCGGGACAGGACATGGTGAGGATCAGGGTTTCGGCCACGGAAGACCTCCTTGCTTTGTGGAGTGCGGGGGGAGTCCTCGGGATCCTTCCCTCTGGCAGGAGGCCCGACTCCCGGGTATTATCCAACAAACGGGGCCCGGAAGATAAGGAGGGTCCCCCGGGAGAGGGTTGGCTTTTAAGGTTCCGGGAGAGGGGTCGTTGACCCTTTGACCGGAGGGAGGGAGAGATGAGCGTCAAAGTCTACGGCTGCGGCCATGTCGCGATCGAGGTCGACGACCTCGACCGGGCCGTCGCCTTCTATCAGGATGTCTTCGGTCTCGAACGGCTCCGCGAAGGGGAGGGAGACGCCTTTTTCAAGCTGGGGGAGCACCAGTTTCTGGCCGTCTTCCGGGTCGATCAGCTCCGGCCCGACCGGATGAAGCATTTTTCCCTGATCGTCCGGGACGAGGCGCAGCTTCAAGAGGTCCGGGAGAAGGTCACGAAAAAATACGGCCTGACGCTTGAGCCCCGCTTCCGGTGCGACTTCCGGGATCCCTTCGGAAACCGGATCCAGGTGGTGGATCTCCACGACGAATCGATGGTCTGGCTCCTGCCCTACCGGGAGGTCCAGGAGGCCGGCATCTCCTTTTCCGAATGACCGGGGCCGGGCCCAAAAAAAAGCCCCCGAAAGGGGGCCTGGAATTGGGCCATAAGGGGTCTGGCCCCTCTCTCCCTGGAGAAACCCGGCTTCTCTCCGGGGGCCATGCATCCCCCGGGAGGATCCCGGTTTCGTCCAAGGCTCATCTCTTTAAAAGGGAGCGGGAGGTGGCATTCACCCCCGCCCGGACTCCCAAGGTCCCCGACCTTCCGCGATTTGGGCGTCAGGGACTCTCCCTCTTGTCCAGAGCCCGTCCGTCAGGAGGGCCGGAGAAGAGAGATATGCCAAATGAAAAGCAATCCCCGTGCCACACATCGACCTTCAGGACTGACCGACCCCTCGCGGACCGGAGAGAGGGAGGAACCCTCCGGATTCGTGTCTATTTTCTTTACACTTGTTAAGGTTTTTTGACAGAAAAATCGGACAGGAAGAAAGAGGCCTCCCGGTCCGAAGGGAAGGATCTCACCGGGAGGAAGAGAGCCGGAAAAGACCGTTTTCCACGGCCTCCCGGGAGGCCTCCGCCATGGCTCTTCGAGTCTTTCCCTCGGGGAAGACGGGGGGCGAGAGATAGACCCGGACCACCACCCGGGGTTCCCGGAGGGTTCGTCCGAAGGAGCGGAAGAAGGACTCGTCTCCCGTGTAGGAGACCGAGGTGAGCTGGAGGCCGCCGGGGGTTTCATAGCGGATCGAGACCGGAAGGGCAGGGCTTCCGGTTTCGGTGCAGAGGTCGAAGACCCCGGTCTTGAAGGGGAGCAGACGGTCTCCTGTCGTGGTCGCCCCCTCGGGGAAGACAGTGATGGGGATTTTTCTGTCGAGCGATTTGCGGGAGGCGGACAGGGTCTCCCGGAAGGAGGAGAGAGAATTCCGGCCGATGAAGATCGTGCCCGCCTCCCGGGCCATCGGCCCCACCACCGGCCATCGGGCGATCTCCTCCTTGGCGATGAAACAGGTGGAGAAGAGGCTCCGGAGAACCAGGATGTCAAGCCAGGAGATATGGTTCGCCACGATCAGGAAGGCGGTGGCAGAGGGCCGCTCCCCCGATGCCCGGACCTCGATTCCCAGGATCTTAAGGGAGGTCTCGAACCATCGGGAGAGGGGGTCCGTCCTTTCCGGATCGGGAGCCTTGTCGAGGGAGAAGATGTGGCGGAAGTGCCAGAGGGAGCGGAGGACCCGGGCTATGCGGACAAAGACCGGTGTCGCCTCGGAGGAGGCGGTGAGGGAGGGGGCGTTGTCGAAGGACATGGCAGTCATGCTGTCTCCTTGAGGGTTGGGTCCCGGGCCGGATCCGGAGGGTGAGAGCCGGGCTTTTTCTCTCCCCTCCTCTCTTTCCGGAGGCAATCTCCTGACGCTCATGGGGGTCAGTACTCCAGCGTCACACCCGTCTCGGCCCCGAAATAGCTGGTGATGGAGGAGGGCTCCAGAAACTGCCGGGTTCCCGCCGAAAGGGTGTTGGTCGACTGGGCGAAGGCCCAGTAGCTGTAGTTTCCCGTCAGGTAGAGTCCGAGATGGGGGGTGAAGAGATAGCGGACCCCCGCCAGGCCGTGGAGGTTCCAGGCCGATCCTAGGTTAAAGGTTCCGGCGGGGATCGGCTCGCCCGCCGAGGGAGTGACCGCCATGGAAGGCGAGAGGCCGCTCCGGTACCCTCCTTCCTCGAAGATGGTCCACCCCGTTCCCGGCAGGGGAGTCTGGTTGTAGAAGGACCCTCCCAGGTAGGGAATCTGGTAGTTCTCCTCGTAGCCCCCCGACTGGGCGGGGGTCATCCAGATCTGCTGGTGGTATCCCCAGGAGGCCCAGACCCCCAGGGAGTCGGCGGCGGTGTTCAGGACCAGAAGCCCCAGGTGGAGCGAGCTCTGAAAGACAGTTTCGGCCATGGGGATCTGGATGGGGGCCCCCG
>JAJYPO010000010.1 GCA_021795275.1 Nitrospirota bacterium | reverse complement strand
CGATCGCGGCGGTGGCCACGGTCATCCTTCCACTTTTTTCACTCCATGCCCGGGATGAAAAAGGGTCTCAGGAAAAACTCGCAGAGACTCTCGCCCATGCTTACCGCGCCTCGCTCTTTCTCATGCTCCCGGCCTCGGCCGGGCTGGTGGCGCTCCGGGAACCACTGATCCGGCTTCTTTTCCAGCACGGCCGCTTCAATACGACGAGCGCCGAACAGACAGCCGTCGCCCTCATGGGGTACGCCATCGGGCTGTGGTCCTTCTCCGGAGTCCGGATCATCGTCCGGGCCTTCTACGCGACCGGAGACATGAAAACGCCTGTCCTCGCCGCACTCGCCGGACTTTTCACCAACCTCGCCACAAGCGGACTTCTCGCCCCGAGGGTGGGGGTCTTCGCCCTGGCCCTGGGAATTTCCTTCGGGTCCCTGGTGAACCAGGCCTATCTCTTCATCAGTCTGAAACGCTTGCTGGGACGCCGTCCCTGGGAGATCTTCGGCAATGCCCCGATGGTCATCCTCCACTCCCTTCTGCTCCTCGTTTTCGTCCGTCTTCTCTGGCTCGGCCTCTCGCACATCCTGCCTTCCGGGACAGCATCCCTCCTTGTTGCCCTTCTGGGGCTGATCGGATCGGGGGCCCTGTTCTACGGACTTCTCACAGCAATGACGGGAGTGACCGAAAGCCGGCTTCTGATGGAAAAGCTGACGGGGAGGCCTCAGCGGAAGAAGAGGTAGTTTTCCCAGACCTTGGGGGGATTCCCGGCCATTGTCATCATGACCATGATGGCGGGGGACCAGTGAGGACGCTGAACGCGGGCCAGAAGGATCATGCCCGCCTGTTCGGGGGTCTTGCCGGATTTTTTGTGGTTGCAGGAACGACAGGCGGTGACGATGTTTTCCCAGGTTTTCATCCCGCCCTGGGCCACAGGAACGATGTGGTCGAAGGTCAGGTCCTCAGGAGGAAAGGCTTTTCCGCAATACTGGCAGCAATTGCGGTCCCGGGCAAAGATGGTCTCACGGGAGAACTTGACGAGACGGCGGGTGTGGTGAAACAGAACCATCCGGTAGAGGCGGACAACGGCGGGAACTTTCATGGACATGCGGGCTGAACGGATGTCGCGCCCGTAGGTCTCCACGACCTCGACCTTTCCCTGAAATAAAAGGTGAACCGCCTTTTGCCAGGGAACGATCTTCAGCGGCTCATAGGTCGCATTGAGAAGCAAGGTCCGTTCCATGCCCTCTCCCCTTCGACCCCCGGGCTCAGGGTCTTACACACCGCCCAACATGTCGAGGACCTCTCCCAGAGGCCGAGAAATGCCGGTGAGGCCCCGGCAGGTCATATGCAGGTAGCGATTCTCCTCGGTGGTCTGAAGCGCCTGATTCAGGTCAACGATTGCTTCTGCTGAATCCGACTCCATGATCATGAGAAGATCCGACTCGTCCAGACCGTAACTGGACGCCATCGTCATCCTGACACCAGAGAACCCTTCCGTCACCTTCCGGCGTTCGCGCTCCGACCCTTCCCGGACAAAGTCCGGAAGTTGGGGCCAGTCTTTGGATCGCACGAGAGGCCTGACATGGATGAACCGCGAGTTGCGGGGAAGGAATGGGCTCCGGGTTCCCGTTTCTCCCAGGAAGCCGAGATAGGACTTCTCGACGGTCAGGTAGCGGCCCAGATAGGTTGAAAGCAGCTTGCCGGTCATTTCCTGCAGGAGACCGATATTGGTTCCGACCCTCCAGAGAAGCACGTCTCCCAGCCCCGAAAGGCCCACCAGACTGTAGGAACTGCTGGCGATCTGGGATTCGAATGTCCGGACAACGTCAGCAAACTCCTTTTTGCCGTGTCCGACCTCGGCGGGATGAACTTTCCGCCACTCCGGATCGATCCGCAGGATGACGAAGCTGGCGAATTCCCTCAAGGAAGAGGAATGGGAAGTCTTCGAGGGAGGGGGCTCCGCCGTGCGGGTGGATTCGGCGACAACTGTCTCTCGGGAAGAAGGAGGTGAAGACGAAGATTCGGCGGCGGGAGGAGGAGTGGGCGCCGGGATCTCGGGCGAAGCCGATGACTCTCCTCCCTCACTGGATTTCGAGGCCTTGATCCTGACGATGACACTGGCTTCGACCCGGGCCATGCCATGGGATCGCGCGTAATCCTCCGCTTCCTTTTCCACGTTCTTGCGGATAAAGAACGGAACCTTTTTCAGCAGTGCCTGGGCATCGTCTGTCCAGGGGATCCCAGCACTTTCCTGGTCTTTCGCCTCATCAGCCGCCATAACTGTCCGTCCTCCCTTGGGTCAATCCTGCCGAAGTACCCGACTTTCTCCGGCGTTCAACGGTCCGCAGGAACCGACGATACGCCCTTCCGAACCCCTGGACCTCTTGCCACAAACGGGAATCGCGGGCTATTATGCCACAGGAGTCAAAAAAGTCGCAAATCTTTCCTTTTCACCCATAAGGCCATAGCCATGGACAATCTCGATTATCGTTCGACATTCGACTCCATGGAGTCCGTTGCACGTAAGGTCGCCACCTCTCTGGGCTGGGAACGGGAGGCGCGGCTCGTCGCCCTGAACCGGGAGTGGCGGAAGATCTTCGGGGAACCGATCGCCCGGGTTTCCTACCCTTCGGCCCTCCTCGACAAGGAACTTGTTGTCGCCTGTTCTTCTCCTCTCTGGAAACGCGAGCTGACATACCTCCTTCCCGAAATCCGCCTGAAGCTGCAGAATGCCTGTCCCACCCTTGCGGGGATCGCCCTCGTCTTCCGGACGGTCCGCCCTTTTTCCCCCCCCCTCTCCGACAGAAGAAAAACTCCCGGGCCTTCCATCCTGATCGAGTCTCTCTGGACCCGGGCCGAAGAGATCGCCTCGCGCCTCCCTCCTCCCCTGCGCGAACGGGGTCGGGCATTCGTCCTCCAGCAATTGCTGAAGGGACAGCTCTTTTCGGACAGCACCCTCACGCCGCCCTCACCCGCCCCCTGATTGTTCGGCCCCGGATCCGCGTGCTAGGATGAAGGGACCCCCTCATCCATATTTCTTTCATCATTTCTTTCATCCGGCAAGGATCGACATGGACCAGAAAATTCATCTCTCCATCCCCCATCCCGACAGGACCCTCACCGTTCTCAACCATCAGAGCGGAACGACCCTTCACCTGAAACCCGTCAAAACTGTCCAGGCCCTGCTGGGAGCACTCGACCTGAGTCCCGAAACCGTCCTCGTCATCCAGGAGGACTCGCTCCTGTGCGATGACGATCCCCTGGATCCCGGAAAACCGGTCGAGATCAGGCCTGTCATTTCCGGAGGGTCCCTCTCGTGAAGTGCCGGGCCTGCACCAGGAAAGCCGTCATCAAGCTCCCCAGCCACAACAGCGCCTTCTGCCCGGACTGTTTCGACCGTTTCGTCCTCTCCCAGGTTGGGCGGGCCATTGAAGAGCGGAGCATGATCGCCCCCGGCGACCATGTCCTCGTGGCGGTTTCCGGCGGCAAGGACTCGCTGGCCCTGTGGGAGATCCTGATGCGACTGGGATTTAGGACGACGGGATTCCATCTCGACCTCGGGATTGGAGACTATTCCCGGGAAAGCCGGTCCCATGTGGAATCCTTTGCCTCGCGGCACGGACTTCCGCTCACGATCGAATCCCTCCGGGATGAGGTCGACGGATCGGTGTCCGACATCGCCCGGGCGACAAGACGCCCCGCCTGCTCGGGATGCGGCCTGTCCAAAAGATATTTTTTCAACAGGACCGCACTCCGGACGGGAGCGACGGTCCTTGCCACGGGCCACAACCTCGACGACGAGGTATCCCGCCTGTTCGGGAACCTGCTTCACTGGCACGACGAATATCTGGCGAAAAACAGGCCCGATTTACCCTCCCTCGAAGGCCTGTCGAAAAAAGTGAAGCCTCTTGTCCGTCTGACCGAAAAGGAAATGGCCACCTACGCCTTTCTCCGGAAAATCCCCTACGTCCTCCAGGAGTGTCCGCATTCCGCGGATGCCAAGCAGCTTCTTTACAAGAAGCTTTTGAACGAAGTCGAGGCCGCCTCCCCCGGCACGAAGCATGCCTTTCTCTTCGGATTCCTGGACAGGATCGACCGCTTCTACCCCGAGGGCTCCCCGCCGGAAACAAAAGAAGAGGCATCCGGTCTTGCCCCTGACGGCCGCTGCGAACAGTGCGGAGAAATCTCCTGGACACCGGTCTGCAGCTTTTGCCGCCTCAAGGAGCGGGTCAGGACCGGTCTTTCGGAAAAAAGATGAACGCCACTTTCCCCTCCTGATGCCACAGCTCTCCTAGCGCTGCCAGAGTACCCGGCCGTATTCGAGCGGAACCTTGACCCCTTCGTGGTAGGGGACCACCCTGAGGGTGTAGTCCCCCACAGGACGGTCGGCGGGCACAGTGACCCCATAGATATAGCCGTTGCGTGCTCCGGCAAGGGTTTTGACCCGATCCATCGTCTTTCGGAATGAAACACCTTTCTCTGGAGGGGCCGCGTATATCTCGACCCTCACATCCTCGGGGGCGATCTCCCCGAGCCAGACGGCGCATTCAATCCGGTGCCCCTCCTCCGATTCCTGCACCGTCTCCGTTCCGAAACGGATCCCTTCCCAGTTCCGGTCCAAGTGCTCCTTCCAGGCATCGATTGCCCGGGCCTGTGCCCCTCCATTCGACTGGCGTGATTCATAGGCCGTGGCGGCCGGCAGATAGGCCCGTTCGAGATATTCCCGGACCATCCGGTCCGTGCTGAACACCGGTGTCAGTGTCGCCATGCTCTCCCGGACCCGGCTGATCCAGCGTGTCGGGATCCCGCTCTCATCCCGGTCGTAGAAGTCGGGGATCACCTCCTGTTCGAGGATCCGGTAGAGGTCCTCCGCATCCCGACGATCTCTCGACGGATCTTCAAAGGAGGTGTCATCGCCGATGGCCCACCCGACCTCGGGGCGGTAGGCCTCTGCCCACCACCCGTCCCTGATCGAACAGTTCAGCCCCCCGTTGACGAGCACCTTCATGCCGCTGGTCCCGGAGGCCTCCCAGGGTCGCCGTGGACAATTGACCCAGAGGTCGATCCCTCCGACCAAAGTCTGGGCCACGTTCATGTCGTAGTCGCTCAGGAAGAAGACCATCCCGTGTGTCCGCGGATCGGAGGCGAAATGGACCCACTCCTGGATGAAACCCTTTCCGGCCATATCCTGGGGATGGGCTTTGCCTGCGACGAGAATGCGGACCGGACGGTCTGCATGAGACAGGAGACCGAGAAGGCGTTCGTGGTTGAAAAGAAGAAGGTTAGGGCGTTTGTAGGAGGTGAATCGGCGGGCAAGACCAATATAGAGGGCATTCGGATCCAGGAATGGGAGGGGGGCGTTCTCGCCCCGAACTGATCGCTGACGGACCAGGTGGCGCTGGACCCCTTCGAGCATCGCGATCCGGTTCTTCATCCGGAGATCCCAGAGAAACTCGTCGGAAGCGGCCATAATCTCCTGGGCCGGTTCGGACGATCCGTCCCTGTGCATCCGCCGCTTGGGAACTTTTTCCGTCCAGAAGGCGTCGGAGATCAGGGAATCCCAGGAGAGGGTATGGATCCCGTTGGTGATGTGGGTCACTGGCACCTCCTCCACCGGCCAACGGTCGAAGAGCGGAGAGAAGATTTTCCGGCTGACCTCTCCATGGATGCGGCTCACTCCGTTGATGAATCCGCTTCCCCCGATGGCCAGTCGCGCCATGTTGAAAGCCTCCTTGTCGTCTTCAGGATCGATTCGTCCCAGCCCCAGAAGATCCTTGTCGCTCAGGTTCCATTCCTTCTGGTAGAGGGAAAAATACTGGTGAAAAAGCGCCGGATCGAAGGCATCGAAGCCGGCGGGAACGGGGGTGTGGGTCGTGAAAACATTTCCGGCCCGCGTCACGTGAAGGGCATGGCGGAAATCGGAAATCTTCTCCCGGACCATCCAGGCATGGGCCCTCTCCAGAATGGCAAAAGCAGGATGGCCCTCATTGATGTGCAGCACGTTCACGTCGATCCCCAAGGCATGAAGGATCCTGTACCCTCCTATTCCCAGGACCATCTCCTGAACCAGCCGCATCTCGCGTCCACCTTCATAGAGCTCGCCGGTGATGCCCCGGTCCATAGGGGTGTTGACGGGGTCGTTCGAGTCGAGAAGGTAGAGGGTCGTCATTCCCAGCCGGACCTGCCAGACACGCAGAATCAGGGTCCGTCCCGGAAGGGGAATGGGAATCCGGAGCCATTGTCCCGTCGATCCGCGTAGCGGGCTGATCGGAAGCGAATCGGGATCGTTGTAGGGATAGCTTTCGATCTGCTCCCCTTGGGCGTTGACCACCTGGCGGAAGTATCCCTTTTGGAACAGGAGGCCCACTCCCACAAGGGGAACCCCGAGGTCCTCGGCGCTTTTAAGATGGTCACCCGCCAGGATTCCAAGACCACCCGCATAGATGGGAAGAGATTCGGAGAGTCCGAATTCCATGCTGAAGTAAGCGACCGTCTTAAGCGGCGAGCGGCCGTAATGCTCGGAGTACCAGGTGGGGGCATGGTCCTCCTGGCTCCAGAGATTGTGGACTTCGGCGATTCGCGCCAGGAATTCTCCGTTCTGGGCCAGGGCATTCAGGTGGGCGACCGAGACGGTCTGCAGGATCAGCCAGGGGTTCCGGATCAGCTTCCAGAGGACCGGATCGAGCTGGTTCCAGAGTTCGTCGGCCCGGTGGTTCCATGTCCATCTGAGATCGAGCGCCATCTCCACCAGAGGTTCGAGTCCCTGGGGCAAGTCCCTTGTCCTGTATCGCTCAAGCATTGACACCTCCCGATTTGTGAATTTCTTTTTCCGTGCCCCCCAATATCCTTTCAGTTTCCCGCGCGATGGTCCTGTCTTCTCGGGCATGAAGAGCCCATACGGAGACACGGGAGCCCTCTCCCGAAACCCGTCGGTCCCCCGTTCCTGAACGGTTAGATTCTGGATCGCTCCTGACGCCCAGAAAGGCAAGGCGTTCCATGACGGCCTCCCGTGCCCGCCAGGAGTGCTCGCCGATGCCTCCAGTCAGCACCAGCGCCTCGAGTCCTCCCAAAAGGGGCGCATAGGCTCCGACAGTCATGGCGACCGAAAGAACGGCCTTTTCAAAGGCCAAAACGGCGCGCGCATCCTTTTGTTCGAGTCGTTTCTCGATCTCCCTGAAGTCGGAGACCCCCCCCGAAAGGGCGAAAAGACCCGAGCGGTGATTCAGGGCTTCCTCCAGAGCCTCGGGCGAATATCCTCTCCGAAGCAAGGCAGGAAAGATGCCTGGGTCGATCGACCCAGGCCGGGTCCCCATGACCAGACCATCCAGAGGTGTGAACCCCATGGAGGTCTCCACAGATCTCCCCCGCAAGAGAGCGCAGGCCGATGCTCCATTCCCCCAGTGGACCGCCACCAACCGTTCCGGAAGGGCGCCTCCCAAGAAGCCAGGAAGACGATGGACGACATCGTCGTAGGAAAGGCCGTGAAAACCGTATTTCTCGACTCCCTCATTTTTTTCCCATTCATCAGGAAGGGCGTAGCGCCTTGCCGTCTCGGGAAGGGTCCGATGGAACTGGGTGTCGAAAACAGCGACCACCGGAAGGGACTGCTCCATCCCTGTCAGGGCGGAGAGAACGCGAATGGCGATGGGAATGTGAAGAGGGGCCAGAGGTAAGAGCTTCTCCAGAACGGAGAGGACTGTTGGGTCGACCCTGACGCTGTCCTGGAAGGCTCGCCCTCCGTGAACAACCCGGACCCCGATCGCCTGGGGAGGCGATTTATGGCTCCACATGGAGAGAGCAGACAGGACCTTCCGCATTCCCGTCACCGAATCCTCGAGAGGGATCTCGTGATCGGCGAGAATCTCATCCCCGTCAAGGAGCGTCGTCTTCAGGGAGGAGGAACCGGGATTCACGGAAAGAACGCGCATGGGAGATCCTTCGTCGAGAGTCTTCCCCAACCACAGGAGTTCGTCCACGATCATAGCATGGACACGAAAGCGCGGCGAGGTGTCAAATCCTTCAAGAAGGCTTCAAGACCTCATTCTCCTCCCGCCACCGTCCCAATGACGCTCGACGAAAGCCTTGATTCGCCTCCGGGAACATCCGCCCTGTCGCCCCAGTAGATGACTTCGAAACGGCCCGAATCATGTTCGACGAGGGCCGATCCATGCTCTACCCAGTCCCCCGTGTTCAGATACAGGACGCCACTCTTCTCAATGATGGCGGGGTAATGGATGTGGCCGCAGACGACGCCGTCTATCCCCCTGGCCCGTGCAGAGGCGGCCAGTATCCCTTCGTACTCCCCGATGAAGCGGGTCACTTTCTTGACACGGTTCTTTACCGCACGGGAAAGGGACCACCGGCTCGTCCGGCCCAGAATCCGGTTGATTCCGCAAAGGAGAAGATTGATCCGGAGGAGGAGTGAATAGCCCCAATCCCCGAATCGGGTCAGCATCGGAAGTGTCTGGAGGCACAAATCGAAGGCGTCGCCATGGACGACAAGATAGCGGCGCCCGTCGACGCCCTTGTGGATCCATTCCTTGGCGATCTCGAGATCGCCGAAATGGATCACCCCCCGGTCGAGGATCTTGTCGAGGAAGGATCGGACGGGATCATGGTTCCCCTCGAGATAGACCACCTTGGTTCCATGGCGGGACTTTCGGAGAATCTTCTGGATGACGGTGCTGTGGGCCTCTGGCCAGAACCAGCTCCGCTTCAGTTGCCAGAAGTCCAGGATGTCCCCCACGAGATAAAGGGTCTCGCACTCGCTCTCCCTCAGGAAGTCCAGAAGAAGATCCACCCGGCAGTCCCGGGTTCCGAGGTGCACGTCGGAAATGAAGACCGACCGGTAATGGGCTGTCGGCATGGAAACCTCCTTTTGAAAAGACGTCACGGGAAAGGCAACCGGCAACCTGCCGGGCAATGAGGGTGGACGCCTCCGGACGGCCGGAGCGACGGGAGGCGCGCGCCATATCCGAAAGGCGCTCCGGATCTTCGAAGAGGGTGCAAACGAGGGCGCCTGCCCTCCGGGGCTGATCACAGGGCACCGCCGCCCCGGCGTCTACCGCCCAGCGCCGGTTGATCGTCTCCTGTCCCCCCCTGGCCGGAAGAAGGACCAGGGGCTTTTCAAGGGCCAGCGCTTCGAAAAGGGTCATTCCCCCCGGCTTGGTGACCACCACGTCGGCAAGCCCCATCAATTCCGGCATGTTTTGTACAAAGCCATGGGCCCTGACGGCCCGTCCGGGACTTTCATGAAGAGCCGCCCACCGACTGCATTTTTTGAAAAGCCGGCTGTTTTTTCCGGCAACCGCGATAAGGGTCAGTTCTCCGGAGAAGCCGACGAAAGAGTCGAGGAGGGAGACAAGATCGTCGATGCCCTCCCCTCCTGACAGGAGGAGCACCGTGTTTCGGTCAGGAAGTCCCATCCTCTCCAGAAGATCGCCCCGCGTCGGATGGACATTAAAATCAGGATCCACCGGGATACCCGTCGACGAAACGGAAATCGTCTGGTCCTCTCCTTTCTTCCGGACCGTCCTCTCGGCAGCCTCACCTGAGACGAAGTAATGATCGACGCCCGGCCAGAAC
The DNA here is from genome assembly GCA_021795275.1 of Nitrospirota bacterium. Next base: position 17,766 of record JAJYPO010000010.1, on the reverse strand, counting down.
CAGATCCCATGGGGATAAAGATCGGTGACGATAGTCCAGAGAGGCGCCCGAAGGACTCCCTTGAGGCGATCCGGCGACAGTATTTCAAGCGGAAGGAAATGGGTGGAGAGGACAAGATCGGGAGGATCTGCATGGATTTCTTTCAAAAACTCACGGAATGCCAATCGGTCGATCCGAGAAATAAGGAGGGCAACCCATCGCGGCATGGGGTCGCTCCATTCGTAAAGGCGATCGAGGAGACGGGGAAAGCGACGGGCGAGGAAAAGGTAGCCGGTGCGATAAAGGAAACAATAGAGAGGGCGGCCCTTTTCCAGAAGATCCTCGACCCTTACGTCATACGATGGGGAGATCCTGGAAAGGGCTTTTGCGACCGCCTGTGCCGCGCGCATGTGGCCGCTTCCCACATTCGCCCCAACAATCAGGATTTTACTGCGATATTCCGGAAGGGGTTCCGTGGCCTCGATGGTGCCCTCCTTTCCCGACTTTCGAACCCATTCTGCCGGGAGAAAAAGACAACTTCTTCAAGAATCCATCTCAAAACCAAGACAGGGTTCGGGGAAAAGGGGTGTTTCCTTCGTCAGATTTTGCTAACGTGGAAAAAGACGTCGTCAACCCGAGGAGGTCCCATGAGCGCCAAACATTCCAAACCCCCAAAATCTCCTGAAATCAATCGCTCCTCCGAACCGACCCCTGAACTGGTCCAATATCACCAGGACCTCCGGGAAGCCCAGATCGAACTCGTCAAATTCCAGAAGCATCTGATCAGGGAAAACCAGAAGGTCCTCATTATTTTTGAAGGACGCGATGCCGCGGGAAAGGACGGGACGATCAAGCACTTCACCGAGCACCTGTCTCCCCGGGAAACCCGCGTGGTGGCACTGGGAAAACCCTCCGACCGGGAGCAGTCCCAGTGGTATTTCCAGCGCTATGTCACCCATCTCCCAGCGGCCCAGGAGATGGTCTTCATGAACCGGAGCTGGTACAACAGGGCAGGGGTGGAGAGGGTGATGGGATTCTGCTCAGGAGAACAGTATGAAGAGTTCATGGAGACCGTTCCGTCCTTCGAGCAGATGATTGTCCGTTCGGGAATCCGTCTCTACAAGTACTATCTCGACATCGACCGGGACGAACAGAAAAAACGGCTCCAGAGCCGCCAGGAGGATCCTCTCAAACAATGGAAGATCAGCCCCATCGACATGGCGGCCCAGAAGCACTGGGATGACTACAGCAACGCAAGGAACCAGATGTTCGCGCGGACCCATTCGGCCATAGCCCCCTGGATCGTCGTCCGGGCCGACAATAAGGACCACGCCCGGATCCATGTCATCCGGGATTTCCTTTCCAGGGTTTCCTACAAGGGAAAAAAAGAGGCGGTGGTTCTTCCGGACCCGACAACGGTCTTTCTCTACTCTCGCTCCTACCTGGACAACGGCATGATCGCCCCCTGACCGCATGGAAAAGGGAAGCGCTTCCTGATATCATAAAAAGATAAATCCCTCCCCAGGGCGCCTGTAGCTCAGTAGGATAGAGCGTCGGACTTCGAATCCGCAGGTCGCAGGTTCGATTCCTGCCAGGCGCACCAATACCAGAGCCAAATATATAAAAATACCTCGACATTAATCTGAGATTGCCGGGATAACCTCAATCGGAATCCGTGGGTCGAAATGGCCGGATTGGCGGCACTCCGTTGAAGCTTGGCGTAACGGCTTACGGTTTCCCGATCGACTTCGCGGGCGATCCGGCGATGGGAGCATCCCAATGCCAGCAAACCAAGGATCGCGTCTCTTTGGGACATTTTGAGCCCGTATACCGTGAACACCTCCTTGTTGGGTATCACAGGAGATTTTGCCGGGAAAGGGGCCCGCACCGCCACCTCTTTCGCAGCCATTCCCTGAAGTCTCGACGACAACCCCTTCATCCATACCAGAAGTGATTTTCGACCACCAGACGGACCAGGGACACTCCGGGAATCCGTGTCTTAAATCACATCACCCGGAATTAGTTTTTGCTATGATGGGTCATCGCGTTCATATTTCATAATAGAGGAGAACATCATGAAAATTAATAAAACAATTCCGGCCGTTGTTGTTATTTCCCTGCTCACCGGATGGGGATTCGCCCATGGGTCGACCTCTATCACCAAACCTTCGGGATCTTCGATTGCGCTTCCTCCGGGAACCGATCAAGATCTGATGGCTGACAGATTCGACAACAGGAGCGATATCGCCGCCATCCAGGCTAAAATCAAAAAACTCAGGGCCCGACTGACTGCCCTCAACGCCCAGAAACCTTCCAATCCTGACCGGAAGGAGGATATCGCCGCCATCCAGGCTAAAATCAAAAAACTCAGGGCCCGACTGACCGCCCTCAACGCCCAGAAACCTTCCAATCCTGACCGGAAGGAGGATATCGCCGCCATCCAGGCTAAAATCAAAAAACTCAGGGCCCGTTTGACCGCTCTCAACGCCCAGAAACCTTCCAATCCTGACCGGAAGGAGGACATTGCCGCCATCCAGACTAAAATCAAAAAACTCAGGGCCCGTTTAACCGCTCTCGAAAGACAAAAACACTTCGACCCCGACCGGAAAGAGGATATTGCCGCCATCCGTACCAGGATCGCCAGGCTGAAGGACCGCCTCAAGGAGTTGCGCGGCGAAAACCGTCCGGATTTCGATCGGGTTGACAGAGATATTCGCGACCACGAATCCCCGGAAGCCTCCTTTCACCACGACGGGGATGATCAAAATGATGGCCTCAAGAGGGCGGACCTCCTCCGTGACCACCATATGGAGGCGACCCGGGAAATTGTCCAGGGCTCCCACCAGAGAATTGCCTCCCTTTATTCCCCTTCTCACCAAGCCGGTTATCATGCCCGCATGCACAGACATCACAGGTAATGCCCCCCGCGACTCCCAGGGCCGGACTCATTCCGGCCCTGCTCCTTTTCGGGATCTGTAGCCAGCCCCTCCTGTCCTGTCCTGGTGCATTGGGTTCCGAACTCTCCCTGTCAACCAATACTGACCATGAATGGACCCTGGTCCAGGAGGCCGTTCGGGCGAGAAAGTATTCGCTGGCGGAAGAGCGGATCAACCTCTATGTCAGGAACCATCCGAAAAATCTGGCAGCCTATCGGCTGGGAGGAAGAATTGCGAGGAAGATCAACCAGCCCGACACCGGCCTTCGTATCCTGAACCGGGGGATCAAGGAGTTTCCCAATGATAAGACCCTTCATCGGCTGAAGGCGGAACTCCTCATGCAAAAAGGCTCCCTCTCCCGATCCCGGAAGATCCTCGCCGGACTCGCCCACGATTCCTCCCTGGGCGAGGAAGAGAGAAACAAGGTCAGGGACGACCTGAAAACTCTCGAGATTCTGGCCTTGTCGATACCGCCCCTGGTCACGTTCGATCAGAACATTAACTTTCAGGAACCGCTACCGCCCCCCTTCCAGTCTCCTTCCACCTACGAACTGGAGAACTCCGAATATCACATACGCGTCCAGAACATCGACATTGCCTACTCCGGCGGCTCCACCATCGGGACCGGCATCGCGGTTGAAACCCCCCTCCTGAAAGATGTCGTTCACTTTCAGGCAGGGACCAACCTATATGTCGGGTCCGCCGCCGGACAGACGAGTTCGCCCGAGTCCTACCTGTTCGCTGGAGTCGACGGTCAGGGACCGGACGGGATTCGTTTCCTCTTGGACACGGGAGAGGTGTTTGCGGGAAACCAGATCAATGCGGGATTCTACGGCCATGTCGATCTTCCGGCCGGACCGTTGCGTCTTGACGCCCAGGGCTGGTACCAGCTTCCCTGGAGCGGGTACGGCCAAGCCCTCCTGGAGGGGGGACTCCAGTCAGGAGGCCTGATGAACGCAACCTTTTCTCTGACTCCCACACTGTCTCTGTCGGGAGAATACGAATATACCTATGACACTCTTCAGGGGATCCAGACCCCCTTCGGAATCAACCACAACACGATGTTCGCTCTTGACTGGAACTTTCTGAAAAAACCCGATCTTCATCTGCTCGTCGGGTATGACACCCAGTCCTATACTCCTTTTCTTCAGAATCCGACCGCCCTGGTTCCGGTTCTGTTGTCGTCAAATTTTGGATTTGCAGGGCTTTCCACCCTGGATCAGATTGGCCGGTATGTGGTGTTAAACGGCCAAATTGGCGGAGTGGTGGGAACCTTCGACACACCCGGCCCACTGACCGGTCTCCAGGCGGATGGGGGGGCTTCTTTTCAGATCAACCCTCATTTCGAATTCTACGCAAACATCTCCTACGAGTCCCTGGCGGCCGCGTACATCGGTGCCGTCACCACCATGATGTTCGGATTCAACATCTGGCTCTAGGTATCAGAGGGAATTGACGTTTTCCCTTCCGCCACGGGCTCTGTGCAAGGGTCCGGTCCTGGATGGTTGGATGCAGGAAAAATTGGCTCTTCTTCACCGTCCCCCCGAGAGGTTCCACCCGTTTTCGCCCGGAGGCCCTGGACACAATTGGGTCCGACAGGGGGAGGCGGTTGCGAAAGCTGGGTCAGAATCCGGGTCCGGAGCTCCCCTCCATGAAGGGCGTCCAGACCGATGACGATCCCGGAGTCCCTGTTCCGCGCATCGTTGTCGCCGCACTCCGACGGTACTGGAACGCACCCACAGTTCCCGGGCCACCTCTTCGTTCCGTTTTCCGTCAAGGCACAGGAGAAAAATCCTGGCACATCCCACAAGACGCGCCTCTTCGCTACGATTTGGGCCAAACTGGGTCAGGGTGGTTCGTTCCTCTGCGGTACAGGTCAAAACGGGGGCAACGCGAGCCATAGGGAGGCCTCCGGATATCGCTGAAAATGCGTATGCGCCTTCCGCGAGCAGATTGTCAGAGCCGGCGGAAGAAACGTGCTGATCAGGTTCTTTTTAAGGGGTGAAGTCCGGGAAGAGCCGGGAGCGTCTCGGAGGCGGAACGGGGGGGGCAAACCCTGACGAATCGAGCTCCGGCATCGGACCATAACCAAGACGTCGGGCAGCCACCTCAAATCGTTTCAATAGCAATTCGGCCAGTGGCCCGCTTCCCCGCATGCGGGTTCCGAATTCCGAATCGTAGAGGCCCCCCCCATGAAAGCTCCTCAATCGATGCTCCACTTTTTTTGCCGAATCCGGATAATGATGCGAAAGCCATTCGAGGAAGAGCGGTCGCACTTCGAGAGGGAGCCGCAACAAAATGTACCCCGCCGAAAGAGCCCCGGCCTTTCGTGAGCTCTCCAGGATCCGCTCGAGTTCGTGGTCGGTCAGTCCTGGGATGACAGGAGCCACGAGAACTCCCACCGGGATTCCCGCCTCAGACAGTCTCCGGATCGTCTCCAACCGCCGCAATGGGCGCGTGGCCCGGGGCTCGAGCTTCCCGGAAAGATCCTCATCCAAGGTCGGAAGAGAGATGAATACCAGAAGACACCGCCGGGCCGAAAGTGCGGTCAGGAGGTCGAGATCCCGTTCGATGAGGGCGGACTTCGTGACAATGGTCAGCGGATGGCGGACGCGGACCATCACTTCGAGGACCGATCGTGTGATCCCGAGCTTCTCTTCCGTCGGCTGGTAGGAGTCGGTGTTGATTCCGAGAGCGATCGGCTTGCATCGATAGGCCTTCCTGTCCAATTCCCTTTCAAGAAGGAAAGCCGCATCTTTCTTGAAAAAGATCCTCCGCTCGAAGTCCAGTCCTGGAGAAAGCCCGAGATAGGCATGTGTAGGCCTCGCAAAGCAGTAGATGCACCCGTGCTCGCACCCCCGGTAGGGATTCAGGGAGCGGGAGAATCCCACATCCGGAGACTCGTTTTCGCACAGGACGGATCGGGCCGTATCGGGGAGGAGAACGGTGTCGTTGCAGGATTGGGCCTCGTCAATCACCTCCGGACATATCTCCCGGGTTTCCTTTTCGAACCGGTTGTCGGGAAGCGAGAGGGCCCCACGGCCCCGGGACGGAAGAGATTTCCGGCTCATGATCGACCTCGCCCAACATGAATGTACGTCTCAAAAAGATCCACAGGGGTCTTCCTTAAGGTTCCGCCTTTCAGAAGTCTGATGGCCAGACCTTGTCCCGGAGGGCTGGCGGCGAGCCATACGCACTCTCATGAAAAAACATGGGAACAGAGCATTCCTTTTTTCCTGGAAAGGAAAATAGTATAAATAATCCGACCTGCTTTCGAACCCAACAACACGGAAGGAGAAGAACCTTGGGGCCAACCCACTGCACACATGGAAAATCGGGATTCATTTCATTGATTGGACTCATCATGGCCATGACGGTCACCCTGTCAGCCATTCCCGTCGCATCGGGTGCCACCGGAGATCCTGTCAGAGGAAAAAAAATCTATCAGGGGCTTTGCATCCAGTGCCATGGGGTCAACGGAGACGGAAACGGGGTAGCCGCCCCGGCCCTCATGGAAAAACCAGCCAACTTCACCAACCCCAAGACCTGGCAGATGGGGGACGAAGCCTTTTACATCCACGTCATCCGTCGCGGACGGAAAATCATGCCCGCCTTCTGGGATGTCATCGACCCCCAACAGATTCGTGACGTTCTCTCCTACGAGCGAACCTTCCTCAAAAAGTAGTTCCTGCATATACCGTGTCTCGCGACCCGGCATCGTCTGGCCGGGTCAGGGGCCGACCTCGGAAACCAGCACTTGGCTCTTGCGATCCGGATCATAGAGCTTTTTTCGCTCCGGCGGCAGGATGTCCGGACTCGACGGGACGAACCCCCGCTCCATGAACCACCGGGAGGACTGGGTCGTCAGGACGAATATCCTCTTGAGACCCAGTCGTTTCGACTCGGCCCGGCACCAGGCCAGAAGCTGCTCTCCGCGTCCCGCGCCCTGGTATTCGGGAAGAATGGCAAGGCAGGCCATCTCGGCCATGGCCGAGGCAGGATAGGGAGTGAGGGAGACGCAGCCGATCACCGTCCGGTCCCGACAGGTCACAGTGAAGTGTGCGAGCTCCATTTCGAGACGCTCCCGGGGCCTTCGAACGAGAACGCCTCCCGACTCGAGGGGACGAATGATCCCCAGAATATCGACCAGATCGTCGAGAACGGCCGGACGGATATGTTCGAACGGATCCCTCGATACAAGCGTTCCGATCCCGTCCCGCGTGAAGAGTTCCAGCAAAAGGGCTCCGTCCCGCCTTCCGTCAAGCAGGTGGAGGCGGGGAACCCCCTGCTCCAGAGCTTCGTAAAGAACCGAAAAAGGAAGAGAGGATTGCGATTCCCTGGCCCGGGCATCCGGAAGGACCAGCTGCCTCAGGGCCTCTCCCCTCTCGTTTCTGATCTCCGGGGCCAGGCCAAGCAGTATGAGTTTGGCTGCATCCACCGCGACCGCAGCCCTGGAGGCGACCTCGAATGCCAGGACATTGAAAATCTCACCGGTCGGTGAAAAGGCAAGGGGCGAAAGAAGGACGACATCTCCCTGGTCCAGGTGGTGCCGAATGGCCTCGGATTCAATCCGGCGGACCGTCCCGGTGTACAGGAAGTCGATCCCGTCTATCACCCCCAATGGGCGTCCGATGACGAAGTTTCCGGAAACCACACGGATCCTGGATCCCGCCATGGGCGTCCCGTCGGTCCCCTGGGAGAGAGAGGCTTCGATCTCGAAACGGATTCGTCCCACCGACTCCATGAGTGGGACCAACGCTTCGGGAGGGGTGATACGGCGCCTTCCGACCCGTGCGGTTTCGACGGCCCGGGATTCGAGGCTGGCATCGATCTGGGGACCAGCCCCGAAGACAATGACCAGCCGGATCCCTAGGCTCGACAGAAGGGCGATATCATGGGCCAGGGCACCCATACGGCCCTCTCTCAGAAGGTCGCCATCCAGCAGGAGGAGGAAGGTCTCCCCCCGGAACCGGTGGATATAGGGAGAAGCCTCCCGAAACCACTCCACATACCCGGGGCCATTCTTTTCCGGGATCTCTCCATTTCTTTCCTTTTCCGCCATCCCCGCCCTCTCCCCGTTCCGACATTCGCCTGAAATTCTTCTCACGATCATACCTTTTTGGGAGGAACTCCTTCAAACGGACAACGGCACACCCCCCGACAGGAGTCCCTGCGGAAGCAGCCGGAACCTGTTCATCCCATTCCAAATCGACTATGATATGGCAATCGATTTCTCCAGGAAAACGGCTTCTCAAGGAGGGACATTGACTACAGAAAAGGACTCGATGGCCGAATGCTGGATCGTCACGGGGGGGGCCGGCTTCATCGGCTCGAATTTTGTCCGAATGGTCCGGAGACAGAATCGGGCCCGTGTAGTGACCTTCGATGCGCTCACCTATGCCGGCAACCTTGCCAATCTTGACGACCTCAAGGACGATCACGATCACACTTTCGTCCGGGGAGACATCCGGGACCGAAAGGTGGTTGCCGGGCTTTTTGACCGCTATCAACCCACGGGCCTTTTCCATTTCGCTGCCGAAAGCCATGTCGACCGGTCGATCGAAAGCCCCGAAGCCTTTATCGAAACCAATGTGACCGGCACCTTCGTCCTTCTCGACGAGTCGCTCCGATACCTCCGGGGCGGGGGATCAGCGAAGGGTTTCCGATTTCTCCACGTCTCCACGGACGAAGTCTACGGCTCGCTTCTTCCATCGGATCCTCCCTTCTCCGAGCGAACCCCCTACGCCCCCAACTCTCCCTATGCCGCTTCCAAGGCCTCGTCCGACCATCTGGCCAGGGCCTACGTCCACACCTATGGACTTCCCCTTGTCACGACCAACTGCTCGAACAACTACGGCCCATGGCAGTTTCCCGAAAAGCTCATTCCCACCGTCATCCTCGCCGCCATTGAAGGGCGTCCCATCCCCGTTTACGGGGACGGCCTCAATATCCGGGACTGGATCTTCGTGGAAGACCACTGCGAAGGAGTCATCGCCGCCTTCGACAGGGGAACGACTGGAGAGACCTATGCCCTGGGGGCGGGCAACCCCCGAACCAACCGGGAGGTCGTAACGACCATTCTGGAGGTCCTGGACAGGGTCCATCCGTCCACCGACGGATCATCTTATGCCAGGCTCGTCACATCCGTCCCGGACAGGCCGGGCCACGACAGGCGCTACGAGATCGACGCCTCGAAAGCCCGGAGGGACCTCGACTGGAAACCGGCCCACACCTTCGGACAAGCCCTGGAAAAGACCATCCGGTGGTATCTCGACCACACTTCCTGGTGGAGCGACCTTCGCGCCCGCTATGATGGATCCCGACAGGGCACAGGAAGAAGCAATATCCCGGGAGGCGGACGATGAAAGGAATTCTTCTGGCCGGAGGCTCGGGGACACGGCTTTATCCTCTGACGCGGGCGGTGAGCAAGCAGCTGATGCCGGTCTATGACAAACCCATGATTTACTACTCCCTGACCACCCTCATGCTGGCGGGCATACGGGAGATTCTGCTCATCTCCACGCCCGAGGACACCCCCCTCTTCAAACGTCTGCTCGGAGACGGCGCCCAATGGGGAATCTCCGTCTCCTATGCCGTCCAGCCCAAGCCCGAAGGGCTCGCCCAAGCCTTTCTTATCGGGGAATCCTTCATCGGGGACGCCCCTGTCTGCCTGGCTCTGGGAGACAACATCTTTTACGGCCACGGCCTCTCAGAAACACTTCAGAAGGCCGCGAGTCTTTCTGAAGGATCTCTGATCTTCGGGTACGCGATCCGGGATCCGGAACGATACGGCGTCCTCTCCTTCGACCATCAAGGATCGGTCCGGGAGATCGTCGAAAAACCGGCCAATCCTCCATCGCGGTACGCCGTCCCAGGAATCTACTTTTATGACCGGACCGTTGTCGCTCGCGCCCGATCCCTTTCCCCCTCCTCCCGTGGGGAGCTCGAGATCACCGACTTAAACCGCCTCTACCTGAAGGAAGGGCTCCTGAAGGTGGAAAAGCTCGGGCGGGGAACGGCCTGGTTCGATACGGGAACCCACGAATCCCTGCTGGAAGCCTCTATCTTCATGGAGGTCATCGAGCGTCGACAGGGAATCAAGGTGGCCTGCCCGGAAGAGATCGCCTACCGGATGGGATACATCGGGAAAGCGGCCGTTCTTTCCCTCGCCGCTCCCCTCAAGAACGGCTATGGGGCCTATCTTCGAGAAATGCTCGTCCTCGAGGAGGGTGCATGGTCGTAAAGGAAACGTCTCTTCCAGGAGTTCGACTGCTGTCTCCCCGCGTTCACGGAGACAGTCGCGGCTTTTTCATGGAAACATTTCACGCCAAGACCTTCGAACGACACGGGATTCCGCAGCTCTTCGTCCAGGATAACCACTCCCGATCAACCCGGGGCGTCACCCGTGGGCTCCACTTCCAAAGGCGACATGGCCAAGGGAAGCTGGTCCGCGTCGTGACCGGATCCGTCTTCGATGTGGCCGTGGACCTTAGATCCGGATCCTCCACCTTCGGACGGTGGTTCGGAACGGTGCTCTCCGAGGAAAATCATCTGATGATGTACATTCCCGAGGGCTTTGCCCATGGATTCCAGGTAATCAGCGACCAAGCCGATTTTCTTTATAAGTGCACCGACTTCTACGATCACGAAGACGAAGGAGGCATCCTCTGGAACGATCCGGAGATCGGAATCGAATGGCCCCTCAGGGACACCGTCGTATCAGCCAAAGATAGCCGCTACCGGCTTCTTTCCCAAACCTCCCGGGAACTGCTTCCGACCCTGTAGCTATGGCTTGACTCAGCCACACCGGAGGAGATCTCGTCCCCTCTTGAGTCGATAAACCTATTGACTTTAAGTCAGGGTCTAAAAGATAATGATCAAGTTTGCCGTCTTCAGATCCCTTTAACGTCCCCATCGTCTAGCCGGCCTAGGACATCGCCCTTTCACGGCGGTAACACGGGTTCGAATCCCGTTGGGGACGCCATTTATCAAGCCCTCAAAAAGGTCTCTGCCCTCCTCAGAATTCTCAATCCGGATCAGGTGCCGGTTTCACAAAATCCTGCCGTTATCCTCTCCCGATTTTCCTCTTCTTTGGGGTATCCCTACAGATAAAACCCAGACAAAACCAACAGCATCCTCTGTTAAAGAAAGCGCCTGCAAGCCATTCTGATCAACGAGGCATTTCAGAATGATGAAAGGGAATTCTACGGCTGAGATTGCACAAGCTTTCTAAATGATGATTTATTTTCATCATTTTCATAGAAAAGAATCACTATACTTATCTTTTTTCATCGTTTATATTTTAACAAGACCCTCCTTTCCCGTCCGTGAAATCGTCTTCAGCCCTGGAGAGATCCCACGGATGTTTGGTATAGTGAATGGACGTTGATCAAAAATTGATTCTTGCCATCAGGAGCGCGCCATGCCCAGAACGATCATTGAGAAAATATGGAATGACCATGTCGTCACGGAGGATCAGGGAATGGTTCTCCTCTATATCGACCGGCAGCTCGTCCATGAGGTCACGAGCCCTCAGGCTTTCGAAGGGCTCCGAATGGCCGGACGCAAGGTTCGCCGTCCAGATCTGACCTTCGCAGTTCCCGACCACAACGTCCCGACCACCGACCGATCCCACGGGATCACCGATCCGGTCAGTGCTCTTCAGGTCAATACGCTGGAGAAAAATGCCAGGGAATTCGGCGTGACTTATTTCTCCATGAACGACCCGCGCCAGGGCATCGTCCATGTGATCGCCCCCGAACAGGGAATCACCCTTCCGGGACTCACCATCGTCTGCGGAGACAGCCACACAGCGACGCACGGGGCCTTTGGGGCCCTGGCTTTCGGCATCGGCACTTCCGAGGTGGAGCATGTTCTGGCAACACAGACCCTTCCGCAGACGCGTCCCAAAACCATGGAAATCCGGATCGAAGGCACGCCGGCTCCCGGAGTCACACCCAAGGATATGATCCTGGCGGTCATCGGCCAGATCGGGACGGCAGGCGGAACCGGACACGTCCTCGAATTCACCGGGTCAGCAGTCAAATCCCTCTCCATGGAAGGGCGCATGACCCTCTGCAACATGGCCATTGAGGCCGGGGCACGGGCCGGTCTTGTGGCTCCCGATAAAAAGACCTTCGACTACCTGAAGGGACGACCATACGCGCCCAAGGGAGACCTCTGGGACCGTGCGATCTCCTATTGGCAGTCGCTCGCCACGGATCCCGGCGCCACCTATGACAGGACGGTCACCCTCGACGCCTCCCGCCTCTCCCCCCAGGTGACATGGGGAACCAATCCAGGACAGGTGACCGGGGTTGACGGACGGATTCCGGATCCCGACCAGTTCACCGATCCTGTCGAACGGGAAATGGCCAAAAAAGCCCTTGCCTACATGGGACTTTCTCCGGGAACTCCGATCACCGGGATTCCCGTCACCCGCATCTTCATCGGCTCCTGCACTAACGGCCGGATCGAGGATCTTCGAGCCGCTGCCGCGATCGTCAAGGGCCACAAAGTCGCCAGGGGTGTGAGCGCCATGGTCGTTCCTGGCTCCGGACTTGTCCGGCAACAGGCCGAAAAAGAGAACCTTCATCATATCTTCATCGAAGCGGGCCTCGAGTGGCGTGAACCCGGATGCTCCATGTGTCTGGGTATGAACCCCGACCAGCTTGCGCCCTTTGAGCGCTGCGCCTCCACCTCCAACCGGAACTTCGAGGGACGTCAGGGCAAGAACGGGCGTACGCACCTTGTCAGCCCCGAAATGGCCGCAGCCGCCGCCATCGCCGGACACTTCGTGGACATACGGACGCTTCCAAAATCCTGAAAAAACTTTGAGGAGAATCCTCCATGGAACCATTCGTGACTCTTACCGCCATGGTCGCCCCGATTGATCGGGCCAACGTCGATACCGACGCAATCATTCCCAAGCAGTTTCTGAAAACAATCAGGAGGACCGGACTCGGCGTGAGCCTTTTCCACGACTGGCGATACAAGGACGCTCCCTCAGACGGGAGCACGGACGGACTCGTTCCGGATCCCTCCTTTGTCCTGAACAATCCCCGCTACCATGGAGCCCGGATCCTTCTGGCAAGAGAAAACTTCGGCTGCGGCTCGTCGAGAGAGCACGCCCCCTGGGCCCTTCTGGACTATGGCTTCCGTGCGATCATCGCGCCCTCTTTTGCCGACATTTTCTACAACAACTGCTTCAAGAACGGGATACTTCCGGTTGTTCTCACCGCCCAGCAAGTGGACTCGCTCTTTTCCGAGGTGTCGAAAACCCCCGGCTTTCAGCTGACTATCGACCTCCCGGAGCAGCAGGTCCAGACCACCTCCGGTGAAGTCTTTTCCTTTTCCGTCGACCCGGTCCGAAAAACGCACCTCCTTGAAGGACTCGACGAAATCGGACTTTCTCTCAAAAAAACACAGGAAATCACCGCATACGAAACTCGTCAGGACAAATCGGCCCCCTGGACTCGTCCCACGACACCTCCCGCCGCATGACAGATGCCTCTGCGAACCTTGTGACGCCGGAAGGTTCACCACCGGGATCTCCGCTTGTCAGGGCACTCCTGTTGGCGATACTGCTGTCAACCGCGGGATATGTACTTCTCCCCTATGCGGTCCCCCTTCTCTGGGCCGGGATCCTGGCTTTTGCGACCTACCCGATTCTCGCGACCCTCCGACGCGTCGTCAAAAAACCCATTCTGTCGGCGCTCCTGATGACCGTGCTTTTTCTGGCGCTCGTCCTCGCGCCCCTTCTCTCCTTTGCCCTCCCGCTGACCCAGGAAATCCTGACCGAGGTGGCCAAATTCAGGGGATTCATCGAGAACCCCCAGGCCACGCTTCCTGCATGGATCTCCCATATCCCCTTCGCCGGCACGCGGATCCAGCAGTGGTACCAGAACTTCCGGACCCATACCCCCAGCGTCTCCATCTTCATGGACCGTCTCCAGTCTCATCTTCTGACATTTGGGGACCGCCTCTTCGCCATCATGACCGACGCCGGAAAGATTGCCGTAAAAACGCTGGTGCTTCTTCTGGGGCTCTTCAGTTTCTACCTGAAGGGGCCGGAACTGTGGAAGGGGATACGGACCTTGCTGCTGAAATGGGGCGGGCCGGCGGTTGAGGGGCCCTTCGGCCAGATCGCTCCCGTAACCCGGGGAGTTGTCTACGGCATGTTTTTCACCGCATTGACGCAGGCTGTCCTGGCCGGAATCGGCTTCGAGGTGGCGCGGATTCCTGACGCCCTTCTCCTCACCTTTCTGCTCTTCTTCCTGGCTCTCTTTCCGATGGGTGCGGTGGCCGTCTGGCTTCCCGCCTCCTTCACCCTGCTGGCCCAGGGAAGAACGCTGACCTTCATCCTGTTTCTCGTCTGGAACGCGCTTGTGGTGGGAGGCATCGAGAACGTGATCAAACCGATTTTCATCGGCCGGTCTTCGGAGATGCCTTTCATCCTGATTCTTCTGGGAGTTCTGGGGGGACTCGAAGCCTTCGGAATCATCGGTCTTTTCATAGGTCCGGTGATCCTTGCGATCCTGCAGACTCTCTGGCAACAGAGCGTGCGAGAAAAAGCCGAACAAAAAGGCCCTTGACGAAAAAAAATGGGGGCCTTCCATGACAGGAGCCCCCATGCGCGCCTATTCCTAATTCATCCGGAACCCATTCATCCCGACATTTTTTTTAAAGCTCTCCGGTCATTTCCGCTTCCGGAGCCATTCAGCCTTTTCTTTTTCGCTTGGGCGAAGAAAATCCCGATCAACTCATCCATCGATTCAACCGGATGGATTGTCAGATCCTTTCGGACCTCTTCCGGGAGATCCGAAACATCTTTCGCGTTTTTTGTCGGGAGATAGACGGTCGTGATTCCCGCTTCGCGGGCACCGATGAGTTTTTCCTTGATTCCTCCGACCGGAAGCACTCTTCCGGAGAGTGATATTTCACCGGTCATCGCCACCGTGGAAGGAACAGGGATGCCTGTCGCCAGGGAGAGAATGGTCGTTGTCATCGTGATGCCAGCCGAGGGACCGTCCTTTGGAATGGCTCCCCCCGGAACATGGATGTGAATTTCGTTCTTCGAAAAGAAGGAGGGGGGAATGTTCAGAACCTCACTCCGGGACTGCGCAAAAGAGAGTGCCGCACGGGCCGACTCCTTCATGACATCCCCCAGCTGTCCGGTCAGAATGAAACCTCGTGAGCCGGGAATGGCCACTGATTCCACAAAGAGGACCTCTCCCCCATTGGGGGTCCAGGCCAGCCCCGTCACCAGACCTGGAGGCGTTTTTTCCAGACGTGTCTCAGGCTCAATGTACTCGTTGCCAAGAAAGGCCGTCAGGCTGGATGGACGGATCACGACCTTCCGCTTCGGTTTCTGGGTCGCCCGGGTCCGGACCACTTTTCGAAGGATGGTTGTGATCTTGCGATCGAGGCTCCTCACGCCCGCTTCCCGGGTATATTCACGGATGATCTTCTTGAGGGTCACGTCGGGAAGCTCGAACTCCCGAGCCGTGAGGGAAAGATCCGAAATCGCCCGGGGAATCAGGTAATGTCGGGCGATATGAAGCTTTTCCTCCCAAGTGTATCCCGCGAGACGGATCAGATCCATCCGGTCCAGAAGCGGAGGGGGAATAGTCTGGGCCACATTGGCCGTCGTGATGAAAAAGACCCGGGACAGGTCGAAGGCCAGATCGAGGTAATGATCCCGAAAATCCTTGTTCTGGGCCGAGTCCAGAACCTCGAGAAGAGCGGAGGAAGGGTCTCCCCTGTAATCGGCGCCAACCTTGTCGATTTCATCGAGCATGAAGACGGGATTTTTCGTCTGGGCCTTTCTGAGTCCCGCGATGATCCGGCCTGGCATCGCCCCGACGTAGGTTCTCCTGTGTCCCCGAATTTCGGCTTCGTCCCTGACCCCGCCCAGGGAGATCCGGACGAATTCCCGCCCCATGGCGCGGGCAATGGACTGGCCCAGGGTTGTCTTTCCGACGCCGGGGGGCCCCAGAAAGCAAAGAATTGGCCCACGACCCTCCCCCGTCTTCTTCCGGGCGAGGACGGCCAGCTCATCCAGAATGCGTTCCTTGACCTTTTCGAGATCATAGTGGTCTGCATCCAGAATCCGGCGGGCCTCTTCAAGATCGAAGACTTCGGGAGATTCTTTGCTCCAGGGAAGATCGAGCACCACGTCGAGATAGGTCCGGATGACCTGGGCTTCCTGAGACTGCCCTCCCGCCCGGATGAGCCGCGAGATCTCCCGTAAGACCTCCTTGTGGGCTTCGGGAGTGAGACCGATCTCCTCGGCTTTCTGTCGATATCGGACAACTTCCTCGTCTCCCTCTTCCCCGTCCCCGAGCTCTTTCTGGATCGCCTTCATCTGCTCGCGGAGGAAAAAATCCCGCTGTGATTTCTGGACTTCGTCGGCGATCTTGGACTTGATCTTTCCTCCCAACTCCTGGATTTCGATTTCCTTGACCAGGTCACGGGCGATCAGCATCAGCTTGTCCTCGAGCGTCGGAGCTTCGAGAACGGCCTGCCGCTCCTCGAGGGGGAGGCGAAGGAAAGTGGCGATGAGATAGCATAGGTGGAACGGATTTTCCACGTTCAGGGTCATCGTCTCGAACTCGTCCGGAAGGTAGGAGGCGAGTGTTCCGAGCTTCTTCGCCTGGCTCAGGATCGTCCGGAGGAGGGCCTCGGTGTTGTCGTTCTTCTCCATTATCTCCGGAAATTCGGAAATGACGGCCCGGTTGAAGGGGGAATGGGAGAGTTCTGACTCGATGCGGACACGCCGGACACCCTGGACCATGATGGCGATCCCTCCCGCCGGAATGCGGAGGAGCTTGTGGATCACGACGAGTGTCCCGACCCGATAATGGCGCATGGGCGGAGATTCGTTACCGGTCGTGGCCGGGGTGCCTGTCCCGAAGATTTCTTCAGCCTCGGCCTCCGACAGAATGACGGAGTCGGGTGCTTCCCCCTCTCCCTCCGCCTTCTGTCCGGCCACGCAGACCAAAGTTTTGGGATCCCGGTTCATCGCATCGTCGATGGCGGCCATGGCTTTCGGATCATGGAAGGCGATCGATGCAAGAATGTGAGGAAAGACTACTGTGTCTGAGAGGACCACATAGGGAGAGTCGTTGGGAACCTTGATCGGATCGTCTGCCACTATTGTCCCCCTTCAGAAAAAGTGATGGGAACATTGAGCTTCTGCTTCGGCTTCTTACCAACGATGATCCTGAGAAAACCCGAGGTATACTCCGCGCGAACCGGCCGGCCCTCGATTCCGTCCCGGAGCAGGAAAACGCGTTCGAACTCCCCGTAATTGATTTCCATCTGCACGTAATTCTTTTTCTTCTGTGGTTCGTATGTCTTTGATTCGTCCTTTCGCATCCCCCGGACGACAAGCCGGTTCCCCTCCACGATGATCGAGATCTCGTCCTTCTGGACGCCGGCCAGATCCATCTTGATGACCGTTTCTTCATCGGTCTCGTAGATGTCCGTCATGGGCGACCAGCGACCGTCTCCCGCGGCCTTGAAAACGATGTCCGGCCACATGCCCTTGGAAAGGGCTCCTTCGAGCTGCCAGAAAAACCGCTCCATATCGTGTGGTTTCAACTCTCCGTCTCCTTGTCTGGGGGGTTCTGTTCATCAGCGACTGATTGTACTCCCGTCCGTTCCCGAGCGAAAGAAGGCCGGCCTGTCACACCCGGAGGGAGCGTTGGCGCTGAATGTCGAAAAGACGCCGGATTTCCTCGACGGTGGTCGCCTCCTCCGGTCCCTTGTCGGCCCGGGGGCCCGAAACCATCCGGGGGAATCGGAGGGCGTAGCCCTCCTCTTCTCCCTCTTCCCGTCCGGCCAGATG
>JAJYPO010000127.1 GCA_021795275.1 Nitrospirota bacterium | reverse complement strand
GAAGAATGTCCCACTGTTTCTTGGTCTCCGCCAGGCGGTCCATGACCACAGAGGACTTCTCGAGGAGGTCGTTGTACTCTTTTACCGCGTTGATGATCTTGTTGATGTCCTTGTCACCTAACATCTTGGAATCCTTTCAGTATGCAACCCGTTTATAATTCCGGCCTCCGCCGGATCTCCCGATCAGCGATCCCTCGGCGAGGATCTCTCTTCTTTTTCTTCCATGACCAGCTCCGCTCCCCTGGCCCCGCCGAAGAAGCGTTCAAGGACGACAAGAATCTCCGCGTGAATCGAACGGTGCTCCCGTGTGGCCCGTTCCTTTATGATTCTGTATAGCGCTTCATTCATGCGCAGCGTCATCCTTTTCATAGTGTCATTCTAACACTAATATGGTGCTTGTCAAATATATAATTAAAATATTTACAATAAACAAAATATTTGTATTATAATAATTATTAGTTATTGTAAACAAAGTATTTTTGATTTTAAATTAAAAAATAGCCTATCAGTATGGAATATATTTTTGTTTTTGGTTTTGGGAGGCTTACGGCGGGCTTCCGGGCGGATCAGGGCGAAGAAGGGGCCGCACCTTCTTCATCGGACCAATCGACGACAAACTTGAAGCTGACGATCCCTAAAAAATGGAAAAATTATAAATTCATTTCCTACACAAATACTTAACACTTTACAGACAGGAAACGTCCCGATCATGCCACCCGCTTTCTGCAGGGAGCACGGGAACAGGAGCCCTCGGAAGCCGCCCGAGGAAGCTTCTCCGGCCGCTTCAAGGGATAGCCCGGTTCATTGGGCTGACAAGATGCAAAAGAAGTCTGTCAGAGGTTCTGGACGTTGACGGAGTCATTCCCGCAATAACGATGATGGCCCGATTTGGAATCCGGAGGTTCGCCGGAAGGAATCATCACGGGCTCAAAAGGGCTGAGAGGCGGTCGGACAAAGCTGAGGTTCGCCATGACTGCCTCCGGATCATCCGCTCCAGGAGTGGGAGAGATCCCCATACGGTCAGACGGAAGCGGGCGCGGGTGGCCGCGGTATAGAGAAGAGAGCGGGTGAGGAGTGGATGATCGACCGCGCCGATCAGAAGAAGCACATGGTCGAATTCAGATCCCTGACTCTTGTGGACGGTCAGGGCATAGGAAAACTCCCAATCGGGAGCGAGGCGTTCCGGAAGGATCACAAGTCCGCGCTCCTTGCCGACGAAAAGGCGGGACCCGGAAAGAATCCCCAGATCCCCGTTCATGAGGCCCGTGTCGTAGCTGTTCTCGAGAACGATCACCGGGGCGGAACCCAAAACCCCGGAGGGATCATGGCGAAAAATCCCCTGGACCGCCCGGTTGACCGTCCGGCTCCCGGCAGGCCCCTCACGAAGGGCCGTCAGAGCCATGAAGGAATCCATCGGAAGGGGGCCGCCCGAGGGAGGCGGCATGCGCGAAAGCCCGTCCCATCCCTCCCGCAGGATCTCAAGCGGGAGTCGGGACCCCGGCTCCGCGGGAAGGAAGGAGAGACCCGAAGCTCCCGCACAGAGCTCGTCAACTGCCCTGCGGGAATTTCCGGAGGCAATGGCCTGGGCAAAGGACCGGAGGCCCGGGGAGGCCGACTGGCGGAAGTTGTGGGTCAGAACCGTCAGGGCCCCGGCATCCTTTGCCGTTCGCCCCCCCCGCTCAAGAGCCCCGCAGAGATCCCCCATGACCGAGCCCGTCCCGACAGAGGCCAGCTGGTTGCGATCCCCCGTCAGGATGAGGCGGGAACGCTCGGGGAGGGAGACCAGAAGGCGGTCCATGAGGGGAAGATCGACCATCGACAGCTCGTCCACCAGGACAAGGTCCCAGTCGAGGAGATTCCCCGGGCCCCGGGCAAAACCCTGCCTCCCCGCTCCGAGCAGGCGGTGCAGGGTCATGGTCGGCAGCGGGGGGCCTGGGAATTCCATGGCTGACAGGGCCTCCGACATCCGCGCGGCCGCCTTTCCGGTCGGGGCCGCCGCGACGATGCGGGCGGAGGGAGAGAGAATTCGATGAAGGGCCAGGATGCGGGCGGCCGTCCATGTTTTTCCGGTCCCCGGCCCCCCCGTCAGGAGAAGAAGAGAACGCGACAGGGATGCCGAGGCGGCAGCACGCCCGGCATTGGCGGGATCCGACGGGGCCCCCTGAAGGGGAAAAAGACTGTCCAGAATGTCCCACTTCACCTCCGGAGAGGCTCCGCCGTTTTCGCGGTCGAAAAGAAGTCGACGTCCAAGGAGGTCGGCCACCCTGATCTCAGCACGATAGTGGCGGTAAAGGTAAAGGCCGCCCCGGTCGAGAATGATCGGGCCAGGCCGGTCCGGGATTCCGGCCACATCCGCGAGAAGGCCGGGCCAGAACGAGGGGGCCGGCAACAGGTCGGGGAGTTCCTCGAAATAGGGAGAGTCAGGGGAGGCATTCAGGTCGAGGAGGGTATGGCCTTCCCGGGAGGCGGCACTGGTCAGAGCGGCCGCAACGGCATAGACAGCCAGGACCTCCCATGGGAGAGGGTCCGAAAGGCCAACGAGGGTCGCAGCCAGGGCCCGGTCGACATCCTCGAGGAGTCCCTTTTCACGGGCTTTCGAAAACCAGCCACGGCAGGGCTCAGGAATGAGCGGGAAAAGGACGGCGTCGCTCATGGTCTGTCTCCCGACAGAAGACGATCGAAGGAGGCGAGCTCGGAGATCGTGGGGCGAAGCCGATGAATCCCCTCGCCGGTAAATCCAACACCCCGGACGAAAAGGAACAGCGCCCCTCCGAAGTCCCGCTCGTAGTCGTATCCCGGATGGCAAAATGAAAGGAGCCGATGGAGGGCCAGAATGTAGAGATAGCCCTGGAAATCGTAACGGTGATCAGCCATCGTACGAGCCAGGCTCGCACCGGCATAGGGAGAGACTCCCGAAAGGAGGTTGGTCTTGTAGTCCAGGAGGTAGTAGCGGCCGCGATACCGGAAGACAAGATCGATGAATCCCTTCAGTGATCCCGATAAGGGTTCGAAGAAGAGTTTCGGGCCATCGGGCATAAGACACGCCTGAAGTCGTTCGGCCACAAGGCCCCGAACCGGAAGAAGAAATTCTTGCTCAACCGTACGCTCCCCCCGCAGGATCCTCCCCAGTGTCATGAAGTCCCCTTCTTCCGTCAAAGCCCCTTCCGCCCTTTCCCCCAGAGCGGCCGAAAGGGTCCGCTCGACCAGCGGGCGGACCGCCGAGGGCCAGCGCTGGCAGGAGGGGTCCTTCGCAAGGTCGAGATCGTCGAGAGCCCTCTCGAGAAGCCCTTCGGGAATCTCTCCCGGGGGTCCGTCAAAAGAGGCTTCGTCCCTGGCAAGCCGTTCCATGATCCGGTGAAAATAGGAGCCGAAGAGCGGTCCGGCGGGAAGGGGCGCCTCCCCCGCCCCCTCCCCCTCCCCTTCCGGCTCCGAGCGTCCCTCGTCGGAAGCCCGAGGCTCTCCCTCCTTTTCCTCGAAAATCCCCAGGGAGGATCGTACCAGAGAGGAAAAACTCTCCGTCCTTTTCGCCGGTGCAATGGAGGGAAATTGCGGGGGGGCCGCGAGCACTGACTCTCTCTCCGAAGGTTGCCGGACCGGAGTCAGCGGGGCGGGGCCATCCGGGAGAAGGGCAAAGAGGTCGGGATTCTCCCGGACAAGGCGGTCGATCTGAAGGACGACGCCCTGGAAGGCCGACTTCCCTTTGCGGAGACCCGGCCCCAGACCGAAAAGGTGGCCCACTGCCGACTGACGGGAGGTCCGGGCGGGAACCATCAGGACAGTCCGATGAACGGCCCTCGTCAGGGCAACGTAAAGCAGGCGCATTTCTTCCGCCAGCTCTCCCGAAGCCTCCTCTCCCTCATCCAGTCCCTGGCGGCCCGGAAGGCCGAAAGGGAGAATCACCACCGGAAACTCCAGTCCCTTGGCCTTGTGGAGTGTCAGGATCCGGACACGGCCATCGCAGGTCTCGAGGCGCGGGGCATTTCCGTCCTCCTTTTTACCGGGAGCCTCCCGGCGCGCCGAAAGGTATCGGTCCACAAGAAGAAGGAGCGGGGGGCGGTCCCGGCCCTGCGCCTCCAGAATCTCGAAAAGGTGGAGAAGATGGGTGACGCGCCGTTTCCCTCCCGGCTGGGAGAGCAGTCTCGAAAAGATTCCGTGATCGAGAAAGAAGGTTCTGAGGGTTCCCATCGCCCCCCGGCTCTCCCATCGGCGTGCGGCTTCGAAAAACGGGTCGACGCGGCGGTTCCAGAGGTCCGGGGCCTCTTCGAGGACCCGAAGCTCGGCCGCCGTCATTCCGAAAAAACGGGAGGCGAGAACCATACGGGCCTGACGGCGGTTCTCCGGAGAGGCGAGCGCCAGAAGAAGCATCTCGAGATCGAAGGCCTCCTCCGTTTCCAGAACGCTTCCGGATCCGTAGGAGACAGAGGGGATCCCTTTCTCGTCGAGGGCGTCCTGGAGAATTTTGCCGTGGGAATGCTTCATGACGAGGAGGGCAATCTCCTCCGCGCGAATCGGTCGCCCTGAAATGGTGGGCCCCCCCGACAGGAGCCGCGAAATTTCGCGGGCGGAGCGCCGGGCGTAATCCTCGAGGCGGTCGCCTTCCACCCCTCCTGCCATCAGAAGGGGGACGGGAATCTCCGCGCTTTCGGCCAGAGGGTCCCGGAAAACAGAGCGTTCGTCCCTGCTTGGATGGACGGGTTCGTATGCGATCGCGTCCCCGCTCAGGAAGGGGTCCGGAACAAGGCCGAAGAGCCTGTTGAGAGCCTCCACGTGACGGCGATCGGACCGGTAGTTCACGGAAAGCCCGAGGAGCGAGCCTCCCGGGAGCGTAAGGGCCCGGATGCGGGCCTCGAGATAGGCCGAAATGTCGGCCCCCCTGAAGCTGTAGATCGACTGTTTCGGATCCCCCACCAGAAAAAGGGCGGTCCCGGTCGCCTCCTCTTCGGAAAAAGGATGCGAGAGCCTGTAGATCCGGTCGAAGATGCGGAACTGCGCCAGATCCGTATCCTGGAATTCATCGACGAAGGCTACCGGGAACCTTTCACGGATCTTCCGGGAAAGCGTCCCTGAGACATCGGCGAGGAGTCCTTCCAGGACCCGGAGGATCATGTCGTCGAAGGTCTCCCTCCCCCGGCCTTCCCTCAGGTCGAGATCCTCGGAGCGAAGATAGCGGAGCAGGCTTTTTTTCAGGGAGCGACGCAACTCCTCCGCCAGAGCCTGCGTCCCCTCCAGAATACGCAGAAGGGGTGCGAAGTCGCGCATTTCGGGCTGGGGAATACGGGCCAGCCCAGCCCGAAGCGCTCCGTCCAGGGGGCTGAACCCCGGCGGGACACCCGGGCTTCCTCCCTGAATCTCCCGGAGACGGCGGAGGAGGAGGCGAAAGTCGCCTCCTTTGGCCCCTTTCTTACCCTTCTTCCCGTCTTGCTCCGGGATTTCCGAGGAACACAGCCGGGCAAGCCTCTCCATGTTGTCCTCCGGGATCTCCCGACAAAGGGCGAGGTCCCGGAGATAGGCCTCCCTTAACTCCGGGAAGGCGTCCTCCTCCACGAGACCACCGGAGAGCGCACACTCCGTCTCCCGGAACAGAGCGTCATCGGAAACAAGGGAGAGAAAGTCCGCCGGCCCACCCGGAAAAACGGAGGCGACCAGAAGAGCGATTTCGGGCCTTTCGGGGTAGACCCGTCGCCGCCATGTTTCACGCAGGGCGGGAAGTTTTGCCTCTCCGGGATTTTCGTCGAGTTCGAGAGAGAATGGCGACTGGAATTCGAAGGCGTATTCCCGGAGCAGTCGGCGGCAGAAGGCATGGATGGTGGTCATCGTGGCCCGGTCGAAGTCGGAGAGGGCCCGGGCGAGAGGAGTCGCGTGGTCTGGCCGGATCCGCTCCAGAAAGGGGGCATGCTTCCCTTTGGGATTCTCCCCCAGGGCCTTTCTGCGAGCGGCCACAAGCAGGTCGTGGATCCGGCCCCGGACCTCTTCTGCGGCCGATTCGGTAAAGGTGACCACGAGGATCCGTTCTACCGGAAATCCCTCCAGGATGGCTCTCAGAAAAAGAACGGTCAGCGCCGTCGTCTTTCCGGTTCCGGCGGAGGCCTCGATCAGACGGAGCCCCGAGAGCGGCAACTCGAAAAGCGGGTTTTCGGCCATCAGGAGGTCCCCTCTTCGGAAAGAGTGGCGAGAGGCGCTTCCCAAAGTCGCAGGGACCAGAGACCGAAGGGGGGTTCCCCCGGAAGGTCGCGGCCGGAGAAGGCCAGAGCGGCCCAGAAGGGGGAACGCGACCGCGGATCGAAAAAAGTCGACCGGACATTGTAGGAGGGAACACGGGACGCATGCAGAACCTCCCGGGCCTTGTCGGATGCCATCCGCCATGCCGGGCTCCCCACCGGCCCGACATTCGAGCGCCATGTGTCGACAAAAACCCGGGAGGCTTCCGGGTCGAATGGAAGAGGGGCGTGCATTCCCTTCCGGTAGGCCCGAAGACAACGAAGAAATTGCCGGGCGGCTTCC
>JAJYPO010000126.1 GCA_021795275.1 Nitrospirota bacterium | reverse complement strand
CGATGAGACAGGGAACGCCCGACCCCTTCTGGTATTCGGAGCGGACCAGGTGGCCGGGGCCCTTGGGGGCGACCAGCATCACGTCCACATCGGCCGGGGGCTGGATCTGGCCGAAATGGATATTGAAGCCGTGGCCGAAGGCCAGGGTCATGCCAGGCCTTAGATTCGGGGCGATCTCGTTTTGGTAGACCTCGGCCTGCTTCTCGTCGGGAAGGAGGATCATGACGAGGTCGGCCTTCCGCACGGCGTCGGGAACCGAGGCCGGAACGAAGCCGAAGCCCTCGGCCTTCTTCTTCGAGCTCCCCGACCGGATGCCGATCGTCACGTCGACTCCGGACTCCTTGAGATTCAGGGCGTGGGCATGGCCCTGGCTTCCGAAGCCGATGATGGCCACTTTTTTGGAACGGATCCGCTCGATGTTCGTGTCGGCTTCATAATAGATCGAGGATTTCAAGGACGACTCCATGGATAAAGTGTTTTTTCGTCGGGGAATGAGGGAACGGCAATCAGGCGGGGAGCTCCCCGTCGTGCTTCTGGGTCCGGGTCGCATGGCGGGGCTCCTCCCGGGCGATCGCGATCGCTCCGGAACGGACGAGCTCCTTGATCCCGAGCGGCCGGAGAAGGCCGATCATGGCCTCGATCTTTTCCTCCTCCCCGGTCACCATCAGGGTGTAGGTGGAGGGGGAGGTGTCGACGATGTGGGCCCGGAATATCTCCGCGATGCGGAAGGCCTCCTGGCGGTCTTCCGGACGGGTGGTGGTGTTGACCTTGACCATGACCGTCTCCCGGGAGACGAAGGAGGACTCGGAGAGGTCGACCACCTTGATGGTGTCGATCAGCTTGTTGAGCTGTTTGGTGATCTGCTCCACCACCCGGTCGTCTCCCACCGTGACGATGGTCATCTGGGCCACCGAAGGGTCGATCCCCTGCCCCACGGAGAGGCTTTCGATGTTGTAGCCCCGGGCACTGAAGAGGCCCGCCACCCGGGTGAGAACTCCGAAGCGGTTCTCGACCAGGATCTGGATGTGATGCTTCTTCTGGGGAGAGTCGGCATTCATGCGGTGATCACCGCATCCTTCTCCTTGCGGCCGGTCTTCCCTCCCTTCGCCGGCGCCGGGGGAGGAGCCTCGAAGATCATCTCGATGTTCGAGCCGCCGGCCGGAACCATGGGAAAGACGTTTTCCTCGGGGTCGACCATGAACTCCATCAGGACGGGGCCCTTGGTCGAGAGTCCCTTCAGGAGCACCTCCTCGACCTGGTCGGCCCGGGTGGCCCGGAAACCGGCCACGCCGAAGGCCTCCGCGAGCTTCACGAAGTCCGGGCTCTGTCCGATGAAGGAGGAGGAATATCGGCCTCCGTAGAAGAACTCCTGCCACTGTCGGACCATGCCCAGGTACTGGTTGTTCAAGACGATGATCTTCACGGGGATTTCAAGGGAGGCCACGGTCGCCATCTCCTGGATGTTCATCATGAAGCTCCCCTCCCCCGTGACGGCGATGACCCGCCTCTTCGGGAAGGCGCGCTGGGCGCCGATGGCCGCCGGAAAGCCGTATCCCATCGTGCCGAGGCCTCCCGAGGTCAACCAGGTCCGGGGAGTGAGGAACTTGAAGAACTGGGCGGTCCACATCTGGTGCTGGCCCACATCGGTCGAGACGATGCAGTCGCCCCCGGTGAGGTCGAAGGTCTTCTCGATCACGAACTGGGGCTTGATCACCTCCGGATCCTTCCGGTAGGTCAGGGGATGCTCCTCCTTCCAGCCCTCGATCTGCTGATGCCATGGCTCGAGGGGAGCGAGCCCCTCCTCGTCGCGGATCTTCCGGAGGTCCTCGAGGAGGTCGGAGAGGATCAGCCGGGCATCCCCCACGACAGGGACGTCGACTCTGAAGTTTTTCCGGATCGAGGTCGGGTCGATGTCGATGTGGATGACCTTCGAATGGGGAGAGAATTCGGCGATCTTCCCGGTCACCCGGTCATCGAAGCGGGCTCCGACGGCGATCAGGAGGTCACAGTGGTGGACGGCCATGTTGGCGGCATAGGTGCCGTGCATTCCCAGCATTCCCATGAAGAGGGGGTGGGTTCCGGGAAAGGCCCCGAGGCCCATGAGCGTGAGGGTGACGGGGATCCGGGAGAGGGAAACAAGTTCGGCCAGCTCCTCGTGGGAATCGGAGGCAATGACCCCCCCTCCGACGTAAAGGACAGGCTTTTTCGCCTTGGCCATCAGCTGGGCGGCCTTCCGGATCTGCCAGCGGTTGCCCTGGACGGTCGGATTGTATCCGCGCAGCGTCAGGGTCTCGGGATACCGGAAATCCCCCCTGTCGGTGATCACATCCTTGGGAATGTCGACAAGAACGGGGCCGGGGCGCCCGGACCTCGCGATATAGAAGGCCTCCTTGACGATCCTCGGAAGCTCGGAGATGGAGCGGACAAGAAAGTTGTGCTTGGTGCAGGACCGGCTGATCCCGACGATGTCCGCCTCCTGGAAGGCGTCGTTTCCGATCATCTTTGTGGGAACCTGGCCTGTGATGACGACAAGGGGAATGGAGTCCATGTTGGCGTCGGCCAGCCCCGTCACGGTGTTGGTGGCACCGGGACCCGAGGTCACGAGGACCACGCCGACCTCCCCTGTCGTTCTCGCGTACCCTTCGGCCGCATGGACGGCCCCCTGTTCGTGGCGGGTGAGGACGACGGAGAGGGAGGGATCCTTGTAGAGAGCATCAAAGACCGGGAGCACCACGCCTCCCGGATATCCGAAAATCTGGGAGACCCGCTCCTTCTTCAGGCACTCGAGGAGCATCTCCGCGCCAGTCATTTTCACCATCTGAGAATCTCCTTGAGGGGGACCTTTTTTGAGGTTCAAAATTAAATTGTAGGAAATAGATGGAAAGGCGGTCAAGTTTTTCATGGCGGGAGGGAAATCCCTGTGGCAGATTTTTGAAGGAGGACGAAAGAGAGATCTGCCGCGAAGGGGGCGTTTTTCCTCATTTCTCCCGTTTTTGGCCCTTGCCAGCAACGATCCGGGTCCATTTTACTCTTCTAGGGGTGGTTTTATTTTTTTAATTGAACCAAATTTTTTAGTTGCCCCATTAGGAATGTTCCTTTTGCAGGAATTAGGGACTATTCCCTATGGATATCCGTATCTTGAGGATATGGAAAGATTGTGGAAAGAGATGGTCAAAATCACGTGAATTGATTCTTCGGGTCATCTTTGATAGGATCATCACCGCCCACGAAAGATCCCAGAACCGGCTCATCAGGATATGATTAAATCGTTTTAATTCGAATAGTTAATTCGTAAGATCCTGTCCCTTCCGGGAAAAAATTTCTCCCGGATTCTGAGCTCACATTCAACAGTTTTTCCACAGACTGTTAAAAACTTTTCCTGACCATAGGTTCGGGTCTTCGATCGAGAGATTCTTCATGCAGGATTTATGGCAGACCACACTCAAGCACATCGACGACTCCGAAGGATCCAGTGTTCTCGACGGGGTCCGGGACATCTATCGGGAATGCCGCCTGGAACAGGAAGAGAACCGGCTCACTCTGGTCGTCCCCAACGGCTTTGTGAGCCGCCTTGTCTCAGGGAGGCACCAGGAATCGATCCTCAGGGCCTGCCGGACGCTTCTTGACCGTGACAACCTGGAGTTCTCCATCCGGGTCTCCGAGGAAAAAAAGGCAAAAAAATCCCGGGAGTCCGGCCGGAAGGCAGGTCTCCCCATGAAGGAAATCTCCGGAAAGGCGCCGGAGCCGGAGTGGGACAACCATCTCATCACCCGGTATCTCTTCGAGAACTACGTGGTGGGGGAGAGCAACCGCTTTGCCCACGCCGCGGCCTACCAGGTTTCGGAGAATCCCGGCAAGTCCTACAACCCCTTCTACATTTACGGGGGAGTGGGTCTTGGAAAGACCCACCTGGTCAATGCCGTGGGGAACGCCATCTTTCGGAGGTCGCCGGAAAAGAAAATTCTCTACCTGACCACCGAATCCTTCTTAAACGAGATGGTCAACGCGATCAAGTTCAACAAAATGAGCGAGTTTCGGGAACGCTACCGCTCCATCGAGGTCCTGATCGTCGACGACATCCAGTTTCTTTCCAACAAGGAGCGGACCCAGGAAGAGTTCTTCCATACCTTCAACTCCCTCTACGAGAGCGGACGGCAGATCATCCTGACCAGCGACTGCGCCCCCAACGAAATCATGACCCTCGAGGAACGTCTCCGGTCCCGCTTCTCCTCCGGGCTGATCGCCGACATCCAGATTCCGGATTTTGAGACCAAGGTTGCGATTCTCACCGAAAAGATGAAGCAGGAGGGGATCAATCTCTCCGAGGAGGTGATCTATTTCCTCGCCACCAGCATAAAGTCGAATATCCGCGAGCTCGAGGGGGCGATGATCCGTCTCGGGGCCTACCAGACCCTCATGGGAAAGCCGGTGACGATCGAGGTCACCCGAAGGCTCCTTTCGAACATGATCCAGAACACCTCGATGCCCCTTCATACCGAGCTGATCCTAAACGAGGTGTCGGCCTTCTACAAGGTCTCCCCCAAGGAGATCCGGTCGAAAAAGCGCAACAGGTCGATCTCGCTTGCCCGCCAGGTGGCGATCTATCTTCTCCGGGACCTGACTCAGATGTCCTTTCCCGAGATCGGCCGGGAGATGGGGGGCCGGGATCATTCCACCGCCATCTACGCCTTCAGGACGGTGGACGAGAACCGGGATTCCGATGCGATCCTCTCCCGGGACATCGAGATCCTCAGGCGGAAACTCCTGCAATCCCTGTGATACGGACCAAGGACTCACGATACACGCCCTACCAAGGAGCCGGTTTGTGGAATTTTCAATAGAACAGAGCGTCTTTCTCGAAGGACTGGAAAAGGTCTCCATCCTGTCCGATCGCAAGAACATCGCCCTCCTGGCCTCCCACATCCTGATCGAGGCCGGAGAGGGCGAGATCACCCTGGTCTCCTTCGACCAGTCGGCCGGGGGACGCCTCAGGCTTCCTGCCACCGTCACCGTCCCCGGCCAGACGACCGTCCTGGGAAAGAAGCTCTTCCAGATCGTCCGGGAGCTCTCCCCCGGCCCCGTCCGCCTCTCCAAGGATCCTTCCGACAGAAAAGCCATGACCACCCTCGAAAAGGACAGGGCCCTCTTTCATTTGAAGGGGATCGATCCCCGGGACTTTGCCTCCTTCCCGGAGATCGCCCCCGAATATTCCTTCGGCCTTCCCCTCCGGGATCTTCTCCGGCTCCTCCAGCGGACGCTCCCCTTTGTCGAGGACGAGGAGAAGGACTACATGAACGGGATTCTCTTCCAGAGGGAACGGGAGCCGGGAGGGCGGACCACTCTCAATGTGGTGGGGACGGACGGAAGCGGCCTTCATCACGGCCAGGTTCCCCTGGGGGAGGAGGGGGGAATCGACCTCTCGGAGCAGGGACAGAAGCGGTTTCTGGTCAAGCGGCGCCACATCGCCGATCTCGTCCGGATCCTCGAGACCGACGCGAAGGACGAGAAGCTGACCGTCGACATCTCGGTCAACCCCCGGTATGCCCTCTTCCGGTGGCTTGGATTCTATTTCTTCGTCCGGCTTCTCGATCTCAGGTTTCCGAACTACCGGGACGTCTTTCCCGACGACCACAGTGTCACGATCGACATGTCCCGGGACTCTTTTGCCGCCATGCTGAAACGGGCCTCCCTCATCTCCGACCGGAACCTCGAAGTCGAGATGCTCTGGAACGACAGGACCGTCACGGTCAAGTCCCAGAACCTCGACATCGGGGATTCCCGGGAGGAGGCCCCGGCGATCGTGAACGGTCCGGGAAGCTCCTTCTTCTTCAGCCTGGAATCCCTGTCCAAGCTTCTGGGGGTCGTCGGCGGGGTGACCCTCCGGATGCAGGCCATTATCGCCGAGGATCCGGAGGAGCACAACCGGGTTCCCGTCATCTGGAGCTCCCTCGAGGAACCCCAGTCGCGGTATGTTATCATGCCTCTGGGGGCCGAAAGCTGAGAGAAACGCGCACCCCCCCAGTCGGCCATTTTCGCGAGAATCCCCCCCACCTGAAACGGAGCGTGTGCCCTTGAATTCATCGGCCGAGCCAGTCTACGGAGAACAGCAGATCCGGGTCCTCGAAGGACTCGAGGCAGTCCGGGTCCGTCCCGGCATGTACATCGGAAGCACCGGGATCGACGGGCTTCACCACCTGGTCTACGAGCTCGTCGACAACAGCGTCGACGAATCCCTCGCCGGCTTCTGCTCGGAGATCAATGTCATCCTTCACGCCGACCGGTCGGTGACCGTCCGGGACAACGGACGGGGAATTCCGACCGGCATGCATCCCGAGCAGAACCGCTCCGCGGCGGAGGTGGTCCTGACCGTCCTCCACGCCGGGGGAAAGTTCGACAACAATACCTACAAGGTCTCGGGAGGACTCCACGGGGTGGGTGTCTCGGTCGTCAATGCCCTCTCCGAGACCCTCATTCTCGATATCGACCAGAAGGGACAGCACTTCCGGCAGGTCTACCACAAGGGGGGGC
>JAJYPO010000009.1 GCA_021795275.1 Nitrospirota bacterium | reverse complement strand
TGGTTGACAACCTCCTCGACCTCCTCCGACAGAAAGTCAAATCCCGAAAGGGAAAGCACGCGCGTCGACCGAAAGGGCTGCAGAACGTAAGGTCCCGTATTGAAGGACGCGAAGGCATTCTGCAACGCCTGACGCCAGGATTCCTCCGGAAGGTCGTGTCCGACAACGACCCCCCGGCTTCCCCATGCGAGAGGAGAAAAACCGGATGGCTTAATAATGAATCGGCGCTCTTTCTGAGTCAACTCGGAAAGCCCTGAAAAGTCTCTCAGGAAACGGTCTCCCACGGGAAGCGGTGGGGTCAATGCGGCGGAAAAAGGGATCGGAGACGGATCAAGTATCCATGTTTGCGGAATGAGTCGATCCAGAAGCTCGACGGACTCAGGAGACATGGAACGGATCCAGAAAGAACGGAGTTCGGGATGATGCCAAAGGGCCATCCCGGCTTTTTCCTCGAGCCAGGGTTTGATGGGCGGGGTGATCTTGACCTTTCCCCCTTTGGCAAAATAAAGCATCATTTCTGCCTTGGGAATATTGGGAAGATCGAAAAGCTCAAAAAACCGGTAAAGAATGTTCAGCCTCATCGGTCCGTTTTTTGAATGAACGAAAAGACCGTCTTCGTCAAAATGCAAATCCCGAGGATGAATGCAAACGGCCGGGAAATGGGCCATGGAAAGACTGCTGGCCAGAAGCCGCATTTCTCCCCTGTATTCTTCAGACTCGTCCGAGACAACGATCCCCAGGGCAGGGTCCGGCTCCTGGGCCCGGATCATGGCAGCAAACCCTTCGAGGATCCCCTCCGGTCCCCCGATCATGCCTCCTTGTCCCCTGTCCCGATAGATCCGCGAAAGAGCCAGCAGAAGGCCGGGACCCCCGGGGACCGAATCCATCTCCGTAAGCACCGGCCCATCCGGCGTGAGCAAAAGATCAGGCCTGAGAACGCGGGGAAGATCCTGGCGGAACCTTTTTGCAAGCCCAAAAGCAAGAAGGTCGGCCTGTTTTCCCCTGTCCAGAGTGCTCCTCACGAAATCACGGACAGGAGAGGATTCCCTGTAAACCTGATCCAGACCCCGGTAAAAGGAAAAAAGCGCAATGCCAAGGCTTTCCAGGAAACCCGAATCGATCCCTGGCAGATACACGGGAAAAGGGGAGATTCTGAAGGGTCTGTCGAAAAGTCCCTGAGCCTTCAGCGTGTAGAAAAAATTCCTCGGCAAGACATCCTCCAGCGAGTGGGGGGAATGTTCGGAAACGAAAACAGGGGGCAACCACTTTTAGCTTTTTGGCCCCGACCCGGCCTCTGTGATAGAATGAACAACGGCATCAATAGTGGGACTCAAGACCTTACGGTTATCATATCAGAACGATTGGCCTCCATGCTTCTCCAATTCCAACATTCGACCTCCGGAACCGGACGATCAGAGACGGGAATCAGGACATTGTCCTTCCCTGTCCGGAGGGAAACCAGGTGAAGATTTCACCGCTCGAACTTTTGCTCCTCGAATTGTCCAGCGGTTTTTACCTGGGAGCTTTTCTCCTCTACCTTTCGGAAATTCTTCTCCCCCGTCCTACGCGTGTTCCCTGGGCCCCGGTCACCGCGGGAGTCGGGGGAGTCCTCTTTCAATCGCTGGCCCTTTTCATCAGGTTCGGCTTCCAGGGCCATGTCGCCCTTCTTTCCCTGAGGGAGGCACTTTCTTTCTTCTCCTGGTCCCTCGTCCTCGCATTTCTCTACCTGGAGCATCAGAAAAAGGCCAGGATCCTGGGCCTCTTCATTTTTGCCATCGCCTTCCTCTCTACACTCATGGTCATCGGGATCTCCTTTCACTCGCCTTTTTTTACAACAACCGCTCCCATCGGCTTCCTCCTTTCCCTCCATACCATCCTGATCGACCTGGGGCTCGCATCCGCCGCCCTCTCCTTCATCGTCGCGCTCCTTTATCTTCTTCTGGATTTTTTTTTGCGACGAAAGATATTCAATCGTTTTTTCAGCCGGATTCCGTCCCTGGAGACGCTTGACCAACTGAACACGAACTTCAGCGGACTCGGTTTTGTTTTCTTGACCACCGGGCTTATTTTTGCCATGATCTGGTCATGGAAAAAATTCGGGACGACCATTCCGCATGCTTCGCAGGGAAGATTGGCTTTTCTCGGGGCTTTTTTGGTCTGGATCGTCTATGCGGCGACGGTGCTTCTCCGGTGGAGCCGACGTTTTCGGGGCAAGCAGGCCGCATACCTCTCCATTTCGGGTTTTTTGATATTCGCGGCGACAATGGTCGCGCTGGCCGTATTTTCTAAGGGATCGCACTTCTTACTGTAGGCGGTTTCTGTCCGCCTCGGGAGGCGCACCGGGTGACTGCGGAGGTGAGACAATGATCAAGATTACCCTCGCAGGGGTCAACCACAAGACGGCTCCGGTCGATGTCAGAGAAAAAATCGCCTATCCGAAAGACCATTTGTCTCCGGCGGTCCGGCTCCTTTTCCACGAAGAAAACGTGCTTGAGTGTTTGCTCCTTTCGACCTGCAATCGTGTCGAGATTCTAACAATCACATCCAACATCCATCCTGATCCGGAATTCTTTACCCGCTTCCTGGCAGAAACCCATCCGGCTCTCGCATCGATCCCCCTCCGCCCCCATCTTTACTATAAGACGGACAGCGAAGCAGTCGAGCACCTGTTTGAAGTGACCGCCAGCCTCGACTCCATGGTTGTCGGGGAACCTCAGATCACCGGACAGGTCAAGGAAGCTTTTGAAATCTGCCGCCAGGAAAACACTATCGGCCCTTACCTGAGCCAGATTTTTCAAAGATCGGTCAGCACGGCAAAACGGGTTCGCTCTGAGACGGCGATCAGCCACCTTCCTGTTTCAATCAGCTACGCCGCCTGCCAACTGGCTCGGAAAATTTTCCAGGACATGTCGAACAAATCCGTTCTCCTTCTCGGTGGTGGGGAAATGGCTCAGCTGACGGCCCGCCACATGAAGAAAATGGGAGTCCGTTCTTTGACCGTGATGACACGGGATCCAGAAAAAGGCAAACTCCTCGCTGCGGAATACGAAGCCTCCTATGCATCCATGGCCACACTCGAAGGGGCCATGGCCGACGCGGACATGGTGGTCTGCTCGACGGGAGCGGACACCTACCTCCTCACCGCTTCCATCATGGAAAAAGCCATGGAGCGCAGAGGCTACCGGCCGCTCTTCCTGATCGACATCGCCGTCCCGCGCAACATCGATCCGGACATTTCCCGACTCGCAAATACTTTCCTCTACAACATCGACGATCTGAAGTCGGTGGTGGAGTCCAATCAGAAGGAACGGGAGATGGAGTCCTACGCCGCCCGGGAAATTGTCCGCCAGGAACTTGCCCAGTTCCAGAAGTGGCGTTCGGAACGCTCGGCCGTTCCCCTGATCCAGGCACTCAGACGCCACACCGAAAAGCTTCAGCAATCCGAGTTGGACCGATTTTCCAGAACCCTCGACAATCTGCCAGAGGATGCCAGAAAACAGGTCATCATTCTGGCCCAGTCCCTCGTCAACAAAATGCTTCATCCGACCTATCAGACCCTAAGGAACTCATCGAATCTGGAAGAGGCCTGGGAGTGGATTTCCCGCTGCTACGGACTTTCTCCGGAGCTCCCCTCCCAGGACCCCCACGCAAAAAGAGAAGACTCCGCCCCCCCGGACAAACAATCCTCCGTTCTTGAGTCCCCTCAATCCAACTTCCCCATCCCTGGCGAACAGTCTTGCTAAAAGAACCCGAATCGCCACAATCTCCCGTTCGCATCGGCACCCGGGGCTCCGAACTGGCCCTCTGGCAGGCGCGCCATGTGGCCAAGCAGATTGAAAAAATCTCCGGGCTTGAGGCCGAACTCAAGATCATAAAGACGACAGGAGACATGATCCTTTCGGTCCCGCTTTCTCAAGTCGGAGGAAAGGGGCTATTCGTAAAGGAGATCGAGGACGCCCTTCTTGAAGGTTCCATTGATCTGGCCGTTCACAGCATGAAGGATGTCCCCGCCTTTCTTCCCGAGGGACTGGTTCTCGGAGCCATTCTCTCCAGGGAGGATCCCCGTGACGCCTTCGTGTCCGTCCAACATCCCTCCCTGGAATCCCTCCCTCCGGGAGCCCGCGTCGGGACCTCGTCCCTGCGCCGCATCGCCCAGCTTCGCCACTTCCGCTCGGACCTGGAGTTCGTGTCCCTCCGGGGAAATGTCGGCACACGCCTGAGAAAGCTTGATGAAGGACAGGTCGATGCCGTCATTCTCGCAGCCGCGGGATTGATAAGACTGGGGCACTCCGACAGGATCCGGCAGCTCCTGCCACCCGGACTTTCCCTTCCGGCCGTGGGTCAGGGGGCACTGGGACTCGAGTATCGGGAGAACGACCGAAGGATCGGAACCCTTCTCGCCAGAATCTCGGATCGGGAGACGACTCTCTGCGTTCAGGGGGAAAGAGGGGTCCTGTCGGCCTTGAACGGAGGCTGCCAGCTCCCGCTGGCGGCACATGGCCGCCTTCTTCCGGATGGTCGACTGGAAATCGTCGCCAGGGTTCTCGACCCTGATGGTACAACCCTTCTCGAAGAATCCATCACTGGCGAGGCCAATCGAGCAGAAGACCTGGGGCGGGAAGCGGGCAAGAGGCTTCTTGACCGCGGAGGCAAAGCCCTGCTGGATGCCGTGATACCGCACTGAGGTTCCCCTGTTGACACCATCTCTCTCTTGAAGACCTGAAAGTCCTCCCTCATAATGGAAAAATCAGTAAACTTAAACGACTTTCCAGGTTCCATGGCCTGGAATTGCGAGGAGTTCAACACGGTGCCCCGCGACACACTGAATGAACAATTTGGCAAGAGGCTCCCCCGAGTTCATCTGGTCGGAGCAGGCCCGGGAGATCCAGGTCTGATCTCAAGAAAAGGAGCCCATCTTCTCGGAACTGCGGATGTGGTCCTTTACGACCACCTTGTTTCCCTCGACCTTCTTGATCTCGCCCCCCCGCACGCATTGAGGATCGACGTAGGAAAAGTCAGAAATCACCCGCGCATGTCCCAGGGGGAAATCGAGGCAGCCATGATCGATCACGCCCGCAAGGGGAAAACGGTGGTACGTCTCAAGGGAGGGGACCCTTTCGTCTTCGGACGGGGGGGGGAGGAAGCTCAGGCACTCAAAAAAGCCGGGATCCCCTTTTCCGTCGTTCCCGGTATTTCCTCCACTATTGCCGTTCCAGCCTATTCCGGAGTGCCGGTCACCCACAGAGATCACAATTCGAGGCTCATCATCCTGACCGCCCATGACAACCCTTCAGCATGGAACGAGGAGGATCTCCTGGCCCTGACCAGACCCAATCAGACGATCGTGGTCCTGATGGGTGTCATGTACATGAAGGAGCTTTCGAACAGGCTTCTTCAGGCAGGCCTTTCTTCAAGGACTCCTGTCCTTTTGGCCAGATGGGGAACGACTCCGGACCAGGAGTCTTTCGAAACAAACCTGGGAGACCTCTCAAGTTTTCTCGACCGAACCCCCCTGACACCGCCGGTGACCCTTCTGATCGGCGGAGTGGTATCTCTCCGGTCCGAAATAGACTGGATCCACCTCCTTCCCCTTTTCGGGAAGCGAATCCTCCTGACCCGGGAACGGGGGAGCGCAGCCGAACTGACCACCATGCTGGAATCATTGGGAGCAACGGTCATCTCCTGCCCGACCATCTCGGTGGTCCCGGAGTCGACCGGCAACTCCGACGCGGCCTTCTCGGGCCTCCACCACTTTTCCTGGCTCGTTTTCCTGAGCCCAAACGGGGTACGTCATTTTTTCCGGAAACTTTTCGAAAAAGGAATGGACATTCGATCCCTCTCGGGACTCCGGATCTTTTCGATGGGACCGGCCACCACAGAGGCCCTTGGATTATTCGGTCTCTTTCCGGACGCCATTCCGGACCAGTCCCATGGCCAAGGGGTCATCGACGCTTTCGCCTCCTTTCCGGGACCTCACACCGAAAGGGTGCTTCTTGTCCGGGGAGACCGGGGATCCGGGATGATCCCGGAAGGGATCCGGAAACTCGGATACTCCGTGGAATCGATCGGGGTCTATGAAAATCTCCTTCCGTCTCTTCCCGAATACAAACGGGAACGGCTGGAATCCCTTCTGGAAGAGGGGGCCGTCGATCTTGCCATCTATTACAGCCCTTCGGCCTTTTACGGACTTCAGGAGCTGTTTCCAAACCATCGGTCAAAAATTCTGGCCATCCCCGCTCTTGCCATCGGCCCGACATCCGCAACCGCCCTGCGGGAAGGGAACGTCCAGCGAGCCATCCAGTCCAGCGCCCCGACGGCAAAAGGGATCATCGAGGCCACCCTGGATTTCCTCCTCCCGTTAGGGAATAATTCTGGATTGCACGGAGCACCCGAGGAGAGCCATCCTCCCACGGGCAAAACCACTTAAATTCCGAGGAGCGCGCACTCACGTGAGCCATCCCTACGAACGTCCCCGCCGGCTTAGGAACTCGGCCACCATCAGAAATCTAGTCCGAGAAGTGGATCTCTCCCCGGACCACCTGATTTATCCCCTTTTCGTGACCGTCGGACAGAATCGGAAGGAGCCGATTTCCTCGATGCCGGGGGTATTCCGCCACTCCCTGGACAGACTTCCCGAAGTGCTTAAGGAAGCCTGGGAAGCGGGAATCCGCTCCGTCCTTCTTTTTGGAATTCCCGACAATAAAGATGAGACCGGAACAGAGGCCTTGAATCCGGATGGACCGGTGCCACAGGCGATCGGACTCATTCGCGCAACCTATCCCGGGTTTGTCATAATGACGGATATCTGTATCGACGAATATACGACCCATGGCCATTGCGGTCTTGTCTGCGGGGAAAAGATCGAGAACGATCCGACCCTTGACATCCTGTCGGGGATGGCTCTCCTCCATGCTCAGGCCGGAGCCGATGTCGTCGCGCCCTCCGACATGATGGACGGGCGGGTTCTCGCCATTCGAAAAAGGCTAGACCAGCAATCCTTTACCGACACACTCATCCTGTCCTACGCCGTGAAATACGCCTCCGGACTTTACGGTCCCTTCCGGGATGCCATGATGTCGGGTCCCCAGTTTGGAGACCGGGCCTCCTACCAGATGGACTACCGGGGAACCAAGGATGCCCTCAGGGAAGCCCGTCTCGATGCGGAGGAAGGGGCCGACATCCTGATGGTCAAACCAGCCCTGGCCTACCTTGACATTATTGCCAAAGTGGCAGACTCTTCGGACCTGCCGGTCGCCGCCTATCAGGTGAGCGGGGAGTATGCCATGATCTGCGCGGCGGGTCAGAATGGCTGGATCGACCAGGATCGGGTAATGATCGAATCTCTCACAGCCATCCGCCGGGCGGGGGCGCAGATGATCGTCACCTATTTTGCAGTCTCGGCTGCAAGACTCCTCCAATCCAGACCATGAAAACCTTCAGAGGAACCCTGGGATCCCTCCGGGAGCTCCTTCCTCCGGGCCCCCACGCCATGACCATCGGAAACTTTGACGGAATCCATGCGGGGCACCAGTTTTTGCTGAATCGCCTGATGAAAATGGCACGGGAAAAGAACGTACCCTCCCTGTTATTGACCTTCGATCCCCATCCCCTTTTTTTCCTCTCTCCGGACTCCCCGTTTCGCATGATCATGTCCCAGGAACAAAAAGAAAAGATCCTGTCGGAGCTCGGACTGGACATTCTTGTCGTCCTGACCTTCGACAGGACCATCCAGATGCTCTCCCCCGAAGAGTTCGCCCTCTCCGTCCTATGGGACCTTTTTCACCCCGTTTCGCTCATCGTCGGAGAAGGATTCCGGTTTGGCCACGGCCGTACGGGCTCGATCGACGATCTTTCCCGGATTCTGTCTCCTCTCGGAGTGGCCGTCTCGGCCCTTTCCTCCCATGCGGACCATGGCGGGAGAGTCTCGAGCTCCAGGATCCGGAAGGCTGTCGACCACGGAGAGATCGCAGAAGCCAACCGGCTGCTGACCCGCCCGCTCGAGGTGTCGGGTCCCGTTGCGGAAGGGGAACGAAGGGGCCGGCATCTCGGATTCCCCACACTGAATCTGATTCCGCCCGATCACCGCCTGCTTCCTCCTCCGGGGGTTTACGCCACACGGACCCGGATTTGTGAAGGATACTACGACGGAGCGACCTATATCGGGACAAAGCCCACCTTCGGAACCCACCGTCCCGTTGTCGAAACCCACCTTTTCGATTTCGACAAGACCTGTTACGGCGAATGGCATACAGTGCTCTTTTATCACAGGATCCGGGGAGAGCGATCCTTCCCCAGCGTCGAGGCTCTCAAGCTCCAGATCGCCGCGGATGTCGCAGAAGCGAGGGAGATTCTCCATGACCACCCCTTCACCGGATCCCCTCGCCCTCTTTGAGACAAGGATCCGGGATTTTCTCCTCCGTCACGATCTTCTGACCACAAACGACTCCCCCCCGCTCTTCAGGGAATGGGCCGTGGCCGTTTCCGGGGGAGGAGACTCGGTCTTCCTTTGTCACCTGCTGAAACGGCTCACTCCCCCATCAACCACACTCTTTTTCCTCCATTTCAACCACCACACGGACAAGAAAAAGAACGAGGAGGACCTCTCTTTCGTGAAAGAACTGTCCGAAAGGATAGGAGCCCGGTTCCATTCCGGAGAATCCCCCTCATCCGACCGCTCCCGCCCCGGCATCTCCGAAACGATGCTTCGGCAGGAGCGGCATGTTTTTTTCGAAGAGTTTCTCCACAGCCATCCTCGTTCGGCTCTCTTTCTCGGACACCAACTGGACGACCGTATCGAAACCATCCTCGCCAATCTCTTCAGGGGGGGCGGTCCCCGATCCCTGATCGGAATCGCCCCGGTAAGCAGCGGGAGAATCTTTCGTCCGCTCCTTGACTTCGATCGACAGGAAATACGCAGGGCCCTGGACATCTCCGGACTGCCCTACAAAGAGGATCCCGCAAACACAGATCCTGCACACTTGAGAAACCGAATCCGCCTGAACCTCCGGGGAGAGATCGACCGATTCTTTCCCCCGAACGGCACACGCCACCTGGCTCATCTGGCCACACTCATGGAACGGGAAACCTCTCCGCCCGACCTTTTCCCTTCTCTTCTCTGCGAGAACGAATATCCCGGCCGAATCCGATTTTCCCTTTTTCTGTACCGGTCCATGCGCCCTTCCACCCAGGGACTTTTTCTACGGTCGCTCCTCAATCGCCAGCGTCTTCAAGGGTTGCCGATCCCCTATGAGCGGAATCTGCTCCGGTCGCTCGAACGGGCCGACCCGGAGAAGCATCTCCGGAACTTTCCGCTCGGAAAGGAATGGGCTCTGAGTATTGTGTTCGGAAGAGTGGATCTGGTATACCAATACCCTGAAACAAAAACATGGCGATACGATTTGAGCCCATCCATCCTTCCGGATTGTTCGGCGCCCCTGAGGATTCCGCTGCCTCGAGGAGGGGTTCTCATGCTGGAACGGGAGCCGGTCGGGGGAGAAACAGAACAGCGCCGGCCATTTCCTGGACGGAGGACTTCCGTTTGGGTTCCCGCCGGTACGGAGAAAGACTCACCCAGACTCTTTCTCCGTTATTGGGAACCGGGCCAGCGGGTCTTTTCAGGCGAAGATGCCATTTCTCCTCCCGCCGTTTCTTCCTTCTGGAAGGATCGTCCGATGGCCACCTTCGGGAAGTCCCTACTCCCGGTCCTTTGCCGGGATTCGCTGGCTCTCTGGATCCCGGGAATCCTCGACAGAACAGGCCTGTTGCCGGAAACCGGGTCAGGGACCGGGGTCACAATAACCTATCAGTCGCGGGAGCGGTCCGAGTGGAAAAAATTTTTGGAAAACCCCTGATCACCCAGGAAGAAATTGTCCACCGGATTCGGGAGCTCGGCCTCAGGATTACCCGTGACTACG
The DNA here is from genome assembly GCA_021795275.1 of Nitrospirota bacterium. The sequence continues at coordinate 17,926 of JAJYPO010000009.1, read as the reverse complement.
AGGGAAAAAACCTGGTTCTGATTGGAATCCTGAAGGGAGCCTTTGCCTTTACCGCCGATCTCGCGCGATCGATCGGACTTCCCGCGCAGATCGACTTCATGATGACCTCCTCTTCTCCCTCCGCGGACGGAACCGGGACCACCAGGCGTCTTTCCGAGCCATCCCTGAACCTGAAGGGAACAGATGTGCTTGTTATCGAAGATATCATCGATTCCGGAAAAACCGCCACTCTCATCATGGACGTCCTTTCCCGGCATCACCCAGAAACCGTTCGCTTTTGCGCCCTTCTCGACAAAACAGGCGGAAGGGAAGTCTCCTTTTCCCCGGACTATACCGGTTTTTCGATTCCGAACCGTTTTGTCATCGGATACGGTCTTGATTACAAAAACAAGTACCGGACACTCCCCTTCATCGCCGTCCTCGAACAGACCTCCTGACTCAGGGGGTCGGGGAACCCTTTCTCCTTGCCGGTTTTTCATAAAATCCGATTGAAGAGGGGTAGGCTCCATGCTAGAATCAGAAATCGCACCCCTTGAAGGAGGAATCTGTTGATGAAGCCGTTCTACAAGAACCTTGCCCTCTGGTTGATCATCGGAATCGTCGTTTTTCTCGTCTTCGACATGTTTCAGTTCCGCCAACCCACCGCCCAGAACCTGATCTACTCGGATTTCATTTCAAAGCTTGAAATGAACCAGATCAGCGAAGTGACGATCAAGCGGAACCATATCAATGGCGTAATGAAGGATGGATCTCATTTCCAAACCTATGCCGCCAACGATCCCCACCTCGTCGAGGAGCTTCAGAAGCGCAATGTCAGGATCATTGCCATTCCTCCGGGCGAGAGCCCATGGTACATGAGTCTTCTCATCTCCTGGGGCCCGATCATTGTCCTCGTCCTTCTCTGGGTCTTTTTCATGCGCCAGATGCAGACAGGTGGAAACAAGGCCATGTCCTTCGGTAAATCCAGGGCCAAGATGATGACCGAGGACAAGAAGAAGATCACCTTTGCGGATGTCGCCGGCGTGGACGAGGCCAAGGAAGAAGTCTTCGAGATTGTCGAATTCCTCAAGGATCCCTCCAAGTTCCAGCGGCTGGGTGGGCATATTCCCAAAGGCGTCCTCGTCGTCGGCCCCCCCGGAACCGGAAAGACCCTGCTCGCCAAGGCGATTGCGGGAGAGGCGGATGTCCCCTTCTTTCATATCAGCGGCTCCGACTTCGTTGAAATGTTCGTCGGCGTCGGTGCCTCCCGGGTCCGGGACCTCTTCGAGCAGGGCAAGAAAAATGCCCCCTGCATCATTTTCATCGACGAGATCGATGCCGTCGGACGCCATCGGGGCGCCGGCCTCGGAGGAGGGCACGACGAACGCGAGCAGACCCTGAACCAGCTCCTCGTCGAAATGGACGGCTTCGAAAGCAATGAAGGGGTCATTCTGATCGCCGCGACCAACCGGCCGGACGTTCTTGACCCGGCGCTTCTCCGCCCCGGCCGCTTCGACCGCCAGATCATCGTCGGGAAACCAGATCTCAAGGGGCGGATCAAGATCCTCGAGGTCCACACGAAAAAGATCCCCCTCGACTCCTCCGTCAATCTGGAGACCGTTGCCCGCGGGACACCCGGCTTCTCCGGAGCCGATCTCGCGAACCTTGTCAACGAAGCGGCCCTTCTCGCGGCCCGTCGTGACAAAAAAGTCGTGGAGATGAGCGAGTTCGAAGATGCCAAAGACAAAGTTCTCATGGGGGTCGAACGCAAGTCCATCCTCATCACCGAGGACGAGAAACGCGTGACCGCCTTCCATGAAGCGGGACACACCCTTGTCGCGAAGCTCATCCCGGGAACAGACCCCGTCCACAAGGTCTCCATCATTCCAAGGGGCCGGGCGCTCGGCGTGACCCAACAGCTTCCGACGGACGACCGGTACACTTACGGCAAGGACTTTCTGTTGAACAACATCGCCATCCTCATGGGGGGCCGGGTCGCGGAAGAGCTCGTGACCAAGTCCATCACGACAGGGGCCGGAAACGATATTGAACGGGCCACCGACCTGGCAAGAAAAATGGTTTGCGAATGGGGGATGAGCGACAAGCTTGGCCCTATCACCTTCGCCCAGAAAAACGACGAGATATTTCTCGGGCGGGAAATGTTCCAGCGAAGGGACTACAGCGAGTCCACAGCGATCGATATCGACCGCGAAGTGAGCGGCATCATTTTCGATGCCTACGCCAAGGCCAAGAGCCTGATCTCGGCCCACATGAAAGCGCTGACCAGCATCGCAGAAGCACTCCTGGAAAAGGAAACGCTCGATTCCCCACAGATCGACGCCCTCATCCAGGCGGCCAATGCCCCGGGCTGACTTCCGGGAGCTTCTTAGAATCGCGAGAAGGGAGAGCGATCTCCCACTCATCATGGGGGTCATCAACATGACCCCCGATTCTTTTTCCGGAGACGGTCTTCTGTCCGGGAATGGCTTCCTTCTGGATCATGCACTCCGATTGATCGATTCGGGAGCCCAGATCCTCGACATAGGAGCCGAATCCACCCGGCCGGGATCGCGTCCCATATCCCTGGAAGAGGAGCGATCCCGCCTCTTTCCCGCCATCGAAGCCCTGGCGCAGATACCGGTCCCTCTTTCAATCGATACGCGTCGCCCCGAGATTTTCCGTGAAGCCATTCCATTCGGGGCCACATTGATCAACGATGTGGGAGGCCTCAAAGACCCAGGATTCATCGACATTCTGCAGGAACACCCGGAGGCCATGGCCGTCGTCATGCACATGAAGGGAACAACCGAAACGATGCAACGCGCCCCCTTCTACAAGGATGTCATGGCTGAGGTCCAGGATTTCTTTACAGAACGGGTATCCACCCTTGGACGATCGGGAATTGGAAGTGACCGACTGATTTTCGACCCCGGTCTGGGGTTTGGAAAAACGGTCGAACACAACTTCACACTTCTGCGACATATGGACGCCTTTCTCGGAAACGGCCCCCTTCTGATTGCCCCCTCCAGGAAGCGCTTTCTGGACGATGCGGCCCACCCCTCTCCGCCTGAGGGGAGAGACATCCCGACGGCTGCCGTCATGGCCTGGTGCACGCTCCATGGAGCTGCGCTGTTCCGGACGCACCGGCCCGACATCGCCTTCCAGATCCGACGGGTTCTCCGTTCCATAGAGGGAGGCGGCGGTGAATAGTCTCGCATCGTGGAGTCTCTGGCGGAATGTCCTCGACATTCTCGCCGTCTGGTTCATCTTTTACCAGATCCTTCTTCTCATTCGCGGCACCCGGGCCTTCCAGATGGTCATCGGTGTGCTGGTCTTCCTTCTCGTTTTTTTCGTTTCGGGATGGCTCAAGCTCTTTACCCTCAACTGGCTGATCACGAGCTTCTGGTCCCAGATCGTCCTGGCCCTGCTGATCCTTTTTCAGCCCGAAATCCGCAAGGCCTTGGCTCGTGTGGGAAAAAGTCCGCTTCTGCTGGGGATTCCCCTGGGCGACTCCACCCTTGACATCGAGGAGCTCGTGAAGGCCCTTCAGAGCCTCAGTCGGCGGGGAATCGGGGGAATCATCGTCCTCGAGCGAAACACCGACCTTTCCGAGATCGTCGAGGTCGGGGTTCCACTCGATGCCGTCATAACCAACGAACTTCTGGTCAGTCTCTTCCTCCCCTACTCGCCCATCCACGACGGAGCGGCCATCATCCGCAAGAACAGGATCTCGACTGCGGGATGTTTTTTGCCTATCTCCCTTTCTTCCGACCTCTCCCGGCAATACGGGACCCGCCACCGGGCGGCCATCGGCATAACGGAGGAAACCGATGCCGTCGCTCTCGTCGTTTCAGAGGAGACCTCCCAGATTTCCCTCGTCGTCGCCGGACGGGTCACCCCCCAGACGGACATGATCCTCTTGAGGCAGACGCTCACCCGCCTCTTCCGGAAAGAAGCCCGTCTCCCCAAGAACCGGAGAATGCAATCCTTGCGCAAACGCTTCTATGCCTCAATCTCCCTCATCCCCGGACTTTCTGACCTCCTGAGGCCGGGTGGGCCGTCATCAAGGAATCGACCATGATCCGGTGGGACTCTTTACGGCGATCCCTGGAGCGGAACCTGCCGCTCAAGCTCCTTGCATTGATTCTTTCGCTGGCCCTCTGGTTCCACATAAGCCGGACGGGCAGGGAATACTTTTCCCTGACCGTTCCCGTGACTGTCGTCAAGCTCCCTCCGCACCTCGAACTGCTCAAGTCCCTTCCCGACCGCGTCACCCTCACACTGGAAGGACCGCCAGGATTCGGGAGACAGATCCATGCGGAGAGCCTCTCGATCATTCTCGATGGCCATTCTCTGGGGCCCGGCCTCACGACTCTTCGCCTCGACAACTCGACTCTGTCCCTCCCAACGGGTGTTTCCGTCGTCCGGTTCGCCCCCGAGAAGGTCTCGATCAACCTCATGCCGCTCTCCCGGAAGATGGTCCGGATTTTACCGCTCTTCATCGGAGAAACCCGCCACAGGATCGCGCCGCTTCGGGTCCGAATGATTCCGGACCAGGCCCTGATAGAGGGGGACAGGACCAACCTGGCCTCCATTCATTTTCTGAAGACCCGGCCGATCGAGCTTTCCCTTCTTTCCGGAAACCGTGCCCAGACCTTCAATGTGGCGGTTGCCATTCCCGACAATGCGCGCATACGACTTCTTTCCCCCTTGACCGTGTCCGTCGAGATCACTTCTACCGGGTCGCTTGCTCCGGCGAAGGGACGATAGCTTTCGGTCCAAGGGAAAATTCTGTTATGATGGCGAAAATCCAGCCATAAATGAATGGGGAGGGATCATGAGCAAGACACGGCACAGACTCTTCGGAACTGACGGAATCCGCGGACGCGCCAATGTCCATCCGATCACAGGCGAGATGGCCTACCGACTGGGTCGTGCGGCGGCCCACCTCTTTGTCCGGGCCGGAGAGGAACACCATATCGTCATCGGAAAAGATACCCGGATCTCCGGTTACATGCTTGAGATGGCCCTCACATCCGGGATCACCTCGATGGGCGTCAATGTCATCCTGGTTGGCCCATTCACCACCCCGGGCATCGCCTTTCTGACCAGAAGCCTCCGCGCGGACGCCGGGATCATGATTTCGGCGTCCCACAACCCCTACGACGATAATGGAATCAAGTTTTTTTCCTCTGAGGGCCTGAAGCTTCCCGACGAACTCGAAGACCGTATCGAGCGCCTCGTGACAGACCCGGAGATCGACCACATCCGGCCGACCGGGGCCCTGATCGGCAAGGTCTCCCGTCTTTCCGGGGCGGAAGGGCGCTATGTCGAGTTCGTAAAGAACACCCTTCCCCGAAAACAGAAGTTCGACGGCATCCGGATCGTGGCCGACATGGCGAACGGAGGCGCCTACAAAGTGGCCCCGATGGCCTTGAGGGAACTTGGAGCCGAGGTCATCACGATGGCCGATAACCCTGACGGTGTCAACATCAACGACAATTGCGGAGCCCTTTATCCGGAAAACCTGGCCAAAAGGGTGGTCGAGACGGGTGCCGACCTGGGAGTGGCCCTCGACGGAGACGCCGACCGGGCCCTCTTCGTGACGGGCACCGGCAAGATCCTCGACGGTGACCGGATCATGGCGATCGTCGCACCCTTCCTGAAGAGGGAAGGACGTCTCTCCGGGGACACGCTGGTCACGACTGTCATGAGCAACCTGGCGCTCGAAGAATCCATGAAAAGCCACGGAATCAACCTGAGGAAGACCCAGGTCGGAGACCGGTATATCCTCGAAGAACTGGACCGCCTGGAGCTTTCCTTCGGAGGAGAGCAATCCGGCCATATCATTTTCAGGGACTTCCACTCCACCGGAGACGGACTCCTTACCACGCTCCAGCTTCTCTCCATCCTCTCCCTCGACGGGGTTTCCCTGGACGACGCCTCCCGTGTCATGGAGCCCTATCCCCAGATGCTCAAGACAATCCCCGTCCCGGCCAAGCCGCCGATCGAAACCCTCCCTTCCCTCTCAAAAGCGAGGGCTGAAGTGGACAAGACGCTGGCTGAAGGCCATGGACGCCTTCTTCTCAGGTATTCCGGGACGGAGATGGCCATACGCATCATGCTTGAAGGACCGGACACCAAAAAGCTCGAGCGCATGATGGAGGCGCTGGAAGAGGCGGCAACCCGGGACTTCGCCGCGCTTTCCCCTCACCGCTAGAGATCGTGTCTTCCGCACATTGACGATCCGAGATTGTTTTCCCGCGTCTGTCGTGAGCACGGCAGGGCTTTTCCTCTCCGCCTTCTTCCCGTATTTTCCTGTCTCGACGCTCCTCCTTCTCGGGGCCACGACATTCGCACTGACACTCGCGAATGTCTCGGCCTCCCCCCGCCTTCTAACCCTCATTCTGGCCGGAAGCTTTGTGGGAGGACTCTTCATCCTTCCTCCGGCCGGGGTACCGCAATCCGTCCGAGATCCGCGTCTTATCGAATTTTGTCTTGATTCCATACCCGATCCGACCAAAGCCGGGTTATGGGTCTCGGGAAAAGTGCAAGGTCCGCCTTTTCCAGGATCCGCTCGATTTCGCATCTTCATCCCGGCCGGACGTCTCCCGGTTGATCCGGTGGTACGGGGGGACTGTATGGAAGGGGAGATCACCCCCTTCCCCCTCCCGCCCGGTGGTTTCCCCATGGCCCGCGAACGCGCCGCCTACCGTATTGCAGACAGCAGCCCTCTCACAATCTATCCGGGCTCCTCTCCCACAAGCCGTCTCTTCCGAAGAATCGACGCTCTCTCCGGGACGCTTTCCCGATCTCTCAGCCTTGACTATCCTTCTGACACGGCCGGCCTTCTCGCGGCCCTCGTCCTTTCGGACACCCGATTTCTCCCCCCGGACTCCCTGTCGGACTTCCGGCAGGCCGGGATCTCCCATCTCCTGTCCGTTTCAGGTGAACACATGACGCTCCTGGCCCTCTTCCTGGGGGGATCTTTTTTGCTGATCCTCCGCCTCCTCCCGCTTCCTCTGCTGCGAACACTCTCCGTCCGGCTTCCTCTTTCCCGGGCTCTTATTCTCCCGGTTCTTCCCCTTCTGGGACTCTACACGCTGATGATCGGCCTTCCCCCCGCCGCGGCCCGGGCATTCCTTGCCTTTTTCCTCGTCTCATTGTTTAAAATTTTCTTTGTCGACCTTACCTTCCAAGAAATACTGGGCCTTTCAACCCTGATCATGCTGATCGTTGTCCCCTCCCTGGCCCGCTCCCTTTCCTTTCTTCTTTCTCTCCTGGCCCTGTGGGCCCTGGTCCTGGGGCAAGCAGTCCCGTCTAAAAATGCCAAAAAAGGAAAAGGGGGGGACTCTTTTCGCCAAACCCTTCGATCGGGGGTATTGATCACGCTGTTTACGACGCCCCTTCTTGCACTTGTCTTCAGGAGCGCAAGTCCGGCCGGGATCATCGCCAACCCCATCCTCGTCCCGCTTGCGGGAGACATGCTTCTTCCTCTGGGATTTTTCGACCTCTTGCTGAGAATGGTCCTTCCCCACACGCCCCTGATCCTGACTCTCCTGACCGGGGCCCTCTCCCATTCCGTTCTCGGACTGGTCGCCGGCTTTGCCGATCTCCCCGGAAGCGCGTTGAAGGTACCGGGGGCATCCCCCCTGCTGGTCCTCCTGTTTTATATGGCCGTCTTCCTTCTGATGCTTAAAGCCTCACCCTCGATCCGGCTGTCCGCTCCCCCCCTGCTCGTTCTTCTCATCATCGCTCTCATTCTTCCCGCACCCCCGGAAAAAGGCCCGTATGCGCCGGCTCTTACAACCAGCCCCGCAGGGCCTCCCCAATACAGGCCCGGAAGGGAACGGGGCAACCTGATCCGTCTTCTCGAAGCGCACCAGGAAGGCAAAAAGCGGCCGGAAGATGTACAATGAGGGCAGTTGGGTCTTGAGTCTTTCTCCATAATCCAAGGAGGGCAAAGCGATGACTACCGGAAAACCTCAAAAAAAAGATATCGATGTCCAGGACGACATGGTCCTTGAAACGATGAAGAAAAAAGCGTGTTCTGTTTGTGGAAAGCCGATGCGCTGGCTTGATGGGGATTTCATATGCGTGGCATGCAACGGAGGAGAGTACGGACCTGAGGAGGGGTAGAGGGTCTTAAAGCTACAACGAATGTCCGCGGACGATCCCCTCGAAGAATGCCGGATCGACGATCCGGACGATGCCTTTTCTGGACAGGTCGAGCTTTCCGGTTTTCTCCCACATGCGGGTGACCCGAATGGCCGTTTCCACCGTGGTCAGGCACATCTGGGCCAAAACGGTCCGGGTGATGGCGATCGAGTCCCGATAGCCGATCGCAGTGTGCGTGAAGGGTGGAGAATCGGTGCTCCGTCCGGAAAGTGCCACCAAGGCCTGTGAAAGCCGGACCTCGATCGGCATGTGGGCATAAAGCAGGCGGGACTGGTACATCCGGAACCGGTCTCCGAGTTCAGTGTTGACCTCCCTCCGAAGCTCCCTGTCACGTTCGAGGGCTACGTGAAGATTTTTCTTGGCATATCCGACGGCCTTCGACGGACAGTCCCCAATCGCCCCGGCCGGGTAGGGGAAATCGAAGATAACGGCGAACCCGGCGACAAAATCGCCGGGAAGAAGCCTCTCCAGAACGATGGGCGTCCCGAAGGGACTTTCCTTGACGAAAAGGATGCGTCCTTCCGTCACGACATAGAAGTAGTCTGAAGGATCGCCCTGCAGGAAGAGGCTTTCACCCTTGCGCTTCAGTTCGACCTCCCGGTCGGGCTTTGTGGCGGTCATCCAGTCCCTGAATACCGGCATGGGGGAGGGGCTCATTCCTATACCTTGGGAAACAGAAGGGATGCAAGAAGACTTCCCAGACTGATGAGAAAAGCCGCCAGAAGGGCCGCGGTGAACGTCCGGATCTCGAAGCCGGGGACGACCGCCGAAACGGCCCACAGGAGCAGGGCGTTCAGGACAAAGATGAAAAGCCCCAGCGTCAGGAGGGTGATTGGAAGGGTCAGGATGACCAGGAGCGGACGAACCAGTATGTTGATGAAGCCGAGGACCACCGCGACCGCGATGGCGGTCGGGAAACCCCGGATCTCAACCCCACGGACCATTCGTGAAACGGCAAAGATGATAAGGGCATTCACAAGGAGCCTGAGAAGAATCATGAGCATGCCATTCCGCCTTTTCCTCTGGATCCGGTCGAACTCCTTGCCTACGGAAACCGGATCGTCTATCGTTTTTCGACGCACATTCGTTTCATGATACCAAAGATTGGACCATAGGGGAGCAAAGGTGAACAAGAGGAGCATTGCCCGGGTCCGGGAGTGGTTTGAACGACGCCTCCAAAGGACTCCCGGGGGCTCCCGGCTCTTCCCCCACGTCATTCTGGCCTGCATCGTGGGACTCTATGGCTTAAAGAACGTCCTTCCCCTCCTCGACCAGATCCGCATCATCCAGACGCATCTCCAGACGTTCGGGCCCGCCCAGGACTTCGCCCATCTTCCGGTTGTCTTTCATATCCCGGGCGGGGTCCCCCAGACAGTCATCGGCCTTGTCCAGCTTTTCATGTCCATCGGACTCCTTCTCCGCTCCCGATTCGCCTGGGTGGTCACCGTCCTTTTTTCCGCACTGTCCCTCGTGGTCCTCCTGAGGACGAGCCCCATTTCCTTTGTCCATCTGGGATTCATTCTCCTTTTGCTGGCGGGGCTTCTCCTCGCACGAAAGTCCTTCGATCAGTCCACCGTCTCCACCGGTTCCTTCTTTTCCCTCCTCAGCATCCTCCTGCTCATGGGATACGGGATCTTCGGATCCTTCATCCTGGGCAAGGGATTCACCCCTCACATCACCTCACTGGTCACCGCCTTTTATTTTGCCGTGATCACCATGGCGACGGTAGGATACGGGGATATCGTTCCAAAGACGGACGACGCCCGGCTATTTGTGGTGAGCATGGTCATCTTCGGCATCACCGTCTTCAGCGCCTCCATTTCATCCGTCCTCATTCCCCTCATCAACGAACGCCTCAAAAAGGTTCTCATCCCGGAGAAACAGAAAATGCCACGCAAGGACCACTACATCCTGGTCGGGACCGGAAGCCTGGCCCGCCATGTTTTTCAGGAACTTTCCTCACGTCATCTTCCCGTTACGCTCATCGTTCCCCGCCTTCTGGAGGATGCTCCCTTCACGGGGGCTGACCAGGTGGAAGGAGACCCCACCGACGGAGACATCCTGAAGAAGGCCGGAGCCCTGGAGGCCCAGGCCATCCTAGCCCTCCTCGAGGAGGATGCGGAGAACGCCTTTGTGGTCCTGGCCGCCCGGGACATCGGCTCAAAGGCCCGGACCATCGTCTCCGTCCGGAGCCGGGCCAGCTTCTCCCGAATCCGTTCCGTCTCTCCGGACATGATCCTTTCCCCCGAAATGATCGGGGGCGAACTGATCGCCATGGCCTTGAACAACGAAAAAATCGACGGGGAGAACTTTCTCCGCAAGGCTCTCTTTCTCGACAGACGCATGCAGGGCGACCAGGAGGCAACAAATGAAAGTCGCTCCTAATTCTGTTCGGGAGCTACCTCCCTGTCTTGGCCGATTCGCCTGCGACGCTGACGACCTTGAGCGTGCCACTCTGGTCGTCCCTTGGCACCCGGCCACCAGCTCCGTAAAGCCTGACGTGTGGGCAGTCTCTCAGAGGAGAAAAAACCGTCCAGAATGATGTCCGGATACCGGGGCGGATTGCCAAAGATCTGCTTCTTTTTTCACTGGAAGGTCGCCTCCGACCCCATGGATCTGAGATTGCCCTCCCTTGACCTCGAGCAGGGGCCCGGTTATCGTCAAATGAGATCCGATTTCGGGGCCGACGTGTTCGTGACCATTCATGGCCCGGCACCATACTTCAACGAGGTTTCTTTTCATGCGTCCAGACGACTCCGCCTCCTCCGACCCTGTCACCATCATCGAGTTTTCCGACGACGGTACACCGGTCGGTCCGGCCAGAAAACCCAAAGTGTACGACGATCCGCACTGGCAGAAGGTCCTCTCCCCCCTGTCCTATGATGTGACGCGCAAGCATGCTACCGAGCGGCCTTTTTCCGATCCCGGATTTGCCCGGAAAGAATCGGGACTTTACCGGTGCATCTGCTGTGGCACGGCTCTCTTTTCTTCCGAAACAAAATTCGACTCGGGAACGGGATGGCCCAGTTTCTGGGATCCACTGACGCCTGAAAACATACAGCGAAAAGAGGACGCGAGCTACGGCATGCGACGAACGGAGGTCCTCTGTGCCCTTTGTGACGCCCATCTCGGCCACGTCTTCAATGACGGCCCCCAGCCGACGGGTCTCCGGTACTGCATCAATATGGCCGCGCTCAACTTCGTTCCCTTCATGCCTCCACCTGGGGGACGCCCATGAGCCTTTCCCACACCTTGCTCTCCGGTACCTTTTTCCTCATGGCCGGCATCGGATGCTCAGGCGCTTCCCCGACGACAGACAGCCCCCTTCCCGTCCCAGAAGAGGACGACGCCTCCACAGGCCTCCAGAAAGCCGTTCTGGCCGGAGGGTGCTTCTGGGGAGTCGACGCCGTATCCAAACATGTTCGGGGGGTGACGGAAGTCCGCTCCGGCTATGCTGGAGGGGCGGCCGAAACGGCTCATTACGATATCGTCTGCACAGGACGTACCGGCCATGCCGAATCGGTCGAAGTCACCTACGATGCCGGTGTCGTTTCATTCGGAACACTTCTTCGGATTTTCTTCTCTGTCGCACACGATCCGACGGAAGTAGATCGCCAGGGACCCGATATCGGATCGCAATACCGATCCGTGATCTTTACTCTCAGCCAGGAGCAGGGGGGGGTTTCGAAGGCCTATATCGACCAGCTCGACCGCTCAGGTCTCTTCAAGCGGCCAATCGCCACCGAGATCCTTCCGCTCGATGTCTTTTACCCTGCCGAAGACTACCATCAAAATTTTCTGGAAGAGCATCCAAACTACCCCTACATCGTCTATCACGACCTCCCGAAACTCGCCGCATTGAAACGACTCTATCCGGAGCTATGGAAGCCCTGACCCGCCCTGTCTTATCAACGATCCTCCATCCCGCACGACAAGAAAAGCAGATTGCGAGACTTTTCTCCCAAAGAGGTCGGGCCTCAAATCATTTCCGTTTCACACTAATAAAAAAATGTTCCACAAAAGAAACTGGATTTAAAAAAACATGAAGACAAGATAGATTCTGTCATGTATGATGAAACAATCCTCGGTATTGGACCGGAGGACTGGCGAAACCATCTGTGAAAGGGAGGCCGACATGGGACTTGGACCCTCAGCAAGCCCGATCAGTATCTTTCTTGTTCTTTTCTCATATTTGGTAGGCGTAGGCTTCCTGATTTACATGTTCGGAAAAAGCGACAACAAATCCCGCATCAAGTCCTGATCGACGATTCATATTCTGCCATGATTGCTTGATTATCCTAGAGAGAGGCCTTTTCGGCCTCTCTCTTTTTTCTTTTCCCTCCTGGACGCCCTCTGCAAAAATTCGCATCAGGACAGGAACTCTCATGGATCCCACCCATGTGGGCCGATTTTCCAGCACAGGGCCGTTCTGAAAATCAAAAAATATGTCAGGGCATCGGAAGAGTCCAGAAGAATAGCGGGCTATGGCGTGAAATATCTTCGTCTGATAGGGATTTTTGAGCCAAGGATTGGTGCCCCCGGGGTGATTTGAACACCCGGCCAAAGGTTTAGGAAACCTCTGCTCTGTCCACCTGAGCTACGGGGGCAAACAGCTTTGAGTCTTCGATAATCTCATAAAGGAAAGGGCCCCGAAAGAAACCGGGGCCTCATGACCAAGGATGTTACGCAGGAATACAGGACAAGTCAAGCCTGTCCGCCTCAAACCGGAGGAGATCAGCCAACCTCCGGACCATACCAGCCCCCGTTGCATTCGAGACAGACGAAATCACCATCGACAAGCATGGTCGCCTCTCCGCAAAAAGGACATTCGGGACCGTCCGTCTTCAGCTGGGCATAGGGAATATCGATATCTTCGGCGGGATCGTAATCGAAAAAGGGATGAGGCATGGGGTCGTCTCCTGGAAGATGATGAATTTCTCAGGGCCCCTCGCTTGCGGGAGAGACACCGGATCGCAGCTCTTTTCATTATAAAGTCCCAGCTGGCCCCAAAACAACGCCTCCATCCGAACGATTCAGTCGAGATCCCTGTAGCCTGATCCCTGGTCGCTCACATGATGGCGCCCCTTTTTTAGAAAACCGTGCACCATGCGGTGAGAGGAATGAGCGGCAAAGTATCCTCCGTCCCGGTCGATGCCGACACATCCGGCCTCCCCTCCGAATCGTGCACGGATTCGCTCAAGGAATTCCGAAAGAATCCGGTCGCGATTCTCACCGGACGCTCCGGCGAGGAGGGCAATGAGGGCTCCACCCCCTCCGGCCTTCAGTATGGCCTCCCCCACCCCGGTCATGGAGATCGCCCCCCGCTCGTTGTCTGCGTAGAACCCGCCCCCCACGATCGGACTGTCTCCGACACGCCCCGGCCACATTCGACCGATACCTCCCGTCGATGTGACGGCCGCAAGATTCCGCTGGAGGTCCCGGGCCACACAGCCGACGGTCCCCTCACCCGCAAGCCCCGGGGCCCTCTCCCAGCAAAGGGTCGGATCGCGCTCCTCTTCCGGAAGCCCAGGAGTCCACCCATGGCGACCGGCCCACCGCTCGACCATCGTTCCAGACAGATGGACATGGCCACTCCGACCCATGAGAGCGGCCACGAGGCGGGCCATCGAGGGTATCCCCCGGACCTGGCTGATTCCCAGGGCCTCCAGGCTCCTTCCGTCCATCACTCCCGCATCCCGGCGGACGACCCCGTCCGACTGGGATATCGCCCCTTTCCCCGCATTGAAAAGGCCGGAGTCCTCAAGACGGTCCACACACCGGACGGCGAGCTCAAGGGCTCCTTCGCCCTCCGAGAGACGCGGTTCGAGCTCCGTCATCATCTCCTTGAGGAAATCCCTCGCAGACGGTGTCAACGTCGATCCTGTCCCGCAATGAAAAAGAAGAAAGGGGCTTTCTGCCCCATCCTGAAAGTCCATCTGACGTCCGTTCCTTTTCCGGCAGACTGAAAAAGGGTGAAAAAGGCGCGCCACCCCCTATAATTGCCCGGCCGGATTATCCCTGCCCCTGAGCGTCCCTTTTCCCGCTTTCGGAGTTCTCCCTGGGGATCTCCGTCCGGGCGAGGCCTGTCTTGCTGATTCCCTCCATGGCACGGATCTCGGCATGCAGGTGGCCCAGGACCGATCTCAGCCGATCCGTCCAGTCCTTCTGTTCATCGGAGAGGGATTCGAAAAAAGGCGCCTTGAGAACCCCGAAGGATTTTTCCTCGGTGTCCTGGGAAGCCATGTCGGCAAAGGAAACCGCCTGGGCCCGAAACTCCCGGACCTTATCGAGATACCGGAGCAGAAGGGGGTCGGAGGCCAGGGCCGGATGAGCACCGAGCTCCTGCAGGGCCAGTTCGAATCGGTCGCTCCAGTCGGAGAGAAGATCCCCCAGGGTCGCATGGACGGCGATCCTCTCGTCGGGGTGTTGCTGGGGAAGGACTCCGGCCCTTGGAATTTCATTTGCCAGGGCCAGGACCGACTGGTCGAGCGTCTCGAGGCGACGATGAAGCTCCTCCCAACCCTCGTGGGAAACCGTCATCTCCTCATCTTCGTCCGCCTCCGAAGGCGGAGACTCCCGGGCAAAGATCGGCCCCTCCGGCGCCTCGCCTCCCTTCTTGCCCGCCGGCTTTTTTCCCTTTTTCCCCGCCAGTCCCCGGCGAAGCGTCCATGTTTCGGCCAAAGATACCAGGAAGATCGAGAAAAGGACAATGGAGACGGTTCCCCCGAAAAGAATCCTCTGGTTGATCCCCGGAAGGGGCCAGAAGCCCCAGAGGACGGTTCCCCGACGACTCGCGACGGAAGAGACGGAGGCCACCGCCACCCAATGGCCCAGAACCTCACGGTCGAACCCGTGACAGCGGGCGCAGGTAGTATGGTTCGTGATGGATTTCGTCCAGATGGCGTACCCGCCACCGATGGCCATGGGGCTCGCCCGGCCCCGGGAATCGGTCACGAGGTGGGCCGATCGGTTCGAAAAGATCCGGTCGACTTCATGAACCAGGGGCCTGGGAAGGGAAGACGGAGGCCAGAGAAAAAGGTCGGGGGTGTGTGGAGCGGTTTTCCATTCTTCCGGAATCGCCGTGTAGGCCTTGAGGCGATCGAGGGCCCTCATGTCGGAATAGGCCGGCGTCCCATCATTTCTGAACAGGATGAGGGTCGTCCCTGTCGCGGAGGCCATCTGCCTGACTGCCAGGGGAACTGCCTCGGGCTTTCCGGACTTCATGGCCGAGGAGAGGAGGCTGTTGGCAGCCTCGATGCCGGTCCGGGCACGGTCGAGGCCACGGAGCTCTGCCGAGAGCATGAGCAGAACCAGGGCCACCACCCCGAGGGGAACGGAGGCGACCAGCCCCCAAAAGATCCGGCCCAGCCACAGCCTGAAAAATCCCGGCGGAGCGTTCACTATCCCCCCTTTCCCTGACCTGCCGTCGGCGGCCTTCGTCGGAAGTCCCTAAACCGGTTCGACGCTGACGACTTCGTAGCGTTCGACCACCGGGTTGGAAAGCAGGCGCTCGCACCACTCGCGAGCCTTCTCGGGGATTCCGGGCTCAGACGGCAGAATTACCTCGATGACTTTTCCGATGCGCACATCCTCCACCTGGGAGTGGCCCATGTCGGACAGGGCCTGGCGCACCGCCTCGCCCTGAGGATCGAGGACTCCCTCCCGAATGCGGACGAGGATGGTGACCCTGACCCGGGATGTCTTTTCAGGATTCGACGGCATGGCCCACCACCCTTTCGTAGATCTTTTCGTATCCTTCCTTGACCGAGCCCAGATCCATCCGGAATCGGTCCTTGTCGAGCTTTTCACCGGTACTCGCATCCCAAAGCCGGCTGGTGTCCCCGTCGATCTCGTCCCCCAGGACGAGGGATCCATCGGCGTTCCATCCGAACTCGAGCTTCATGTCCACCAGGACAATTTCCCTCTCACGCAAGAAAGGGAGGAGTATGTCGTTCGTCCGGAGCGCCAGCGTGCGAATTTCGTCCAGGACAGCATCGGAGGCCAGCTTGAGAATCCGGATATGGTCCCGGTTGACCATTGGATCCCCCAGGTCGTCCCGCTTGTAGTACCATTCGATGACGGGAAAGGAGAGCTCCGAGCCGTCCGGAATCCCCAACCTCTTGGCCAGAGAGCCGGCCACCCTGTTCCGGACCACAACCTCCAGCGGCACCATCTCGAGCTTGTCGATGACCATTCGGCGGGGAGAATCGAGAGAACGGAAGTGAACGGGCACCCCCCTGTCCGCCAGAAGCCGGAAGAGGGTCGCCGAAATCTGGCAGTTCAGGGCGCCCTTTCCGAAGAAACTCCCTTTTTTCTGGGCGTTGAAGGCGGTCAGGTCATCCTTGAACTCCTGGATGACGACCTTCGGATCGGAGGTAGCATAGAGAATCTTGGCTTTTCCTTCATAGAGCGTCGCGTCGGGCGGCTGCAGCACTGTCAGACCTTTCCTGCCCGGGAACTTTCGTCCGTCCCGGAAGGCTCCCCCAGAACGCGACGGTAAATCCCCTCGATATTGTGAGTAAAGCGGGCGGGATCGAAGGCCTGCTCCAGAAATCCCGTCCATTCATCCCCCTTCGGAAAGTCCGGGTGGCTGAGGAGTCGCTCCCGGAACGCTCCCCCTTCCCGATAGGTCTCCATGGCGGCCTCCTGCACGATCCGGTACGCCTCCTCCCGGGACAGCCCGTTTTTGACGAGGGCGAGAAGCACGGTCTGGGAGTAGACAAGCCCTCCCGTCGCATCGAGGTTTCTCCGCATGCGCTCCGGATAGACCACCAGGTCCCGGAGAATCGATCCCATGCGATCGAGCATGTAGTCGACGAGACAGAAGGCGTCCGGAAGAATCACCCGCTCCACGGAAGAATGGCTGATATCCCGTTCATGCCAGAGGGCCACGTTTTCCAGGGCCGCCCCCGCATAGGAGCGGAGAAGGCGGGCCAGACCGGTGATGTTTTCCGACCCGACGGGATTCCTCTTGTGGGGCATGGCGGAGGAACCCTTTTGACCCGGACGGAAAGGCTCCTCCGCCTCCTGGACCTCTGTGCGCTGAAGGTGACGGATCTCGACGGCAATCCGTTCAAGGGAGGAGCCGATGCCGGCCAGTACGGAGAAAAGCTCGGCGTGGCGGTCCCGGGAAACGACCTGGGTTGCGGCCGGTTCGGCAGCGAGACCCAGCCCTCCAAGAATGGCCTCCTCGATATCGGGAGGAATGGTCACAGCGGTGCCCATGGCTCCGGAGAGCTTTCCGACCCGGATGGCGGCCGAGGCCCGGGAGAGCCGGTCTTGATGACGCCGGAATTCCGAGAACCAGGACAGGAACTTCATTCCGAAGACGATCGGCTCCCCATGGATCCCGTGGGATCGGCCGACCATGAGCGTGTTCCGGTGGGCCCGGGCCTGCCGCTCAAGAATGCCGACAAAACGATGGAGCTCGTCTGTCACGATGTGGAGAGCGTCGGAGACGAGGAGGTTCTGGGCGGTGTCGACAAGATCGGTGGAGGTAAGCCCGAAGTGGAGGACGGCCCGGCCTTTTTCCGGCATCTGCTCGGACACCATCGTCAGAAAGGCGATGACGTCGTGGCGGGTTTCCGCCTCTATCGTCTCCATTCGGGGAATGTCGATCCGGACGGGTGTCTCAAGGACGATACGGGCCCCCTCGGGATCCACCAGACCACGCGACGACAGCACGCGAGTGACCTCCCGTTCGACCTTGAGCCAGGTTTTGAGGCGATGTTCGGTCTCGAAGAGCCCCTTCATGGGGGCGCGGCAATAT